>CAZJHS010000033.1:0-28292 GCA_964545895.1 uncultured Chitinophaga sp. | reverse complement strand
AACCAAGTAAAAATAATAATGACAAACATGTCATTGTAAGGTACGTTACAAGTAGGCAAATTGTCTGCTTGGGGCAACTTAAAAATATCGAACTGTTAAAAGACGTATCTCAGGGTTTGAAAAAACTGAGATTATCTAAACAACTTACCCAAGAGCAAGTGTTTAATGATACTGGAATTCATGTTGCACGGGTTGAAACTGCAACAAATAATATTTCAATTAGTACATTAGATGCACTTTGTAGATATTATGGCCTTACCCTAAAGGAATTTTTTAATGAATTAGGTAGTTAATAACGCAAAATAACCCTCCGCTACCTGCTTTAAAATAATATCTTCGCACCTCAAATTTTTGGTGCGTTGAATTTACAGCAATTACTTGGCGCTTACAGCCAAAGTGAAAAATACATAACATTAGCCACTGCTTTAAACAAAAGCAAGGTGGAAGTAATCCATTTAAAAGGATTAGTAGGTTCGGTTGATGCCGTGCTAGCTGCTGCCTATTACATGCAAACGCAGCGTTCGCAACTTTTTGTGTTTACCAACCAAGAAGATGCCCGATATTTTTATGCCGATTTGGAGAATTTATTGGAAGGTAAAACCGTATTGTATTTTCCTCCTTCGTACCGTAAATCGTTTACCATTACCCAACCCGATAGCACGCAAGTTTTAGAGCGTGCCGAGGTGTTAAACAGACTTAATCAGTTTAGCTCTACAGGCGAGTTAGTTGTTACAACTGCCGAAGCCTTAGCCGAGCTTGTGATAAACGAAAAAGAACTTACCCAAAATACTTTTGAGCTAAAAGTAGGGCATGCTTTTGATTTGGAGTTTTTTATTGAGTTTTTAACCGAACATCATTTTGAACGTGCCGACTTTGTTTATGAAGCAGGGCAGTTTAGTATACGCGGTGGTATTATTGATGTGTTCTCGTTTAGCAATGATCAGCCTTATCGCTTAGAGTTAAATGGTGATGAAATTGAAAGTATCAGAACCTTTGATCCCAATACTCAACTATCGGTAAAAAAAGTAGATCGTTTTTTTATCATTCCAAATGTTCAAAAAGAATCGGGCAATAAAGAACGTAATTCACTGTTCTCGTACTTGCCTCAAAACACGGTTATCTGGACATTGGATGCCAACTTTGCGCAACAACAATTAGAACTAGGCTGGGAAAAGGCAATTAATATTTTGGCCAATTACGAACCCGAATTAAATGCCGAACCTATTGAGCCCGTTGAAAAACTGTATGATACCCCGCAACAAGTTATACAGCAGTTAAAAAAATATCATTTGGTTGAGTTTGGTACGCGTACCAAATTTAAAGCGCATGAGGTTATTCAATTTAAAATAAGTCCTCAACCTGTTTTTCATAAAAACTTTAGGTTGCTTATCGAAAACCTCAAACAAAATCAAGCCGAACAATTAACTAATTTAATTTTTAGTGATAGCAGCCGCCAAGTGGAGCGCCTGTATACTATTTTTGATGATTTGGATAAAGACGTTCAGTTTAATCCAGTTTATCATGCCATTGCCAAAGGTTTTATCGACCATGATTTAAAGTTAGCCTGCTACACCGAGCATCAAATTTTTGATAGATTTTACCGTGGTAAAGTGCGCAATAGCTACAGCAAAAGCCGCATTATTACGCTTAAGGAATTACGCGATTTAAAACCAGGCGATTTTGTAACCCATATTGATCATGGTGTTGGACGTTTTGCTGGATTAGAAAAAATTGAAATTAACGGACGCATACAAGAAGCCGTTCGTTTGGTATACCGCGATAATGATTTGTTGTATGTGAGCATTAACTCGCTT
Source organism: uncultured Chitinophaga sp. (assembly GCA_964545895.1). Classification (GTDB taxonomy): domain Bacteria; phylum Bacteroidota; class Bacteroidia; order UKL13-3; family UKL13-3; genus UBA6183. Next base: position 26,478 of record CAZJHS010000033.1, on the reverse strand, counting down.
CATAAAATAAGCAAGTTTGTGGGTAAAGATGGTGGCGAACCACGTGTACACAAATTGGGTAGCGATGTTTGGGAAAAAGTTAAAAACAACACCAAGAAAAAAGTAAAAGATATTGCTCGCGATTTGATAAAACTTTATGCATCGCGTAAAGCACAATCGGGCTTTCAATACTCGCCAGATAACTACATGCAAGTGGAGCTTGAGGCTAGTTTTATGTATGAAGATACGCCCGACCAAAGCAAAGCAACTACTGATGTAAAAAAAGATATGGAAACCCTGCATCCAATGGATAGGTTAGTGTGTGGCGATGTGGGTTTTGGTAAAACAGAAATAGCTATACGTGCAGCATTTAAAGCTGTTTGCGATAGTAAGCAAGTAGCCATCTTAGTGCCTACAACTATTTTGGCCAATCAGCATTATCGTACTTTTAAAGAGCGTTTAAAAGGCTTTCCGTGTAACATTGATTATGTGAATCGTTTTCGTTCGGCAGCTGAGCAAAAAGAGGTAATAAATAAAGTAGCCGAGGGTAAGGTTGATATATTAATTGGCACACATAAACTGCTTAGTAAAAATATTAAGTTTAAAGATTTAGGCTTAATGATTATTGATGAAGAGCAAAAGTTTGGTGTGGCCGCAAAAGAAAAATTAAAATCATTACGTGTAAACGTAGATTCGCTAACACTTACCGCAACACCTATTCCGCGTACCTTGCATTTTTCGTTAATGGGTGCCCGCGATTTATCCATCATCAATACTCCACCTGCTAATCGTCAGCCGGTAACTACCGAGTTACACAGCTACAATGATGATGTAGTGAAAGAAGTAATTATGGCCGAGATTGAACGTGGCGGACAAGTGTTTTTTGTGCATCATAGGGTAAAAGATATTTATGATTTGGCAGAGCGTATTATGCGTATTTGCCCGGGTGTAAAAGTTGGTGTTGCACATGGCCAGTTGGAGGGCGATAAACTAGAAGATGTAATGCTTAAGTTTATTGAGGGCGATTACGATGTATTACTTGCCACTACTATTATTGAAAGTGGTTTGGATATTAGCAATGCCAATACCATAATTATAAATAACGCACACATGTTTGGCTTAAGCGATTTGCACCAAATGCGCGGACGAGTAGGGCGAAGCAATAAAAAAGCATTTTGTTATTTATTGGTGCCAAGCATGCACAGCTTAACAAATGATGCGCGTAGGCGCTTACAAGCTATTGAAGAGTTTAGTGATTTAGGTAGCGGATTTAATGTGGCCATGCGCGATTTGGATATACGTGGTGCTGGTAATTTATTGGGTGGTGAGCAAAGTGGTTTTATTGCCGAAATTGGTTTTGAGATGTACAATAAAATTTTGGATGAAGCCATTCAAGAGTTAAAAGAAGATGAGTTTGCTGAGTTATTTAAAGAAGAGCAAATTCATAAAATTGAAGCCAAAGATTGTACCATTGAAACTGATTTAGAGGCCTTAATTCCGGATGATTATGTGCGTAATATTGCCGAAAGATTAAGCTTGTACAATGAGCTTTCGTCATTAAGTAGTGATGCACAGTTGGATCAATTTGCACTGCAATTAAAAGATCGTTTTGGCGAATTACCTCCGCAAGTGTGGGATTTAATTGAAATGATTAAGCTCCGTGAGTTGGCCAAACAACTGGGCTTTGAAAAAATTGTAATGAAGAATAGTGCTTTTGCCGCTTACTTCCCCGATGAGAAAAAACAAGCTTATTACCAAAGCGAATTATTTAGTAAAATGTTGGCCTTTGTGCAACGCAATGCGCAACGCTGTAAGCTAAAACAAACACCCAAAAGTTTAATACTAGGTGTGCAGCATATTTCGGGAATAGGGCATGCTAAAAAATTATTGGGCGATATACTTTATTCATTAAATTAGTATAGATATATGAAGATAAACTTTGGAAATCTTTATGATTATCAATGGAATATAATTCCTGAATTTGAATATAATATTTCAATCTCTTATCAAGGATTTAATGTTATGCTTGAAAACCAAGAAAAATTGTGGCATGAATATCGCCAATCATTGTTGCAAGGTCAAGCCTCGCAACTATTAGATTTAGATGGTGGTAATACTGAATTTGATGAAGACCTATTAATGATTGACGAGGTTATTCAAAGTAACAGAATTGCTCAGTTTTTTGTTTTGTTTTCATTTATTGAAAGTAGAGTCAAACAACTTTGTTCTATTGTCGATGATGAATTTGAGTTTAACATTAAACCTGATGATCTTAGTGAAAGTGGCGGATATTTTTCAAAATATATTAAGTATCTAAACAAAGTATACGGAGTGGATATTTCTGCTATTGAGAATTGCTTAAAGCAGATAGACGAATACAAAAAATTAAGAAATATTGTTATTCATTCTCGCTTCAGTTATAATCACAAGAAAGCCCAAAATATAAAACTTTCACACTTTGAGGTTAAACCTCTTGGATTGGATGGAAAGTTCAGAATAACGAATAAGAATTTTTTGATTGAATTTATAAGTATAACTCAAGATTTTCTTGTAACACTGGTTAGATCATGTGATTTGAGATATGGGGAGCTTAAAGGGGGAGGGAATCAGGTCTGATTTCTAAAACTCGTAATCAACAACCCTGCGTTCGCTGCGGGCTTCGGCAATAAAAGGCATCACCGCTTTATGCAATGGATGGTTAGCATAAAAATCTAAAGCGGCTTTGCTTTCAAACTCGCTGTATAAAACTACATCTGCACTCTCTGCCGAGTGAAGGAAATCAAACCCAACTTCAAGCTTAATACAGCCTTCAATTTTTCCGTTTAACTCTTCTAGTTTTTGTTTAATGGCTGCGGCATTTTCTGCCTTACTCATGCCATTAGCTTCTTCCTTTAATTTCCAAAGTACAATGTGCTTTACCATATTTATTCGTTTATAATTCCTATCCAAGTTAGTTTGTTGCTGCGCGATATTCCTGCTGGATTAATTCCCGGTTCTCCTTCGGGAATTGCAATGCCTAATGTTTTATAATAATCAACCCAAGCCTTAAAAAACGTAGTACTTTTAGGTTGTTTAAACGTCATAGGTTCCAATTCAAAAAAAGGTATGTTTTGGTTTGATGCTTTAAATGCATCGTATATTAATTCGCTGCAATAGTATTTGTTATTGTTGTACAAAAATGGCTCATCATACGGTATGCCAAGTTGCTGCATAGCAAAGTTTATTGCGCTATCAATTAATGGCCGATAAGGTTCTTTTAATTGAGCTAAATACAATGGATTGGTGGTTCTGGCTTTAAATTTTTTGTATGGAGTAAGCACCACACTTTTTCCAATGGCTTCAATTACATAAATGCTATCATGTTTTATTACCACTAAACCAATGTGCGAAAAATTTAATCCTTCCTTACCATAAGTTACTTGCTCTATGGCATCGCACAACGGTCCGCAATCTAAGTTCTGAAAAAGTAAATCTCCTTGTTTTAGTTGCTGCGCGTGAGCAAAACCAAACATCAACGTAAACAACAAAAAGTAAATCGCTTTTTTCATATAGTGTAAAGCTAAATATCTTTTACAAACTTTTGTTTAATAAGCGGGTACGTAAATACGCTTAATAAAATTATTGCCGCACCCACGTAAAATCCGCTGCTCATGTATTCGGTATCACCAAATAAAAATAACGAGAAAGCAATGCCATACACTGGCTCAAGGTTGTTGGTAATAATTACCGTAAGTGGGCTAAATAGTTTTAATATTTCAACACTCCAAGTAAACGCTATAATGGTGCAAAGCACGCTTAAAATTAATAACGCAATGCCATCACTTAAGCCTACAGCAGGTAAACTAAACCCATTTGGGTCCATACCTATTTTAGCTAACGTAATAAATACAAGCGCACCTAAAAACTCATAAAAAGTAATTTTATAAGCACCATGTGTGGCAATAAGTTTTCCGTTGTATACACCAAAAAAAGCAGCAGTTAAAGCTGCTAACATGCCGTATACCAGGCCAGCAAGCTGGTTGGTTTCAAACTTAAAAATAATACCAAGGCCAACCACTAAAATAATTCCGTAAATAAAATCGCCCCAAAAAAACTTCTTTTTCATGAGCAGTGGTTGCATTAAGCTGGCAAATAAAGTAATGGTACTAAAGCCAGCCATGGTTACGCTTACATTACTCACTTTTATTGCATGGTAAAAAAAATACCAGTGTAAGCCAACTACCGAGCCTATTAATGCTAAATGTAAAATAGACTTTAAACCAAGGGCAACGGGTTGTTTTAAGTACCACATAAAAAGTAGTAACCCAACTAACGAAATTGCCAAGCGATACCAAACTAAATCTAATGCACCAAACGAAATAAATTTACCCAACACAGGCGTAAAGCCCCAAAGTAAAATGATAATATGTAATTGAATAAATTTATTAACCTGCATTACTTGGGCGATTTAATGGCTATAAAAACAGAAACGGTCATAAACAAAATGTTTGGAATCCAAACGGCAATGGCTGGTGGCAATACATTGCTTGAGCCAAGTGTGTTAAAAATTTGTATAACCAATAAAAAAGTAAACGTTAAAAAGATACCAATGCCAAGCGCCATGCCTGTACCTCCGCGACTTTTACGTGATGATATGGCTACAGCTAATAGCGTTAATACAAAGAATGAAAATGGAGATGCAATACGTTTATAAAGCTCTACATAATATTTGTTAATGTTGGCCGAGCCACGCTCTTTTTCGTGCTTGATATACTCGTTTAATTCGGGGTTAGTCATTGATGATACAAACTGCGATTTAATAATAAACTCTTCGGGTTTAATTTTTAAAACAGTATCCAACGCTCTTCCTTTTTCTATCGTTTCGTTTCCTTTGTTAAATAGCCTGCGTTGAAAAAACTCCATGGTCCAGTTTTGTTTTTCACGGTTCCAAACCAATCGGTTAGCAAATATGCGTTGTGTTATTTTATGATTTTCAAAACGCTCCAACGAGGCATTAAATCCAGTGCTATCAAGGTAGTTAAACGACTCAAGGTGTAAAATGGTTCCAGGTTCTATTACATAACTAATGTTGCTACTTTGGGTAGTTTTTCGCTCACGTATCCATTCCTCTTCAAAAGCATAACGCTGTTTATCGCAATAAGGAATTACCATAGTATTTAAATACAAAAACGAAATAGCTAAAATGGTAGCAGCAACAAAATATGGTCGTAAAAATCTGCGGTAAGTAATGCCACTGTTTAAAATAGCTATAATCTCGCTATTGCCAGCCAATTTGCTGTTAAAAAACATGGCACTTAAAAATACAAATATGGGGCTAAACATACCCAATATGTATGGTATAAAGTAAATGTAGTAATCAAATACAATTACACCAAACGATGGTTTACGTTTTAAAAAATCATCAATTTTTTCACTGATATCAATAAAAACAGATATCAAAGCAAACAAACCAAGTGTAAACACAAAGGTTAGTAAAAATTTTTTGATGATGTACTTGTCTAATATTTTCATTTGTTACAGCATGTGCTTGGCAACGTTGCAATAATAGTGCTCAAAAATTTAGTTTACTTGGGTTGATTACAAACGAACAGTTATTTGCTTTAAAATTTGAGTTTTCCAAGCAGCAAAATCACCTTCAATAATATGTTTGCGGGCTTCTTTTACCAACCATAAATAAAACATTAAATTTTGACGGCTAGCAATTTGGGCACCTAAATTTTCTCCAGTGTGTATCAAATGTCTTAAGTATGCCTTGCTGTATTCTGGTGTAAAGGCATCATCAAGTGGCGTGTAGTCAAACTTCCATTTCTGATTTTTTATATTAATTACACCCTGCGATGTAAATATAAAACCATGACGTGCATTACGTGTTGGCATTACACAATCAAACATATCAATACCTAAAGCAATACACTCTAAAATATTTTCAGGCGTGCCTACACCCATTAAATAACGAGGCTTGTCTTTGGGTAAAATTCCGCAAACTAAATCCGTCATCTCATACATGTCTTCGGCTGGTTCGCCAACACTCAAGCCTCCAATGGCATTTCCAGCACGGTTTTGCGATGCAATAAATTCGGCCGATTGCGTGCGTAAATCTTTATACACGCTTCCTTGTACTATCGGAAATAAGTTTTGCTCCACACCATATAAATCTTCGGTGTTATCAAACCTTTCAATACAACGTTGTAACCAGCGGTGGGTCATGTGCATTGATTTTTTTGCGTAATCATATTCGCAAGGGTAGGGTGTACACTCATCAAAAGCCATGATGATATCGGCACCAATGGTACGCTGAATATCGATAGCTTTTTCTGGCGAAAAGAAATGCTTACTGCCATCTAAATGCGATTTAAACTCTACGCCTTCTTCATTAATTTTTCTGATATCGTTTAATGAAAACACCTGAAATCCTCCACTATCCGTTAACATAGGCCTATCCCAATTAATAAATTGGTGTATGCCTCCAGCATTACCAATTACCTCTAACCCTGGGCGCAAATAAACGTGGTAGGTGTTGGCTAAAATAATTTGTGCATTGATATCGTTTTTTAGCTGCTGTTGATTTACATTTTTAACAGTAGCTTGCGTGCCAACAGGCATAAATATTGGTGTTTCAATTGGGCCTCGGCCTGTTTGTAAAACCCCTGCGCGTGCTTTTGTATGCGTATCGTTTTTTAGTAAAGTAAAATTCATATAGTGGTAATTAAAGGTTATGGTTAACCTTCAAAATGCAATGATATTTGAATAAGTTGTGGTGCTAAATCATGCAGTACTTCGGTGTAAATGTATCCATCCTTATACAAAGCACTGCTGGTTGTGTTGCAAAATTTAATTTCGGGCGAAAACTTAAAGTACTCAAAGTACATATCTAACCCAAACCCTAATTCGTAACCATAAGTAATGGGTTTTAATGATACAACAGGCTTTATTAAACTGCGCTCTTGTTTGGTGGTTGATGCTAAATCATAACTTCCACGTATGCCTCCAATAACATAAACGCGCACGTTTTTTCTGCGGTCGGATTTAAATTTTATTTGCAATGAAGCATCGCAATAAGCCGATTCAATAGCTGTTGATTTTTTGGAGTTTTCAAACTCGTAGTTTAAGTTACGTTGTACAAACGTAATAACCGGAAACAATGCTCTTATATCCCAATTGTTGCCTAAGTGTAAGTTGGTAATCGCACCCAATCCAATACCAGGGAAGCCGCTTTGTGTGATGTTTTTTACTGTGTCAAAAGGCATTTTACCAGTAAGCCTATCAATACGCATTCTACTAATATTGGTACTTACGGTAAAACCAAAGTGCAATCGTTTTAGGTCGTACTGCTCCATGTTGGCTTGTGCAAACACGCCAATACTGCACACTAAAAGTGCGAGTGTTACAATTATTTTACTGCGGTGTATAGCGTGCAAATGCCAAATGTTAAAGGTTGAATTTTGATTTGTGTGTAACCTGCATTTTTTAGGTATGCGGCAAATTGCTCTCCTTCGGGAAAATGTTGAACAGACTCTGGTAAATAAGTATAAGCCGTTTTGCTTTTACTAATTAAACCGCCCCAACCTGGTAAAATGTATTTAAAGTAAAAGTTGTAAATCTGTTTAAACGGAAACGATTTTGGATTACTAAATTCCAATACCGCTAATTTACCGCCCTTACGAGTTACTCTGAACATTTGGTTGATACCTTGTTGTAAAAATTCGAAGTTACGCACGCCAAAAGCAACGGTTATAGCATCAAATTTATTGTCTTCAAAAGGCAAGTTTGCCGAGTCGGCTTGGGTAAGTGTAATTTTATCGCTAATGTTTTTAGCCTTAATTTTATCTCGGCCAACATTTAACATTTGGTTGCTAATATCAATGCCAGTTATGTGGTCAGGATTTAGTTTAAGCGCTGCAATAGCTAAGTCAGCTGTGCCAGTAGCTACATCTAAAATTTGTTTGGGATTAACCTCTTTTAAAGAGTTAATGGCTTTTTTGCGCCAACCTTGGTCAATTCCCATGGATAAAACACGATTTAAAAAATCGTAATTAGGTGCAATACTGTCAAACATTTCTTCAACTTGCTGACGTTTACTGCTTTGTGCGTCTTTGTATGGCTTAACTTCTATCAAAATAGTAAAAAATTGGGTACAAAAATAAGGTATTCCGTTTAGGTTGTTAGCTTTGCAGAATAATTACATGGAAATTAAACAAGTAAAGTTCGTAAAAAGTTCGGCAGATTTAGCTGGCTGTCCTGATGGGCATTTTCCTGAGTATGTATTTACCGGTAGAAGTAATGTGGGTAAATCTTCTCTTATCAATATGATTACCAATCGTAAAGAGTTGGCTCGTACCTCTTCAAATCCTGGTAAAACCATTACAATTAATCATTATTTAATTGATGATAAATGGTTTTTGGTTGATTTACCTGGCTACGGTTATGCTCGCAGAAGTAAAACTTTGCGCAGCAAGTGGGAGGAGTCTATGGAAGATTACATCAAAAATAGAGAGCACTTGCAAATTGTTTTTATTTTGGTTGATAGCCGCATCGACCCTCAGGCCAAGGATTTAGATTTTATAAATTCGGTTGCCGAGTGGGGTGTGCCGTTGGCTATTATTTTTACCAAAACTGACAAAAATAAACAGTCAGACACGGCTAAAAATATCAATAAGTTTAAAGAAGAGTTGCTTAAAAATTGGGAAGAACTTCCTGTTATTTTCCAAACATCAGCCCTTAAAAAGAAAGGCCGTGAAGAGATTTTAGCTTTTATTGACGATTGCAACAAAAACTACTACGCTAACCGCTAATTAAAAAAAGAGATCCGATGCAATACCATCAGCCAAAATTCTTGCACTACGTGTAAGTTTAAAGTTTTGGCTGTTGTTTTCTATCTTACCTTCGGCTACCATATGGTTTAATTTCTCTTCTAATAGTACAACCAAATCAGCATTAAATTTTTCGTTTAAATACGCCCAATCGCAGCCCCAAATAGTTCTTAGGCCTGTCATTATGTACTCGTTAATTTTATTTTCCTCGGTAAGTTCTTCTACTTCGGCAGGCAAAATTCCAGCCTGTATTTGGCGCATGTAAGTTTGGTTGTTTGAAACATTCCACGAACGTTGATGCCCATTAAAACTATGTGCCGATGGGCCAATACCCAAGTAAGGTTTGTTTTGCCAATAACTGGTATTGTGTATGGCATACTCTTGGTTGCGTGCAAAATTACTTATCTCGTATTGTTCAAAATGGTTGCCTTCTAAAAAATCAACCATCAAATCAAATTGCAAGGCGGCCTTTTCTTCATCAAGTGGTGCTAAACTACCTTTTTGTATTTGATGCTGTAAAGCGGTTTGTGGCTCGGCAGTTAAGCAATAGGCCGATAGGTGATTTAAATTGAGCTCAAGCACCTTGCTAAGGTTTTGCTCCCAATGTGCCATGCTTAAAGTTGGCGAACCATAAATCAAGTCAATAGTTATTTTATCAAACCCAAATTCCTGAATTAACCGGATACTCTTTTCTGCTTCAGATGCTTGGTGGGCTCTGTTCATCCATTGTAAGTCTTCATCAAAAAAACTTTGCACACCCATGCTAAAACGGTTAACAGGAGTTGTTTTTAAAAACGTAAGTTTTTCTTTGTTGATGTCATCAGGATTGGCTTCTAAAGTAAATTCAGCATTCGTGTTTATGCTATAGTGTTTGCTAATACCATTAAACAATTGGTCAAGGTGTTGTGCCGATAAAATGCTAGGTGTTCCACCTCCAAAATATACGCTACTTAAAGGTTCATCGTTAAGTTCATGCTTGCGCATTTCTAATTCTTGCAAAAGGCAATCAACCATTTGCTGAACATAACTAGTTTGTGTACTAAAGTGAAAATTACAATAGTTACAAGCTTGCTTACAAAACGGAATATGTAGGTATATTGATGCCAAATAGTTTAAGTATTTACCAATAGAAAATGTTTTATTTGAAAAGTGCTACAAAGGTATTTTAAAATACTGGTTATTATACTTACGCTTCAACTTAAAGTTGTTAGCGCACAAAAACTCTATGTACTAAATTGGATACCTGATAGCTCTTCAAAAGCATGGTTTAGTAAGTTGGTTAAAAGTGATTATACTCCACTTGATTCGCTTAGTTGCGTGCAAGAAATACGGAAAACTTTTTTACAGTTAATTGATGCGTCTTATTTAACCGCAAATATTAATAATGTAAATTTTATTGATAGCAGTTGTAATGTAAATATTACCCTTGGTAGTAATTATAAATGGGTTAGCTTAACACCTGGTAATTTGCCCGAAGATGTACTAACCGCAGCAGGGTGGAGGGCTAATCAATTTTACAATCAACCATACAACCACAACCAATTGGGTTTGCGCATGTCAAAAATGCTGCAATATTTAGAGCAAAATGGCTATCCTTTTGCGCAGTTAAAATTAGATAGTATTTTACTAACCAACACCAACATCAGTGCACAATTAAATTTAAACAAAGGCGATTTGATTAGGTTTGATACACTAGAAATAATAGGAGATGCGAATATTAAAAGTTGGTATGTGGCCAAATACCTTGGATTAAAAAAGGATGGATTGTACAACGAGTTGCTGATTAAAAATGCCAACATGCGTTTAAGTCAATTGCCTTATGTACAAACCACACAACCCATGTTTGTTTACTTTGTGGGTGCGGTAGCCAAACCTGTGGTGTATCTTACCACTAAAAAAAGCAGTAGTGTTGATGGTATTGTTGGTTTTGCACCAGCCAGTAATAATAATAGCAACAAGTTACTTATTACGGGCGAAGCCAATCTTAAATTGCAAAATTTATTTGGTACAGGAAAAGCTTTTGATTTAGCATTTAAAAGTTTTTTAAATGGCTCGCAAGAGCTGCGAACCCGCCTAGTTTGGCCGTATATTTTAAAGTCAAATATTGGGGTTGATTACGAGTTTAACTTGTTAAAGTTTGACAGTAGTTTTTTAGATGTTAAGCATGATATTGGTTTACAGTATAGGTTTATAGGGAATGATTATTTTAAAGTTTTTTACTCCACACAAAGTACTTCGCTAATAACAGTTGATACACTATTAATCAAGCAAACTAAGGCACTTCCTAAAGCCAATGATATTACCACTAACTTGTACGGAATTGCACTAAAAATTACACGCTACGATTACTTTTATAATCCAAGAAAAGGGTATAGTATTGATGCTTCTGCTGCCGTTGGGGTAAAAAATATAGAGCGCAATTCAACCATTAATAATTTAAAGTTTCCATCTGCCGATGGAACCTTAAAAAGTATCTACGATACCATACAACTGTCGTCAGTACAGTACAGATTAGTTGCCAAAGGTGATGTTTTTATACCCATTACAACACGGTCAACCCTTAGAATAGAGACCGCTGCGGGGCATTTGCAAGCGCAACAAGTGTTTTTAAGCGAAATGTTTAGAATTGGTGGAATACGTACACTAAAAGGTTTTGATGAACAAGCTATATTTGCCTCCACTTATGGCATAATAAATACTGAACTCCGATACTTATTGCAACAAAATAGTAATGTAATGTTGTTTTGGAACGGAGCGTGGTACACCAATAAATTACAATCCGTTTCTGATAAACCATATGGTTTTGGTGCAGGGTTAAATTTTGAAACAGGTGCAGGTGTTTTTTCTCTGTATTATGCCGTAGGCAAACAATTTAATAACGCAATAGAGTTTAATAAAGCTAAAATTCACTTTGGCTTTGTAAACTATTTTTAAATGAAAGGCTTTTTAAAATATAGTATAATAGTTTTGGTAGCATGGCTATGCTGTAGCTTTGCTGCGCAAAGTCAAAGTGCTAGCAGTACTGATAGTTTTGCCTTCGAACTCGATTCGTTACCATTAGCCGATTCGCTACTTAGCGATACTTCAGTCCGCATTAATCAACCCAAGCAAACCTTTTCTTTGTTGGATAGTTTATCAAACGATACCACATTAAATACTATTTTTAAATCGTACGCTGGTATACACAATGTGTATTTCGAAAAGCGAATAGTTAGAAAAAACTTACCTACCGTAAAAGAGGTAAAACTACGCCTACAAAATGAGAACCAGTGGAAGTTTTGGGTAGCCTTATTCATCATTGCCTACATTGCCTTTGTACGTATTGCAAATGCAAATAACTTCAGGGTGTTTTTACTTTCAGTTTTCAACTTAAAATTAAGCCGCAAAATTTGGGAAGATCAACGCTCGTTTTTCGGGTTTGTTATTCTACAATTGTTTGCTATTTATTTGTTTATAGCAGCCATGTTTATTAATAATTACATGGAGCTTAAAAAACTACTCTTTACTGATAGTTATTTTAAGCAGTATGGGGTGATTTTAGTGGTGCTATTTTTAATTTACATCGGCAAGTTTTTGCTTCATGCCTTTTTTGGAATGCTCTTTAAAATGCAAAATTTAGCCACAGGATTTGTAAGTAATACAATTTCTGTAAACAATTTTGTGGCGCTAATTATCTTTCCGGTAGCTCTTTTTAGTGTGTATGCAAACAGTGCTTTATGGGCTCAAGTGCTTGCCCAAACTATCATTGCCATCTTTTTTGTGAGTATCATTTATAGGTTAGTTCGAATAGTTTTGTTGAGTAACAGTTTTTTCAGTTTCCCAACTTTTTATTTATTTCTGTATCTTTGCGCCCTTGAGGTAGCACCTTGGTTTATTATTGTTAAATATTTAAATAGCTATAACATTTGAAAAACGCGAAAATAAAAAGCATCATTATCTCTCAACCGAAACCAGAGTCGGAAAAATCACCATACTTTGAGTTGGCCAAAAGGTTAGGTTTGAAAATGGACTTTAGACCGTTTATTAATGTTTCTCCAATTAATTATAAAGAGTTCAAATCCCAGAAAGTTAATATTCAGGATCACACTGCTATCATATTAAACTCTCGCAACTCTGTCGACCATTTTTTTAGAATGTGTACTGAGTTAAAAATTGAGATGCCACCAGAAACTAAATATTTTTGTGTGAATGATAGTATTGCAAACTATTTATCAAAGTATATTCAAGTTCGCAAACGCAAAGTATTTACTGGTAAATCAACCGAGGTTGAACTGTTAAACGTGATAAAAAATCACCCAGAAGAAAATTATCTTTTCCCATGTAGTGATTGGCGCAAGCCAGATATTGAAAAGTTCATGAAGAAAAATAAATTCAAGTACAAAGAAGCATTTTTCTACAGAATTGTATCGGCTGATTTAAGCGATTTAACACATGTGAATTACGATATTATTTGCTTCTTTAGTCCTGCAGATATTCGTTCATTGTTCGAGAACTTCCCAGAATTTAAACAAAATAAAACGCTTATTGCTGCTTGGGGTGCAACAACAGTTAAAGCAATTGTTGATGCTAAACTAACAGTAAATATTATGGCGCCAAGCCCCGAAAGCCCAAGTATGATAATGGCTTTAGATAAGTTTATCGAAACTAATAACAAGAAGTAAACTTCTTGCACAACTTAAAATATGAATGCGGCAATACAAAGTATTGTCGCATTTTTTGTTTGTACCCATTGCATTTAATTAAAAAAAGTCATATTATTGTTTATCAAAAAAGAATATATCGTTTTTAAAACATGAAGAAACTACTACTTGGAATATTGATGTTAATAGGCGTGAGCACTGTGTATGCGCAGCAAGATCCTCAGTTAACGCACTTCTTCCGCAAAAAGCTGAATTATAATCCAGCGTATGCGGGTACCAACCAAGGTAAGATATGTGCTTCACTTGATTATCGCTCGCAGTGGTTAGGTTTTGGCTCAACCGATAAAGGCTTAACTCCAGAAACATACGTAGGTAGTGTGCATGGTTCATTGTTTAATGGATCATTTGGTGTTGGATTAAACATTATGAAAGATGCGCAAGGTTTTGAAAGCACTTTAATACCTGCTATTTCTTTGGCATATCACAAAATTTTTGCCGATGATAGTAAACTTTCGTTTGGTGTAGGTATTGGGTTAATTCAAAAAACATTAGATGGAGCTAAGTTAAAAGCTAAAGACCCTAATGATGCGTTAATTCCCAATAATACTGTAACAGGTAACTCTATAGATTTTAATTTTGGAGTTTACTACAAAAAACAAAATCTATCTATTTTTAGAGATGTATATGCTGGTTTATCAGGTACACATTTAAACCAAGCCACTGTTAAATACGGTAATATTAACTACAATGCAAAAATGCACTACTATTTAATGATGGGTGGTATTTATGACTTAAGCGGAGGTATGCTTACTATTGAACCTAACATTTTCGTAAAAAATGCGGTAAAAACATCTTTCGACTTAAACGTAATGTCTACCTACAATAGCAAGTACATGGGTGGTTTAACCTACCGTAATATAGATGCGATTGCCTTATTGATTGGTATGAACTTCGGTTCTTCCAGCAATAATGAAGAAGCAACGAGCATCATGGCATCATACGATTTAACTACAAGTAAGCTATCTCAATACAGTAACGGTACTTTCGAAATTAGTCTTCGTCATTGTTTTGGGTTTAAAATTGAACGTACTCCACCTCCTATCCGCCCAATTTATACACCAAGATTTTTGTAGTGATTAACAATAAATTAACAGTGTAAAGCGTTTAAAATCTAAAAAAATAGAACGGTAAATTGGTTTTTTAATCAAAATCTATAAATTTGCCTTATTCAAACTAACTATATCATTGCAAAATGAAAAACATCAAGTGGTTTATATGTGCCCTCGTTATTAGTACTTTGTTCAGCTGTGGCATGAACAACGATAGGGGCGAATTGACTGGTGTACCAGGTCGTAAGACATGGTTTCATCCGCAGCCTTACGGTACAATTTACGTGCCTTCAGGGTCAATTCATGTGGGGTCTAATGAGCAGGATATTCCTATGGCTCAAATTGCGCCTAACAGACAAATTACGATTACGGCTTTCTACATGGATGAGACCGAAATTACCAATAATGAGTATCGTCAATTTGTGTACTGGGTTCAAGATTCATTGTTCAGAAACAAACTTGCTGAAACAAATCCTGATAAATATTTTTATCCACTACCTGAGGGGGAAGAGGATGAATCTATGCGTGGATTAAATTGGGAAGAGAAAATGGACGAGGAAGACTTGAAAGCAACAGAAGAGATTAAAAACTTCTTCTACAATCAAGCAGAAACCTACTATCGTGTTAAGCAAATTGATGTGCGCAAGTTGATTTACAGCTATGAGTTTTATGATCAACGTGCAGCTGCTCAAGTAAAACGCCAAAATTGGAAAAATATCAATCGTGGTGATTTCAAAAAGAAAAAAGAAGTAGAGATTTATCCAGATACATTGGTTTTCATTCGTGATTACACTTATTCATACAATGAGCCAATGACTCAGGTATATTTCTGGCATCCAAAATATGATGATTATCCTGTTGTTGGTGTAAACTGGCATCAAGCTAATGCATTCTGTAATTGGAGAACAAAATATTTAAACTCTTTCTACGCAGATATTATGGATAACACGGTAACTGATTTCCGTTTACCAACTGAGTACGAATGGGAATATGCATCTCGTGGTGGTCGTGACCAAACAATGTATCCTTGGGGCGGTCCTTACATCCGTAATGCAAAAGGTTGTGCTTTAGCTAACTTTAAGCCAGGTCGTGGTGAATACAGCTCTGATGGTGGTGTATATCCAATTCGTGTAGCATCTTATTTTCCTAATGATTTTGGATTGTATGATATGTCAGGCAATTTAGCAGAGTGGACTAGCACTGCATACGCTGAAAGTGGTAACATGTTTACCCACGATTTAAATCCTGATTATCAATATGACGCAAAAGAGACAGATCCTGAAACACTAAAACGTAAAACAATTCGTGGTGGTTCATGGAAAGATGTTGCTTACTTTATTCAAAATGGTACTCGTTCTTATGAATTTCAAGATAGTTGTAATTCATACGTTGGATTCCGTTGTGTAATGAGCTACATCGGCCGTTCTAGTAGAGATAAACAATAACAAACACACACAAAAACAACTAAATAATCAAAAATTAACCCTTTTTAACATTACAAAAATGTCAAGTTCAAACAGTTTCTTCGAAAGCACGGCTTTCAAAAAAGTAATGGCCAAAGTTTATGGTATTGGTGCAGCGGTAGTAATCGTAGGTGCGTTATTTAAAATTCTTCACTGGAAGGGTGCTGACGTCATGCTAATGGTTGGTCTATTAACTGAAGCATTCTTATTTACAATTTCTGCATTCGAACCTCTTCACAAAGAGACTGATTGGACATTAGTATACCCTGAGTTAGCTGGATTAGACGCAAAAGAAAAACCATCTAAAAAAGCATCTGGAACTGTTTCTCAACAGTTAGATCAAATGTTAGAAGAAGCTAAAGTTGGACCAGAATTAATTCAAAGTTTAGGCAATGGTTTGAAAAGCTTAAGCGAAAACGTAACTAACCTTAAAGACTTATCTTCAGCTGCTGTTGCAACTGATGAGTATACAAAAAATGTACAAACAGCATCTGCTTCTGTAAGCGGAATTAGCAGTTCATATGCTAAAGCTGTTGATGCAATTGGCGGATTAGTTACTGCTTCAGAAGGTTCAAAAGAATATGGTGTACAAATTGATCGTATGACTAAGAACTTAAGTTCATTAAATGCAGTTTATGAATTAGAAATTAGTGAGTCAAACAACCACTTGAAATCTATCAATGAATTTGTAGGTAACTTATCAAAAGTAGTTAACAATCTATCTGAAACTCAATCAGAAACTGAGAACTTCAGAAAAGAAATGACTAAATTATCAACTAATTTAACTTCATTAAATAACGTTTATGGTAACATGTTAGCTGCTATGAATGTTAACCGTGCTGCAAACTAATCATCTGCATTTATATATTTAATCATTAGTAACTTTTAACAAGGAGAATTTAAAATGGCAGATAGTAACGCATCACCGAGGCAGAAGATGATTAACATGATGTATCTCGTGTTAACAGCGCTTTTAGCGTTGAACGTTTCTGCTGAGATTTTGAAGGCATTCCATTTGGTGGAAACCAGTTTGGAAAGTGCCGGAGAAAATATCGGTAAGAAAAATGAAGATTCATTTAAAGCAATAAATAAATACAAGG
Source organism: uncultured Chitinophaga sp. (assembly GCA_964545895.1). GTDB lineage: Bacteria > Bacteroidota > Bacteroidia > UKL13-3 > UKL13-3 > UBA6183. The sequence continues at coordinate 9,377 of CAZJHS010000033.1, read as the reverse complement.
CTGATCACCCTACAGATCCTATTGCAATTGATGCTGAACAAAAGGCAAAAAATGCAATGACAATCTCACAAGAAGGTGTAAAATACTTTCAAGAGTTGAAAGAGGATTTAATTGCTAAAACTGGCGGTAGACATGAAGATACCAACGGTGACGGCAAAACCGAAGACGAGGAAATTAATGGAGCAAGTAATACTGAAATCCATGCTAACTTGTTTATGGTTGAAAATGGTGGAGCTAAGGGTAAAGAAGTAAAAGCTAAAATTAACGAATTACGTGAGAAGTTATTAGCTTTAGTTCCTGCGGATAAACGTGCTGGAATTAAAAGTGACTTAGTTACATTAGATCCTCCTCCACACGAGGGAGCTACTATTAGCTGGGAATCTCAAATGTTTGAACATACTCCGTTAGCGGCTGTTTTAACTCTTTTGACTAAAACCCAAAACGACATTAAAAATACTGAATCTCAAGTGTTGGATTATTTCCGTTCAAATTTAACAGGTGACGTAATTGTTATCGATAACTTTGAAGCGCAAATTATTCCTACCAACGGTACTTATATTTCACAAGGAAGTAAATTCCAGGCAGACATCTTCTTAGCAGCGGCTTCTTCTAAAACTGATGCTACTGTAACTGTAGGCGGAGCTTCGGTTAAAACTGAAAATGGTATTGGTAAGTACGAGGTATCAGCAAGTGGTGAAGGCGAGAAGAAATTCAAAGCTGTTATTACCACAAAACGTGCTTCTGGTAAAATAGAGTCTTATGAAAAGGAATTTTCATATACTGTAGTTAAACCTTTAGCGGTTATTTCAGCAACTAAAATGAATGTGGTATACATTGGTTTAGATAATCCTATTTCGGTATCTGTTCCTGGTTATGCTGCATCTGAAGTAACTCCAACTGTTGTTCCTGCAAATGGTGGTACTTTAAGAAAAGATCCAGCTACTGGACAATATTTGTTAAAAGTAACTGGTGCTGCATCTTCAATTAAAATTGTATGCTCGGTTAAAGATAAAGGTACAAACGCCACTAAGAAAATGGGTGAAGCGGATTACCGTGTACGTAAAGTGCCAGATCCAATCCCTGCTTTAGGTACATTAGACGTGAGTGGTGGTGCTCCATTAGCTATCTTAAAATCACAAAATGTGGTACGTGCTCCATTAAAAGGCTTTGCTTTTGAAGGCGTAAATTATATACCATATGAGTTCCAATTTTTAAGAATCTCTAAAAAAGGTGGTCCACCTGTATACGAGGTTGGTAAAGGACAAGCTTTATCACCAACTATGTTGGGTGCTATATCTACAGCTCAAAGAGGCGATAAGATTATGATTACCTCAATAAAGGTTAAAGGTCCAGACGGAAATCGTCAATTGCCTTCTCCGTTAGTATTTGATGTTCAATAAAATAGTATGAAAAGAATAATTTTAATTTTAACCATTTTATTATCTACTGCTCCTCTGTTTGCTCAAGGTGTTTATGATGATTTCATTTACACTAGACAGGCTGTAACAGAGCGTAAAGTAGTTGATTGGCCATATTTGCGTGAAGCAGATGTGTTGTGGGCTAAGCGTGTTTGGCGTATTGTTGATACACGTCAAAAGCAAAATCAACCCATGAAATGGCCTAAAAATCCTTTGAAAATTATTCTGTATAATGCCATTTTATCAGAGAAATTAACAGCATACAAAAATGACTCTTTAACAAGTATTCTTTCTCCTACTGAATTTAAGACTTTCATGGCAGAGAAGAAACCTGTTACCACATTCATTGACCCTAATGGAGATCCAGATGATCCGAATAATATTAGAATTGATAGTGTGGATGTATCATTGAATCCTGAAGACATTCAAAAATACAAGATTGTTGAAGATTGGATTTTTGATAAAAAAGAATCACGTATGTATGTGCGTATCATTGCTATTGCTCCTATGATTGCACCACAAAAAGAAGGTGTTGAATTAGGCGAAATGGAATGGTGTTGGTTAAAGTATCATAAAGATGTGAGTGATGCTGATGTAGCTGATGTTCGCAGTGTTCTTGTAAACATGGAAGTTTTTAATCGCCAAAATGATGCGGCTCGTTTAACTTATGATGATTGGTTTGAACAACGTTTGTTCACTAGTTATATTGTTAAAGAGGCTAATCCATATGATATGGCAATTAATGGTTTTGCTGATTTTAAGGACAATGGTGAAGCTGCTTTATTAGAAGCTGAGCGTATTAAAAATGAATTGTTCGAGAAAGAACATGATTTGTGGGAATACTAACCACAAGCTAATGAAATTTAAAGGCCCATTACAACTTGTTGTAATGGGCCTTTTTTATTCCTTCGCTTTGCTATCTATAATTATGGTAACAGGGCCATCGTTAATAAGTGAAACTTTCATATCAGCTCCAAATATGCCCGCAGGTATTTCTTTACCAAATTCAAGGCTCAAGGTTTTATGAAAAAACTGGTATTGCTCTTTAGCAATGTCTGGTTTTGAAGCTCTGATGTAACTAGGTCTATTTCCTTTTTGTGTACTTGCGTAAAGGGTAAATTGGCTCACTAATAAAATATCACCATTCACTTGTTGGCAGTTTAAATTCATTACCCCATTTTCATCACCAAAAATTCGGAGATTGATAATTTTTTTACTCATCCATTCATAGTCTATAGTAGAATCCTCTTCTTCAAATCCTACTAAAACCAATAAGCCATTTTTTATTTGCCCAACTATATTTTGGTTAACAGTAACATTGGCTGATAAAACCCTTTGTATAACAACTCGCATGTTAGTCGTATAAATCTTGTTTGGTAAGTATTTTTATGTAATTATCGTATCGTTCAGGCCTTATTGTACCTTCTTCAACTGCAGCTTTTATTGCACAATCGGGTTCGTTGTGGTGCTTACAATTATTAAATCTACATTGGTTAAGAAACGGACGCATTTCTTTAAAATAATGGGAAATTTCGGCATCATTAAAATCAACAATTCCGAACTCCTTTATGCCCGGAGTATCAATTATACTACCGCCAAAGGTTAGTTCAAACATTTCGGCAAAAGTGGTGGTGTGTGTACCTTTTTGAGAAAAATTTGAAATTTCGCCTACTTTTAAATTAAGTCCGGGAGATATGGCATTGAGTAAGGATGATTTACCTACACCAGAATGTCCTGAAAGTAGGGTGGTTTTATTATATAAAAGTTGTTTGAGTTTGTCCGTATTTAAACCCGTAACGCTTGACGTTTCAAAGCAGGTGTATCCAATTTTTTGATACATAGAAATTAAATCATCTAATATTTCAATCATTGGGCCCTCATATAAATCAGCTTTGTTAACCACTATAATTGTTGGTATATGGTAAGCTTCTGCCGTCATCAAAAAACGATCAATAAACCCTAGTGAGGTTTGTGGTTGAACCAATGAAACTACTAATAGTGCTTGATCTATATTGCTTGCAATGATGTGGGTTTGTTTAGATAGGTTACTGGCTTTACGTATGATGTAATTTTTCCTGTCGAATATTTTATGAATTACCCCATTTTCACTGTTTTCTTCCAACTCAAATTCTACTTCATCGCCAACAGCAATTGGGTTGGTATGCTTTATTCCGCTTAGTCTAAATTTGCCTTTTATTCTGCATAAAATGGTATCACCTTCAATGGGTTTAACTTGATACCAACTCCCAGTAGATTTTATAACAACGCCTTTCATGCCGTAAATAGTTTTGGTAACGAATAGCCAATCCAAGCCATTGTAATTCCTAGTAAAGTGCTTAATGTGATGTAAACTGCTACCGTTGTGATTTTACCTTGCTGCATAAGTTGAACAGACTCGATGGAGAAACTACTAAATGTGGTGAATCCGCCTAAAATTCCTGTAATAACAAGTAGTTGCACAAATTCGGTGTTATATGTTCTGCTTAAAATAAATGTTGCTAAGCCAATTAAAAAACTTCCTGTTAAATTAATTAGAAAGGTATGAATGGGAAATATAGCCGTACTTTCTGGCTTTAAAAATAAGCCAATGCCATATCTGGCAAGCGCACCAAGCGCACCTCCCAATGCTATATATGCAATAGTTTTCACGTGGTAAATATAGTACATTTTATATGCGGAGTAAGCGATGGGTACTTGATAATATAAAATTGAAAAGGATGAATGATGAAAAGCGATTTCATTTGCCGATAAATTGGTGTAATTTGCGCATCCTAAAAAAATATACTTTTATATGTTAAATATAGTTTTGTTTGGCCCTCCGGGCGCTGGTAAAGGTACTCAATCTGCTAAATTAATTGAGGCGTATGGCTTAGTTCATTTATCTACTGGTGATATTTTTAGAGCAAATATTAAAGGAGGAACAGAATTAGGTGTATTGGCCAAAAGTTACATTGATAAAGGCCAACTTGTTCCTGACGAAGTTACAATTGGTATGTTAGCCAGTGAAGTTAACAGCAACCCTAATGCTAAAGGTTTTATTTTCGATGGTTTTCCACGTACTCAGGCTCAGGCGAGTGCTTTAGATAATTTATTGGCAGAAAAAAGTACTGCTATCACATTAATGTTAGCGCTTGAAGTGGAAGAGGAAGAATTACGTAAAAGATTATTATTACGTGGTAAAGATAGCGGCCGTGCCGATGATCAGAATCCCGAAGTAATACAAAACCGTATAAATGTATACAATGCCGAAACTATGCCTGTGAAAGATTTTTATCAAACTCAAGGTAAGTACAAAGGCATTAATGGTATTGGCGAAATTGATACCATTTTTAATCAATTGTGTGAAGCAATAAATGTTTCGCAAGCTTAACTAAACTCAAACAAACCACTGTTTCTTTATCTCTACTAAAATGGCTGATTCTAATTTTGTTGATTATGTGAAAATTTGTTGCCGAACTGGTAAAGGCGGTGACGGATGTATGCATTTACACCGTGATAAGAAAACAGCCATGGGTGGACCTGATGGTGGAGATGGTGGTCGTGGTGGCGATATAATTTTGCGTGGCAATGCGCAAATGTGGACTTTACTGCATTTAAAATACCGTAAGCATGTAATTGCTGAACCCGGTGGAAATGGACAAGCAGGAAATTGCCACGGTAAAGATGGTAAAGACGATTACTTGGATGTACCTTTAGGCACGGTTGCTAAAGATGCGGAAACGGGTGAAATTTTATTTGAAATTACCCACGATGGCCAAGAGGAAATTTTATTAAAAGGCGGACGCGGTGGTTTGGGTAATGCTAATTTTAAAAGCAGTACTAACCAAACTCCTCGTTATGCAATTCCGGGCCAACCAGGTAAAGAAGAATGGAAAATATTGGAGTTAAAGGTTTTGGCTGATATTGGTTTGGTAGGTTTCCCTAATGCAGGAAAATCAACTTTACTAAGTGTATTAACGGCTGCTAAACCCGAAATAGCAGATTATCCTTTTACCACCATTGTACCTAATTTGGGTATTGTGGAGTATCGCGATTACAAGAGTTTTGTGATTGCCGATATACCTGGAATTATTGAAGGAGCTCACGAAGGAAAAGGTTTAGGATTAAGGTTTTTGCGCCATATTGAACGCAACGCAACCTTGTTATTTATGATTCCTGCTGACAGTAACGATATAAAGGCGGAGTATAAAATATTAGTAAACGAGTTGAAAAAGTTTAACAAGGAATTGTTAACCAAAAAGCGTTTACTAGCCATTACAAAATCTGATTTATTAGATGACGAACTGATGGCTGAGATGAAGAAAGAATTACCACGCATTCCTCATATCTTTATCAGTTCGGCTACTAACTTTAACATCATACAACTTAAAGATAAGTTGTGGAAGATGATAAACGAAGATTAAGTTTACGAAATTTTTTCGAAAGGCTTCAGTTCAAAAATGGTAATTTCAGGTAGTATACCCACACGACCTGGATAACCTAAAAAGCCGAAGCCTCTGTTTACATATAATCTTGTTCCATTAACCTCGTATAAGCCTGCCCAATGCGGGTAAATGTATTGAGATGGACTCCATTTTATTTTACCAAATTCAACCCCAAACTGCATGCCGTGGGTGTGGCCACTAAAGGTTACATCAATATCTGTATGTTTCTTGCTAATAATATCATCAAAATGGCTTGGGTCGTGTGATAGCAATAACTTAACAGGCACATCAGGCATATTTGCTTTGGCTTTATCAATATCTCCAAATTTTTGAAAACGCCCTTTGTTTCCCCAATTTTCAACCCCAATTAATCCAATGCGTTGTCCACCTTTATCAAGCGTTACATGTTCGTTGCGCAACAAGTGCCAACCCATGTCGTGGTGTAGCTTGGCTAAATCATCTAGGTTCTTTTGTTTCTCGGCCATGTTTTTCCAACTTCTGTAATCACCGTAATCATGGTTTCCGTAAATGCTAAATACACCCATAGGTGCTTTAATTTGGCTAAACATGTTGGCATAATTAAAGGCTTCGTTGGTTTCGTTGTTTACTAAATCACCGGTAAAAAAAATCACGTCAGGCTTTTCATTCATCAGCATTTGTACTCCTCTGTAAACAGCATCTTGGTCTAGCAAACTGCCTGTATGTATATCGCTTAACTGTGCAACTTTTAATCCATGAAACGCGCTTGGTAAGTTTTTTATGTAAAGAGGTACGCGATGAATTTGATAATCATAACCACCTTTAAAAATGCCTTTGCTTAGCATAATAAAAGGTACAGCTGCTGTTATTGTTCCGGCCTGTGCTAAAAACTGACTGCGTGTAATTGTACTAGCTGCGCTTTCGGTTTCGGGTTGATTTTGAGTAGTTGTAGGGGTTGATTTAGTTTTACGTAAAAGCCAAATAAATAGTCGCCTTAGGTCATCAATAAAAACAAAAAGAAGTAAGATAAGCTTGCTTAAATAAAGCATAAAAATACTTGCCGATAAGTAAACTCTAAATCGGGTATTTGTTTGAAGGGCAATAATTAAATTGCTTGCTATAAATAAACTTAGTAATAGTATTGGTGTAGCCCACCAAATTATGCGCACCAAACGTTTGGTTTGGTTTGATTTGTTTTGAACAAGTTGTTTAACTCCATGCCAACTGTAAATATCAATAAATAGAATAATGGCAATTACAGTAAGTGCGAGTTTAATTTTATATTCCTGCATTTTTTATGCTTTTATTTGCAATACACAAAGGTAATTCAATAGTAAAATGATTTGTTATCCTAACGCTAAAATTAACATTGGATTGCACGTAGTTAATAAACGTGCAGATGGTTTTCATAATATTGAAACCATTTTTTATCCAATTGGTTTTAGTGAAATTCTTGAATGTGTTGAAAACAAGACTTATGCCACAACCAATAAATGTGTTTTTGTGTCGCATGGTTTGCCCATAAGTGGTAATACTGACACTAATTTGGTAGTAAAGGCCTATAAATTATTAGATAAAGAATTTAATCTGCCACCAGTATTGGTTCATTTATTAAAGCAATTGCCAATGGGTGCTGGATTAGGTGGCGGAAGCAGTGATGCTGCTTTTATGCTTAATGCATTAAACGATTTGTTTAAGCTAAACCTTACATCATCCCATTTACAAAATTATGCAGCGGAATTAGGCAGTGATTGCGCATTTTTTATAGAGAATAAAGCTGCATATGTTTTTGGTAAAGGACATGAGTTGGAACCCATAAATTTTTCGTTGCAAGGATATTATTTGGTACTCATAAATACTGGTGCGCACAGCAACACCGCAATGGCATATAAACATGCTAAGCGCAGAGAAAAAATGGAGTTAACGAATAATTTAAAGCACCTAGTAAACCAACCAATTGAAAATTGGAAGCAAAATTTGGTAAACGATTTTGAAGTTTCTGTTTTTCAAGCTATACCTGAGTTAGCAACAATTAAAACATGGCTTTATGATAATGGCGCATTTTATGCAAGCATGAGTGGGAGTGGCGCTTCTATGTTTGGTTTGTTTAAGCAAAAGCCAACCTTAAAAGGAAAATGGAGTAAGTATATTGTTTATGAAGATATGCTATAATAAAAAAGGCGGCTATGCAAAGCATAGCCGCCTTTTTTAGGCTTAATGTAATTAGTGCATTACATTAAACTTAACCATTGCTTGCGAATTGTTATTGAATACACGTGCAAAATAAAATCCATTGCTAAGTGCTGTAGTATTAATTGCTACTGTATTTTTTGTGCCGTTAACCTCAAATTGTTGAACTGTTTTGCCTGTTATATCCATAATAGAAACAGTATAGGTTTGGTTTGGAATTAAGTTAGTTTCGATATTAAGTAAGTTATTGGCAGGGTTTGGATATGCCAATGCATCTAAAGTAGTTAAAACTTCATTACGAATGCCAGTATTGGTTGGGCGAGGTGTTTGGTAACGTAACTCTTCTTGTGTAGTAACATCATCAGGTACCATTGTGGCCTCTGCTAAAAAATACTTACCATTTTGATGAACCCAAATGTAGCTTACATTATCTTGGTTTGATGGAAGAGGAATTGGTAAACTACTTAACGGAATAGTAATCCAGATTGGTAGCGTATTTCTCTTTCCTTCGATTTTAAAATCAATATTTACAGTGTTTTTAAAACGTAATGAAGGATAAGTACCACTTGCTGTTTTTAAATTACCCCAACCATCACAAATATTATAAAGTTTTATGGTAAAAGTAATGCGAATAGAATCTGCTAATGCAGACATACCCAAAGTACCAGCTGCAACAACTTGTTGTGTTTTAAATGTATCGCGTACTTGCATCATGTAAGTTGCAGGAAAACTTAGCGATTTTAATCTGATAAACTCTTCGCCACCAGCAAAACTAGCCAATGGATTAGGAATTACTGTTTCCATTCCACCAGTTGTTAAATTAATAAAAGTGGTGTTTTGAACATCACCATCTAATAAAACATGGGTAATATCAGCAGGTGATGAAACAGGCGAGTTAGATGGATCGATAAAAATTGATGGCTTTACTTCGTTTTTTGCTGCTGTACTAAAATCCCAATTGCGGTTTGATCCAGACTCAAGCGAGATTCCTGAAGTTACATTGGTGGTATCGTATGCGTAAAAAATAGTATCACCTACTTGCGCAAAATCCGATTTGGTAAGGATAATTTGAGCGTTACTTAGTAAGCTAAATCCTACTAATGCGGCACTAAAAAGTATATGTTTTTTCATGTTTTTAAATGTGTAATAAAAAAAGGCATAACAAATATATACAATTTGTTATGCCTTTTAGGCGGGTACTGTAAAATTAAACTTAATACAACCTTAGTTTTTGCCTTGTTTTAGTTTGTGTTTAATAAACTCAAAAGCAATAGGTAATAATGAAATTCCAATAATGGCAAACACCACCAATTCAAAGTTTTTCTTTACCCAATCAATATTACCAAACATGTATCCCGAAATTGTA
>CAZJHS010000032.1:0-29621 GCA_964545895.1 uncultured Chitinophaga sp. | reverse complement strand
TAAACAAGATAGAACGGAGCTAATTCTCCACTACAACTTCACCAAATCACCAGTTAAGCGCAGTAGTTCAGTTTCGTTTAATTTGTTTTCGTATTGGGCAGTAAACAAACGCAATTCGCTGTTTAATAAATTTAACTGGGCATCGCGTAATTCAATGCTTGTTATTACACCAACTTTATATTGCTCGTTAGCCACTTCAAAATTTTCTTGTGCAACTTTAACATTCTCTTTTTCAAAAGTTACCAACTGCTCACTTAACATATAGTTGTTGTAAGCTTGTTGTACTTGGTTTTGCAAACGTGTTAACGAGTCTTTGTAAATAAGCTCGTTTGATTTTAACATAAGCTTGGCATTTTGTAAGCGTTTACTCACATCAAACCCATTAAATAAATTAATGCTTAAGCCTGCACCATAATGAAAACCGTTGGTTTGTGCCGATTGTAAAAAGCCCGCTTGCGAGTTTTGTTGTGTATAGTTATAACCTGTTTTTAGTTGTAAGGTAGGCATTCGTTCAGCCTTAATTTCGCGTGTGCTTAGTAAGCTAATTTGTTGTGTTTTTTTAGCTACTAATAAGTTGCTGTTTTGTGTGGTAAGTTTGGTTAGCAAATCGTCAAGCTTATAGGTAGTTGAGTTGGTGTTAGTAGCACTTACCTCAAAGTTTACGTTTAAATCGCGGGCAAGCAATTGGTTTAAATTGGCCTTGCTGTTTTTTAACGCATTTTCTTGGCGCATCATCAATGCTTTATCCGTGTTTAAATCTACTTGTGCTTTTAATAACTCGGTTTTAGCGCTTTTACCCGCGCGGTATTTTTCGTTAGCAATATCCAATCTGTTTTTGCTATTGGCATACGCGTTTGTAGTTGATTGCAGTTGTTGTTTGGCCAACAACACATCATAATAAGCTTTGGTAACACGTACAAAAGTTTGTTCAATATTGGCACGCATGCGCAATTCGCCAATTCGTTGCAATTCTTCCAAACGATTTTTTACAGCAAACATTTTCAGTCCATCAAAAATGGTCCAGCCTAATTCTACATTGGCATTTAGGTTATTATTTTTAGCGCCTGTTTTATTGTTTTCTGTTCCGTTTAAAAACTTTTGTTGTGTATTTACCACTTGATTATCTTGGTTAACGGTACCTGTAACCACAGGCAGCATTCCTGCTGCTCCCAACCTATTGTTGTTTTGCGCAAGTGTGGCTTCGTTTTTGGCTACTTGTATGGCATAGTTATTTTCTAAAGCCATTTTTAAAGCATCATTTAGTGTAAGTACCTGCTGCGCTGCTGCGTTAAACGATACAACTAAAAACGCCAAAATAACAAGAGCAGTTTTTATATACTTATTTATCCAATTCATATTTTTCTGAGTTAAACTTTTTCAAGTATGTGATTAATGATTAAACGTAAACGTGCAAAAGATTTAATTTTCATCGTTTGCTTCGTACATTTTTTCGCGGATGTTGCCACGCGATAAATAACTATATACCGCAGGAATTACATACAAGGTTAAAAAGCCCGAGAATACCAATCCACCAATAATTACAATACCCAACGATATACGACTAGTTGCTGCATCGCCCAATGCCAAAGCAATAGGTAATGCACCCAAAATAGTTGCTAAGCTGGTCATTAAAATTGGGCGTAAGCGCGAAACCGCTGCCTCTTGTACGGCCTCTAATTTGCTCAGTCCTTCTTCGCGTTTTTGGTTAGCAAACTCCACAATTAAAATTCCGTTTTTGGTAACCAAACCAAGCAATACAATAATTCCTATTTGACTAAAAATATTTAACGTTTGATTAAAGTACCACAACGATAACAATGCACCCGCTAATGCCATGGGTACAGTAAGCATAATAATAATGGGATCAACAAAACTTTCAAACTGGGCCGCTAATACTAAGTACACCAACACCAACGCAAATAAAAAGGCAAAGGTGGTGTTTGATGAACTTTCTGCAAAGTCGCGCGAAGGTCCGCTCAAGTCGGTTGTAAACGATTCGTCTAATACTTTTTTCTTAATATCATCCATCGCTTTAATTCCATCGCCAATGGTTTTTCCTGGAGCTAAACCAGCAGTAACCGTAGCCGATTTATAACGGTTATAGTGGTACAACTGTGGTGGACTGCTTTGTTCGCTTACTCGCACCACATCATCCAACTGAATAATATCTCCCTTATCGTTTCGTACATAAAGCGATTTTAAATCCAATGGTTCATCACGATTCATGCGATCCATTTGGCCTATCACTTGGTACTGTTTTCCATTGCGGTTAAAGTAACCATAGCGTACGCCACCATAAGCCAGCTGCAAGGTTTGTGCAATTTGTTGCACACTTACACCAACTGCTTTGGCCTTTTCTCTATCAATTTGAATTTCAAGTTCAGGACGATTAAATTTTAAGTTTACATCAACCCCTTGGAAGGTTTGATTTTTATTGGCCTCCTCTAAAAACTTGGGCAAATAAGTTTGCAGTTTAGTAAAATCCTGATTCTGCAAAATGTACTGAACTGGCATGCCTGCACGTGCACCACCGCTACCATTAATTGTTTGGTCTTGTATTACAAAGGAGCGCGATTCTGTCATGCTGCCAACATTTTTTTGTATGGCTTGAGCAATTTGTTGTTGCGTGCGTTTACGCTCGTTAGGTTCAGTTAAAAATATACGCGTAAAACCGGTATTTACTGCACCACTTCCTATAAAGCCGGGAGCCACAACCGATAGTAATACACGTTTTTCTGGAGTTGAATCAATAACCATTTGTGCAACTCTATCCATGTAATTTTCCATGTATTCGTATGATGCACCTTCGGGTGCAGTAGAAGCAATACGCATCACACTTCTATCTTCTAAAGGTGCAAGTTCTGATTGAATGGTACCACCAATTATAAATATCAACCCAACCGAAACTACAACAATAACCAACGCCAACCAACGCTTATGCATAAACTTACGCAAGGAGTTGTTGTAGGCATTATTCAACCCAATAAAAAACGGTTCTGTTAACTCATAAAAGCGAGAATGCTTATGGTTTTTGCGTTGTAATTTTACGTTAAGCATGGGTGTTAACGATAGCGATACAAATGCCGAAATTAATACAGCACCAGCAACTACAACACCAAACTCGCGGAACAATCTACCCACAAATCCATCTAAAAATATAATTGGTAAAAATACCACCGCAAGTGTAATTGAGGTAGAGAGTACAGCAAAGAAAATTTCGTTTGATCCTTTAATGGCTGCCTCACGCGGGCTCATGCCTGCTTCTATTTTCTTGAAAATATTTTCGGTAACAACAATACCATCATCTACCACCAAACCTGTAGCCAACACTATAGCCAATAGGGTTAAAATATTAATAGAAAATCCAAAAATGTACATGATAAAAAATGCACCAATAAGCGAAACAGGAATATCAATTAATGGACGGAAAGCAATAAGCCAATCGCGGAAGAATAAATAAATAATTACCACAACAAGCAAAAATGCAATAAGCAAAGTTTCTTCTACCTCCGTAATAGATTTACGAATAAACTTGGTGTTGTCTAAAGCAATATCCAGTTTAATATCAGCAGGTACTTCAGTTTTAATTTTAGCGTATCTGCGGTAAAACTCGTCAGCAATTTCAATATAGTTTGCACCAGGTTGAGGTACCAATGCCAAACCAATCATTGGTATTTTACTTTCCTTTAAAATGGTTTGTTCATTTTCGGCACCAAGTACAGCATTGCCCACATCACTTAGCCTAATGGTGCGGTTGCTGTTTGATTGAATAATGATGTTGTTAAACTCTTCTTCGCTCGAAAAACGGCCTACTGTTTTTACCGAAAGTTCTGTTGCGTTACCTTCAATTTTACCACCAGGTAATTCAACATTTTCGCGTTCTAAAGCTTGTCGCACATCTAATGGTGTAAGTTTAAAAGCCGCAAGTTTTAGGGGGTCGAGCCAAAGGCGCATGGCATATCTTTTTTGTCCCCAAACTTGTATGGTACTTACACCCGGAATGGTTTGTAATTTTTCAAGCAACACATTTTCGGCATAATCATTTACCTCCAAATGAGATTTAGTGGTGCTTTGTACGGTAAGCGTTAAAATAGCATCCGAGTTGGCATCGGCTTTAGCCACCACAGGCGGGGCATCAATATCTTGTGGCAATGCACGCACGGCTTGCGAAACTTTATCACGCACATCATTTGCAGCGGCTTCTAAATTTTCATTTAAACCAAACTCAACAGTAATTACACTGCTGCCTTGGTTACTGGCCGATGAAATAGAACGTATACCTGCAATACCATTAATGGCTTTTTCAAGCGGTTCGGTTATTTGCGATTCAATAATATCTGGATTTGCACCTGTATAATTGGTACGCACCGTAATAATTGGTGGATCAATAGACGGGTACTCGCGTACTCCTAAAAAATTAAAAGCAATGGCTCCAAATAGCAAAATAATAATCGACATTACTGTTGCTAATACGGGCCTGTTTATACTGGTTGTACTTAAACTCATTTTTTGTTTTTTTTAGATAATGGAGGTTGGATGCTGGAAGTAGTATTTAAATGTTGAATTTTAAATGTTTAATGTTTAATAATGGAGGATGGATTATTTAAACCATAAACCAAGAACTAAAAACCACAAACCACAAACTATTTTACTTTCTAATTTTAGCTCCTTGTCGTAAATACATTACACCTTCTACTACTACTTCATCACCGGCTTGTAATCCTTCTGTAATCTCAATAGTATTTTCTTTTCGTACTCCTGTTTTTACTTTGCGTTCCACCACGCTATCGCCTTGTGCAACATACACCTTCTGACCTTTTAAAATAGGCACAATAGCTTGCGTAGGAATTAAAAATGCTTGCATATTGCTGCCCACAGCAAGCGATACTTTTGCAAACGAACCAGGCAATAATTGCTGCGCAGGATTTGCACAAATAGCACGCATAACCACTGTACGGGTTACTTCATCAACCTTGGGTTCAATACCGTATACTTTGGCTTCATATTGTTTTTCGTTGCCAGCTACACTAAATGTAATGGTGCTACCCGTTTTAAGTAGCGTTGCATATTTTTCGGGTACAGCAAAATCTACTTTTACTTGTTGTATACTTTGCAATGCAGCAATGCGCGTAGTATTAGTTACGTAGCTGCCTTCGCTTACATTACGTAATCCAATTTTACCACTAAACGGAGCACGAATTTCTGTTTTTCTAATTTGCTCTTTCAGCAATTCTACATCAGCATGTATACTGCTTAGCTCGTTATTAGCAACCTCGTAAGCTTCCAAACTAATTGCACCCTTATCAAGCAAAGCCTTGTTGCGTTTCTCTGTATCGGCTTTAAGCTTTTGTGTGGCCAAAGCTTTTTTTAGTTGAGCCACTAATTCGGCATCATTTATTTTTACCAGCAAATCACCTTTTTGTACCTGCGCACCTTCTGTAAATTTTATGCTCAAAATACGTCCTTGTGTTTCGGGGTATAGTACTACCTCTTCTTGGGCTAAAATATTACCTGTAGTTTCAATAGTTTGTTGGCTGGTTTGCGGTTTTACTTGCACCACAGTAACCTTGGTTGGTCCGCCTTTTTTTGCAGCAGCTGCAGCTTGTGCGGCAGGGTTTGGTTTTAGCTTAGGCCAAGCTAATAAGCCCAAAACAGCAACTGCCAAAAGAGTATAAATAATGTTCTTTTTAGTCATGGTTATACGTTTATTTTTTAATGTATTTTAGTTCAAATTTCTCGCCAGGTAACTCCTGTAAATTGCTCATCATTTTTTGCAACACCTCGTTAAATACTTTTTGTTCGGCTTTATTTACACCCTTAAAGGCAGCCTTATTTATTTGCTGATAAGTAAGTTCAATTTGGGGTAATACCTTGGTAGCTTTAGCCGTTGCAACAACGTAGTACGAACGCCTGTCGTTGGTACATTGCTCTCGTTTTACCAATCCCTTATCGGTTAGGTAATCTATCATACGTACCATGGTTGCTTTATCTACTTGTATGCTATCAGCCAAACACTGTTGCGTTGATTTTTGATTTTTTACAATTTGATACAGCACAAAAAAGTACTTGTCAAATTCCAACTCATTTAGTTGTTTGCTAATTGCACCATAATATTTTTTGGCAAGTAGGTTAAAAACTACTGCCAGTGGTGTATCAGGGTGTTCAATTATTTTTTGTGTATTATTTTTTACCACTTGCATGGCGCAAATGTAGTTGATACTACCAATAGTTGATATCATCAACTATTAATCCTTTACATAACTTTTACTTATTGTGCTAAGTTTACCTGTTTTTGCTTTTTTGGTTTACTTTTGCGCCACACGTATGTCATACTACATTAAGCAAGATTTAAACGATACCATTTGTGCATTGGCAACAGCCGGTGGAGTAGGAGCAATAGGCGTAATACGCGTAAGTGGCCAACAAGCCATTACCGTGGTTGATTCCGTTTTTAAAGGCAAGCGGTTAACCCAACAACCCACCCACACCGTACATTTTGGTAAAATTATTGATGGCGATAAGGTAATAGACGAAGTGCTGGCCACCTTGTTTATCAACCCAAAATCGTATACCGGAGAAAATACAGTAGAGTTAAGTTGCCACGGTTCGCCATACATACAACAACAAATTTTGCAATTATTGGTAAGCAAAGGTTGCCGTTTGGCCAAGCCAGGCGAGTTTACCTTGCGTGCTTTCTTAAATAAAAAACTCGATTTATCGCAAGCCGAAGCAGTAGCCGATTTAATTGCCAGTAACAGCGAAGAAAGTCACCGTACGGCCATGATGCAAATGCGTGGAGGCTTTAGTTACCAAATAGCCGACATGCGCGAACGCCTCATAAATTTTGCTTCGTTAATAGAGCTCGAATTAGATTTTGCCGAAGAAGATGTTGAGTTTGCCCAACGCGATGAACTGATTAAATTAGTAAGCAACATACAACAACTTATACAAGAGTTGTTGTACTCGTTTAAATATGGCAACGCCATTAAAAATGGTATACCAACGGTAATTGCAGGTAAACCCAATGCCGGAAAATCAACCTTGTTAAATGCACTAGTAAACGAGGAGCGCGCTATTGTTAGCGATATCGCAGGCACCACCCGCGATACCATTGAAGAAGCATTTGTAATAGATGGCATTACTTTTAGGTTAACCGATACAGCCGGTATACGTAGCAACTCGCAAGATAAAATAGAAGTAATAGGTATAGAGCGCACGTTTGATAAACTGCAAAAAGCCAGCATTATTATTTATGTGTACGATGCCGCTACCAGCACGGCACAAGAGTTAAACAACGAGTTGGAGCAGTTTAATCACATCAATGCCATAGTAATTCCTGTAGCCAATAAAATAGATTTAACCAATGCGCCACTAATACCCAATGCGCAAACCATTTCGCTTTCGGCAAAAGATAAAACCGGAATAGAAATACTGAAGCAACGTTTAATAGAAACCGTGCGCAAAGACCAAGTAAAAAACGATGTAATTATAACCAACCTGCGCCATTACGAAGCCCTGCAACATGCCAGCGAAGCCTTGCAATTGGTGTTAAACGGTATCGATATGCATATTACAGGCGAGCTGTTGGCTTTTGATATTCGCAAAGCATTGTTCCACCTTGGCGAGATTACAGGCGATGTTACCACCGATGATTTATTGGCCAACATCTTCAGTAAATTCTGTATCGGAAAGTAAAAATTAGGGCGTTTTCCCGAAGTTTCGCTACGCTTCATTCGGGATTGCGCTGCGCTTAACCCGAGGTTCAGCTCCACTCATTCGGGGTCGGTTGTTCCGCTCTACTGCGGTGCCGCTTCACCACCTAACGCGGGGTGTATCGTAAAAGTTAGTATTTGCTCCACACAAATAATGCGCAAAGCATCATGTCATCTTACACGATTAGAACCGCAAAACAATAAATGAGTGCAAATGGATAATTTTTGGCTGATTACAAATTCTGAAAGCCATGCGGTAAAATCCTGAAGTTCATCATCGGAATGATTGTAAATAAGGTTATCTACAAGTAATGCATTTTCCCAATTGGAGTGCTCACTGATATTTAATACTAATAATTCGTTGCCTAGCTATTTATTGATGAGAGAGGTATTTGAGATAAAAGTTTCTAACGCTTTTTTCTCTGCCTCATTGAGTTTGCCGTTTTTGAAAAGTGTAAGTGTCCATTCAAATAAAAATGTTGGGTAACTGGAGTCATCATCTAAATTCTTATGAAACCAATTGAAATACTTCATAGCTTCTTTGTAGTCTTGCAACCTCAGGTATAAGGCAGGAGGAAGATAACGAAGTTCTCTGCTATCATCGTATCAGCCCCAATGTTTCTTGTCTGCGGCAAGTGCACGCTTAATCGTGGCTATCTTGGTTTGTATTCTTTCGATTTGCTTGGGTGTCATTAATTATAAAATCAATTTCTTAAATCTATGTGTTATTAAATGAGTATACTTATCTTTAAATTCCTTAGTTAAAAAACTTTGATTAATCCATGTAAGCCATGTTGGTAAAACAGCTTCAAATCTTTCATAAATAGCTTCGAGTGATTTGTTATTGATTTTCAGAGATGTGGCCAATACTTGGAAATCGTTGCGATTCAATTTGCTCTTTTTTCCATTGATTGTTAGAGCTGATTCTTCATTGTCTTCCGGCATCACAATGGCAGTGTTTAGTAAATCATAGGCAGGTGATAATTCAAATTCTCCTAAAGAGTTTTCTATAAGAGAGAAATTTTTCAAGTGCATGTCAGCGTTTCCTGTCAGGTAGCAGAATAATACCAATTCAAAAAGTCGCTGCGCTTCAAATCCCTGATTCTTCGTAAAAGTATAGACAAGTTTTCCAATCTTTTCAATTGAGCCTCGGTACTTGTGTTCAGTTAGGTTTTCACTCAATTGACAAAAATCTTCCACCGCAATTTTATCACCTTTGTTTCTGTCAAAACGCTTAGTAATATATGCCAATTCTCCTGATTTTAAACGAATCAATCCATGCTTTGCTGTCTTCATTTTTACTGATTCAGCTAAATGCATGGTTACATCTTCATTCTCAGGAAGCTCTTTGAATTGGGAGGTTGGAGGTTTTAAAATAAAATCGGCATGAAAACCCACAATGGTTAATCTTGAAGGTTCATTTTTATGCTTCTCAACATTTAGAGAAAGCTTGGGTTGAACGCCTGTAATCGCTTTGCTCTGAATAACGATTTGTTTGGCGAGCTCTTCTAACTGTTTTAAGTCAAAATCAATAATAGGAGCTTGGGTTGTGCCAAATAATTTCTTAATGCATGAAGGATGATAATCATGCAGTATATTTTCTAATGCTTGATAACAATATAAACACTTGCTCATGATTCCTTTTCATTTGAGATGATAGATACACAACCAATGCTGTCCTTACACAAGGCTAATAACAATCCAAAGCGATCACTTGGCTTAATTTTCCAATTATTTAGGGCTATACTTAATAGCCATCCTTCCGGAATTAAACCATCAAAAAAAGGAAATAAAACTTTGCTCAAAAATGCTTTTTGTTGCAAGGGCAGAGTAAGGCTTACTGGTTTGGAATTTGCGTTAATCAAATACTCAGCATTATATTGAAAAAAAAAGCCTTCATCCGATTCATGAATGATGCCTGCAAATTCATTTTTGTAATATACCTGTGCTTGTCTCATGATTCAGTTTTTGGAATAACACCTAATTCGCTTCCAAACAAGGCCAATACCTGGTTTACTTTATCCAATTGAACTGTTTGTTTCCCTTGCTCTAATTCACGCACAAAGCGAAGCCCCACTCCAGCTCTATCGGCCAATTCTGGCTGTGTAAGCTTTAGGTGCTTCCTTCTTTCTTTGATAAATGTAGCAATTGTTGAACCCATATATATACCCTTAAGGGTACAAATGTAATAAAAAAACACCATAAATGTACCTTTAAGGGTATAAAAAATATAATTATGCTATAAATTATACCCTTTAGGGTATATTTTTAATTCTGCCAATCCTCACCCATCTCATTCATCCTCGCCACTTGTTGAAACAAACTCTGGAAGTCATCCGTTCGCGCCTAGAGTACTCATGTACTGTTCATCATCAATAATTATTGGCTGTTTTAAACTAGCGCCAATTTATAGTACACCCAATAATTAAACCCCGAAGGGGTGATATTATTCTGGTAAAATAAAGTGATTATTAAAACAACCCCGAAGGGGTGACACCCTTGCTTAATCTATCTGCTCCCTTTCAGCCCCGATAACTCGGACGTGCCGTCCGTGTGCAGTAAAACAAACTATGAAGTAAAACAAAGACAACGAAACCCCACTAAGTAAAAACTTGGTGGGGTTATTTTCTTATAAAGTTTTATATTTGGTTATGTCTAAGTTTTTAAACACAGAAACTGGTAAAACAGACTGTATCAACATTACAAAAGTTGATAGATAAAATGCGTATAAAATTTAACTATGTAAGAATATTAAACTACACACGGACGACACGTCCGCGTGAATGGGGATTGCTGCACGTTTATTCATCTCCCCTTAACTGTTAAACGACATCGACAAATTTTGATGGAAAAAACACAATCCAAAAATTTAGCAGGTTTAGTTGTATTTGCAATACAGCATAATATTTACAAGCTATATAAGGATTAGGCAATTGGTACATAAGAACCCAAATTTAAAGGAGATTTCCATATCTTGTTTTTGTTGTGTATTTTCGAATTGTTAAACCCTAAAAAACTGGAATATGAAAAGATTTATTGCCTTGTCAGCTGTATTACTTATCGTCAATCAGTTGGGTGTATTGGGTCAGTCACTAAAGCCAGATACAACATGGTGGACGCCAAATACCGCTGTTACATGTATGTATAAGGATACGTTAAGAAATTGGCTGTATTTAGGTGGGACTTTCTCTTCATTCACCTCTCCAAATACTACACCTAACGGAGCTATCTTTGATACAAGCTCATTAAATCCACTTCGCTCCGATGCTCCGAATGGAGAGGTTAGAGCGGTAATTAGTGATGATGAGGGTGGTTGGTTTATTGGCGGGAGTTTTACGTCAGTTGGAGGCAATTTACGAAATAGGATTGCACATATCAATTCTGATGGTAAAGTTACGAATAGAATTGGTGAGGTTGGATTTAATGGAAGTGTATATTCTTTACATAAAGTTGGAAGTAAGTTATATGTTGGCGGTGTTTTTGATACTTTTGGATTATCTCGAATGTACTACGGAATTTTAGATAAAAACCTAGGTTATCCAACAAAGAACTATCCTAATTGTAATGGTTCCATTCGAACTGCAGTAGCTGATGGTAATGGAGGTTGGTATATTGGTGGGAGTTTTACGGTGTTGGGTGATAGCGTAAGGAATAATGTAGCTCAGATTGACGTAAATGGAAAGGTAACCGGCTGGAATCCTAATGCAAACAATTCAGTAGTTGCTATAGCGGTATTTAATGGCAGAGTTTTTCTTGGTGGAAGTTTTACAACAATTGCAGGACAGGCGAGGAATTATTTTGCGGAGGTTAACACAACAAAAGGAGCTCCAATTGGATTGAGTTTAAGTGCTTCAAATACGATTAATGTGTTAAAAGTAAATAACGGAAATCTTTATTTGGGAGGTAACTTCACAACCTTTGGAGGGTTAGCACGTCCTAGTTTGGCTGTGATTAATTTAAGTACAAATACAATAACATCCACTTCATTAATTGCTTGTAGTAATGGTATTAATACGTTGCAAGTGTTTAAAGATAGAATATATTTTGGAGGAGCATTTACAACAGTTAATTCAATTTCAAGAAGTAGGCTTGCTGCAATAGATACGTTAGGAAATTTACTTAACTGGTCTCCCAATTCGAGTGGAATTGTTAATGCAATTGAATATGATCAAGGTCGTGTTTTTGTTGGGGGACAATTTTCTACAATGAATGGTATTTCTCGTAATTATTTTGCGGTGTTAGATACAATTACGGGTGCAATGCTTGCTAATACCCCTCAAACAAACGGAACTTATGTTTATAGCATTTGTGTTGTAGATGATAGAATATACGTAGGAACAAGCACACTACTTTCAAATGGAAAGCTGAAAACAGGTTTGGTGGCTTATGATAGGCAAACTTTAGCAATACATCAGATTAATGATAATATTTGTGATGTATCTAGTTTTGTTTATACGATTGCAGCAAATGAAAACACATTGTTTGTTGGAGCGGGTACTGTTGGGTGGAAATACAGAAGAGGAGGAGCATGTATTGACTTATCAACTAAAGTGGTAAATTTTTGGGCGCCAACAGTTAGTTCAGGTGGCGTTATATACACAATGCTTAAATCAGATAGCGGGATGTATGTGGGAGGTAGTTTTACAGCTATCAATACAATTACCAGAAACCGAATTGCCGAGGTTGACACAATATTCGGAGGCCTTCTTACATGGAATCCAAATGCAAGTAGTGATGTATATAAAATAATCGAAATTGAAAACAAACTTTATATTGTAGGGGCTTTCTCTACATTACAAGGACAAGTACGAAATAAAGTGGCCATGTTTTCAAAGGGTACACGGATACTTACACCATGGAGCCCTAATGTTTCTTCGTCTGTTTCTGATATTGATGGAGTAGGTTCACGTTTATTTATTGTTGGGCCATTCACAACTGTTAATGGTGTAACGCAATATAATTTTGCAGAGTTGGATACTATTGGAGCAGGGACGCTTCAACCTCTCAACCCTTTCAGTTACCCACCATCCCTAAATTGTGTTAAGATATTAAATGGAAAAATTTACTTAGGAGGAGGGTTGTTCAGTAACGGGGTACAGGGTAAGTACAGGAATGGTCTTGTAGTACTTAATTTGGCTACAAATCTTTTGAATGAATTTACTGCCAATATATCCAGCGGCTATGTTGGTGCATTAGCAGGGAGTAATAGCAGGATATATGTTGGTGGTACTTTTGCAGGTATTGGAATTTTGAATCGCAGTAAAATTGCAATATTAGATTGCTCAACCAAGATGCCGATAGACTGGGAAATAACAGGAGCATCAGGAATATCTTCAATTGATGTGAAATACAATAAGCTATGGTTAGGCGGTACTTTCACTTCGTTAAATGGAAGTGCTAGGGGAAATGCAGCTTGCTTTGATGTTCCAAGTAGAAGTCTATTAGGATGGAACCCGAATACTAATGGTAAGGTCAATAAAATAGTAGTGAATAAGTCTAAAGTGTATATTGGTGGTCAGTTTGCAACTGTTGGTGGTGTTTCAAGAAGTTATATTGTTGAAGTGGATACTTTACAAGGAATTCCAACTTCCTGGAACTTTTCGGCTAATGGTATTGTTAATGACTTGTTAGTTGCTGATAGCTTTTTATACATCGGAGGATCTTTTACGTCTATATCTGGTCAAACACGTTCATATATAGCATCTTACAAAATTGATTCTGCATTACTCACTAGTTGGAATCCGTTTGCTAATGGTGCTGTAAGGTGTTTAACTCTTGGTAATGGTGTGCTATATGCCGGTGGCGATTTTAATACAATTGGGTCACAAAGTCGTAACAGAGCCGCTGCACTTAGTTTGTCTACAGGATTAGCCAATTCATGGAATCCCAATCTAAATTCATATGCATCTACAATGAGTCTTTATGATTCGAATACGGTAATTGTTGGAGGTGATTTCACAACTGTTGGCGGATTAGCAAGAGGGAGAATTGCTTCAGTTGATGCACTTATTGGAAGTGTGAATCCATGGGCACCATCCTTCAATCAAGGTGTATTGTCATTATTAAAATCAGATAAAACCACTTTTGTTGGAGGGGGATTCACCACACTTAATGGCAGTACAAGGAATAGCTTTGCAGTGATGATTGATTCATGTAGTTTTTATAAAACGAACTTCTCCTCACTTTCTTACCAAATATGTCAGAATGATAGTGTTGCCCTTATTCCGAATAATTTAGAAGGCAATAAATATCAGTGGTTATACAACAATAATATATTACCTAATGATACTTCTAGTATCTTATTCATTAAAAATGCAGGAACGTATAAAGTTGTAGTGAGTAATACAGCATGCACAGATACTTCGTCTGCTGTATCATTGATGGTAAAAAATCGTCCTGTAACTTCATCAATTATCGGTAGTACCAACGTGCTAACTAACTCAACTCAAAATTATTCAGTAACTAATACCGCTGGATCAATCTATAATTGGTCAGTTGTATCAGGGACGCAAGTAAGTGGTGGTAATTCAAATTCGATACAAGTAGCATGGGGAAGCGTAAACACTCAAGCCAGTTTAAAAGTTGTCGAACAGGCATCAAATGGTTGTAAAGGGGATACCGTAGTTCTTGCAAATATTAATGTTACTCCTGTAAAGTGGCTTGATTTTTCAGCGCAATATATTGATGATGACAATGTGGCTTTAGATTGGCGAACTGCAAGTGAACGAAATAATAGCAGATTCTTCATTGAGAGGAGTAGGGATAATAAATTATATAAAAAAATCGGAGAACTATTGGGTAAGGGAACAACTAATGTAGTAAGTATTTATAGATTTATTGACAGCGAATTTGGCAAAGAAGAAGACCTTTATTATAGGATAAAGCAGATTGATTTCGATGGCAATTTTGAATACTCCAAAGTGGTTAATCTTAAACCTAGTAATCAGAAAATAAATACTGGTTTATCAGTATTTCCAAATCCGGCAGAAAATACTATTACAGTTAAAGGATTTGATGATGAATACGATGTTTACGATGTTTTAGGGAACTGTGTAATTCAGAAGACAAGACAAGAAATGTTAGATATTAGTAGGTTTAAACAAGGTATTTATTTTTTAGTAAGCGGATCTAAACGGTTGAAATTTGTAAAGTACTAACAGCCAAGAGTAGGTGTTACTTCATATGCTATTCAATAATATTTATTGAGTAAATTAATAAATTACTCTAGCTAATACATCGTGGTTTAGCAGGGTGTAGCGTAGAGAAAATACTATTCAAAGCATCACATCTATTGGGCATGCTCTTTATGCAATTAATATAGCAATGGTTTACAATACCCACCTTTAACTTGTTGCTAATCCTAATTTTTTTATATTACACACATGAAATGTAATACCATATTTTGGGCATTGGCAGCAGTAGTTTGTTTGGTGTCGTGCCAACCATCAACCCAACCTAACACCCTAGCCGATACCACCGCTACAGCCACTATGCCATCAACTGAAATAAGTACAGAAGAACGTGCAGTAAGCGAGGCCGGAGGAGGCACCCCAAAGGTAAATTTACCCGATGTGTTTGAAGCAGGTACTGTATTGCTTTCGTTAGAGAATTACTTTACCCTCGATGAAGTAAATCAATACAAAAAACTTTCTTTTTTAGGATTGTTTTACGATTCAACCACCAATTTATACCACCTGCGCAAAACGCCAACCTCGTTTGTAGAAACCGGTATTGTGTATAATAATGGTCGTACCTCGTTTGAGTGTGGCGTTAAATTAAATAACAAAGAAGCTTGTTTGTTTTTGATAAGTAATACATACCTAACGCAAGAGATAAAAGGCATAAAAAATATACTAAACAAACCACGTTTTATTAAGCCTAACGAGCAATTAAATTACACCGCCCGCAATACAGATTATACCCTTTTTGCTACCGATTATTTGGTGGAGCCTACTGGCTCACAAACTCACCTCGATTATAAGTTAATACTTAAAAGCACATCACCAAAGGGTACCACATCAGAAACGTTGTTAAGTTTTATTCCTTGGTTTGATGATGGCGCAGTAACGGTATTGTTTATTGGCGATTTAGATGGCGATACCTATCCTGATTATATTATTGATAACGCCTCAAAATACACGGGTGTTTCTAATTCTGGTATTTTATATTCTACCAAAGCTTCTGCTACACAAGATATGCCTAAGCCAATTTCGCAGCAAGTGCAGGGTTCAATAGGCAAGCAAGAACACACAGGCGAGTTAGGCTGCTAAAAAATCAAAAATAATAGCCGTTTTAACAATTATTGTTAGCTGTAACTGATATACTATTCATCTCGTTTTACCATCTATGATTGTTGAATACGCTCTGAAGGAATCTATACGGCAAATGATGATTTTACGTAACAATCAAGGTGACTGTTTGCGGGCTAGGATTAGTAAGCAATTCCGAAGCGTAGCGGCTAGGATTGCGCTGCAAAACAGGCACTGTAGATTGTAGGGAAAGTATCATAAGCCTTGATTTTTTGGTTACTTTTTTATCTAAGACAAATGCTTCTGCATTCAACGAGGCCAAAAAACAATAAATATAAACGAGTTAAAAGTAATGCAGGTTTGGGGTGCAACCCCAAGTAATAAAAAACTCCACATCAACCCAAACTTGGCATACAGCAAATATTGGGCGCTGCTAAAAAATCAAAAAAAATAGCCTTATACCCCGAACAAAATAGGCTTAAGGTTGTTTGGTATATTGGTGTTGTTATAACCAATAAGCACCACCATATTATACATGAAACGACCTTGGAATTTACCTAATTTGCCCGTGTACAGCTTAGCAACCTACGCTGGCGAGCAAGTTAACTTTAATATTTGTACCTACGTTTCGGCAGTAAGCATGCAGCCAAAGTTGTATGCTGTGGCCGTGTATAACAATACCCAAACCCTAATTAATCTTCAACGTGCCGATTGGGCGGTGTTGCACTTGTTGCATGCAAACCAATATAATTTGGTTAATTATTTGGGCAAAAAATCTGGGCTTACCTTTAATAAGCAAGCTTGGCTTAGCCGCAAAAATTTATTAGATACTTGGCAAAACTTACAAGTATTGCAAGGTGCTGCTGCTTATGTTTTTCTTAAAAAAGTAAATGTAATGCCCAGTGGCGATCATCAATTGTTTTTGTTTGAAGTGTTAAAGTACCAGTCGGTATCAAACGATGTGCTTACAACGCAAGTGTTATCGGCTAAAAATATTATTCGTATATGACCGAGCAAGAAATAGACCGTGTAATAGAAATGGCCTGGGAAGACCGCACACCTTTTGAAGCCATTAAACTGCAATTTGGTTTGGCCGAAGGCGATGTAATTGCCTTAATGCGCAAGCAACTTAAACGAAGTAGTTTTAACTTATGGCGCAAACGGGTAAACAGTGGCGTAAGTCAAAAACACTTGCACAAACGCAACCCCGAAATTGAACGATTTAAATGTGCCTTACAACGACAGATTACCCACAATAAAATTAGCAAACGCTAAAGCAAATATTTACATGATACAATTTACAGCTGCAGATATATTGGCCATGGCACAACGCAAACGTGCTACATTTATAAACTCTTTAGCGGGCATAAAACAGGTGGCCTTAGTGGGTACGCAAAACCAGATGGGTGAACCTAATTTAGCCATATTTAACTCTGTAGTGCATGTTGGTGCTAATCCGCCTTTGTGGGGTTTAATTTTTAGGCCCGATACGGTAAGACGCGATACGTTAAATAATATTTTAACGCAGCAAGTGTACACCATAAACTATGTGCATGCCAAACATGTTGCACAGGCGCATCAAACATCTGCAAAATACGAAACACACCAATCGGAGTTTGATGCTGTTGGTTTTGAAAAAACTTACTTGCCTAATTTTAACGCACCTTTTGTGCATGAGGCTATGGTAAAGGTTGGGTTGAAGTTTGAAGAACGTATTGATATAAAAGTAAACAATACGATTATGATTATTGGAAGTATTCAGTCCATTACTTTAAACGAAAACTTATTAGGTGATGATGGTTTTGTGTTGTTAAACGAAGTATTAACCTGCTCGGGTTTAGATGCCTACTATCAACCCCAATTAATTAAACGCATGGCTTATGCACAGCCGCACCAATTACCAACCGAGTTGTGAGCAAACAAGCCATAAATATAGTTTGGTTAAAACGTGATTTACGCACGCAAGATCATGCGGCATTTGCTGCTGCTGAGCAGGCTGCTATTCCTTATGTAACTATTTTTATGGTGGAGCCAAGTATAGTGGCTTATCCCGATACATCTTTGCGCCATTTGCAGTTTCAATACCAATCGGTATTACAACTAAATAAGTTTTTTGCACCGTTACAAAAAAGTATTTGGGTATGTTATGCCGAAGCTTTGGATGTGTTTGCATGGCTTAATCAACACTATGCAGTACAGCATGTTTTTAGCTATCAAGAAAGTGGCATACAACATACCTACACACGAGATAAAGCAGTGGCTAAACTGCTGCAATCGCACCAAGTTAATTGGGTGCAGTTTCAGCGAGATGGAATTGTACGAGGAATAAAAGATAGAAACAATTGGGATAAAATGTGGTACACGGTAATGTCGGAACCATGTATTAAAAACACGTATACCACGCAACATTTTACAGCTACCAATCCATTTGTTGTGCCGCCACATTTACACACATTGTGGAGTGAGGTTAATCCCTTGTTTCAACCAGCAGGCGAGAGTTTTGCTTATCAATACTTACAATCGTTTTTAGCCAAGCGTGGGGCAAATTATAGTTATCATATTTCAAAGCCGGCATTAAGCAGGTTGTCGTGCAGTAGGTTGTCGCCTTATTTGGCTTGGGGCAATATTTCTATCAAGCAAGTATATCAAATTACTTCTTTGCATTTGCGCACATCAAGCAGTAAAAAGGCATTTCTAAATTTTTTGTCGCGCACAAAGTGGCATTGCCATTTTATACAAAAGTTTGAACAAGATTGTACCTATGAAACACACTATTTAAACAAAGGATACGAAGCCTTGCAGCTAAGCAATAACATACATTATTTAGAGGCTTGGAAACAGGGCAAAACGGGTGTGCCATTGGTTGATGCTTGCATGCGTTGTTTGCACCAAACAGGTTGGATAAATTTTAGAATGCGGGCCTTGTTGGTGTCGTTTTTAACGCATCATTTAGATATTGATTTTAGACTTGGTGCTCATCATTTAGCGCAGCTTTTTTTAGATTACGAACCGGGTATACATTATCCGCAATTGCAAATGCATGCAGGTACTACCGGAGTAAATTTATTGAGGGTTTATAATCCTGTAAAAAATGCGTTACAGCATGATGCTGATGCCGTGTTTACCAAAAAGTGGGTGCCAGAGTTGGCACACTTGCCAGTGCCTTTGGTGCATCATCCGTGGTTAATGACACCCATGGATAACTTGTTATACAATTTTGAGTTAGGCAAACATTATCCTGCTCCTATTGTTAATGTAGAAGGTGGGGCAAAAGCCAACGTACAAAAAATTTGGGATTTGCGCCATACCGAAACCACGCAACACGAAATGCGCAGAATTATTAAATCACATACACGACCTAAAAAAGCTGATGCGAAACGTAGCAAAAAATAACTTGCCTCAAAAGGTTTGTAAAGTTTGTATGCGTCCGTTTACTTGGCGCAAAAAGTGGGAAAAAGTATGGGATGAAGTTAAGTATTGCAGCGATAAGTGCAGACAAAACAGTAAGAAAAAAAACAATGAAAAAACTTTGGACTAAAATAGTAATAATGGCCTTGGGCTGCTTGTTGTTAGGTACAAGCAGTGGTTTGGTTACCGTATCAGAAATTGGGAGTTGGTATGCTGGAATTAACAAGCCAACATGGAATCCACCTAGCTGGTTGTTTGGCCCAGTGTGGACATTACTTTATATTTTAATGGGTGTAGCCGCTGCTTTGGTGTGGCACGTAAAAAATGCTGGCACACCAAAAGCCTTGCAAATATTTGTGATACAATTTGTACTTAATTTAGCTTGGTCGCCCTTGTTTTTTTACTTTCATTTAATTGGTTTGGCCTTAGTCGAAATGTTGGTGATGTGGGTATTGATAATTATTACCATCAAACAATTTTATGCCATACATAAAGTGGCTGCCTATTTATTAATTCCGTATTTGGCCTGGGTAAGTTTTGCTACATTTTTAACGGCCACTATTTATCATTTAAACTAACACATTTTACACATGAAAAATATCTTAATCATTGGCGCATCAAAAGGAGTAGGGTTGGAGTTGGCTAAGTTAGCTACAGCGCATGCTAATGTTTATACTGTTTCGCGCACGTGCACACCCGAGTTGGCAGCGTTATCAACCCAATACATAACTTTAGATGTACGCGAAAATATAACAACGCAATTAGATGGTTTGCCTGATGAAATACACGGTGTTATTTATTGTCCGGGTAGTATTAATTTAAAGCCATTTAACCGATTAACACCTACAGATTTTATAAATGATTTTGAACAAAATGTATTGGGTGCAGTAAAAGTAATACAAGCAGTTTTGCCTCGTTTAAAAAAAGCCAATGGAGCAAGTATTGTATTATTTAGCACTGTAGCGGCAAAAGTAGGTATGCCTTTTCATGCTTCTATTGCCGCCAGTAAAGCTGCTATTGAGGGCTTAACCAAAAGCTTAGCTGCCGAGTATGCAGGAGTGGGCATTAGGGTAAACGCCATTGCACCATCATTAACAGATACTTCGTTGGCTGCGGGGTTATTAAATACACCCGAAAAAAGAGAAGCTTCTGCCAAACGTCATCCATTAAACATAATCGGTAATCCGGCAGATGTGGCTGCATTGGCTTGGTTTTTAGTTTCAGGCGAAGCCAAATTTATGACAGGACAAATTGTTGGGGTTGATGGCGGAATAGGCAGTTTAAAGGTTTAATTTTTGATGTGTTTGTGTCACATCATGATGTACCAACGCATTTAGGCCTTTGCAAAAAAAACTACCAATTATCGTGTAAATATTTTGCACCTTTGCCACTATGTTAAAACCCGGATTTTATTACGAATTACCAATTTTAGAAAAAACGCCTGAAGGATATTGGTTTGGCGAAACTACTGCACAAATGGCTTTATTGCCTAAGCAGTATGCCGATACGGGCCTTTTGGTGGGCGATAAGTTAACGGTGTTTTTGTATCATGATGCAACAGGTATCTTGTGCGCATCAACCAAAAAAGCCAAAGGCAAAGTTGGTGATTTAGTTACCTTAAAAGTGGTTGATATGAGTCCTGCTGGTGCATTTTTGGATTGGGGTTTACCTAAAGATTTATTATTACCACGCTCATTACACGAAGATGATTTACTTACTGGCGATTATTGCTTGGTAAAAATTATTTATGATGATCCAACAGGTAAAGTAATTGCTAAGGAAAAACTAAATGACGAATTAAGCAACGAAGTTTTAACTGTTAAAGATAAAGAAGTGGTACAATGTATTGTTTACCGCGATACAGAATTGGGCTATCAAGTTATTGTAAATGAAAAGCACTTAGGATTGTTGCATTACAACGAAGTGTTTAAAGATTTGTTTGTGGGTGATATTTTCACTGGGTTTGTGAAAAAAATAAAAGAAGATAACAAGTTGGATATTATGATTGGTAAGCCTGGCTACCAACGTGTGGAAGACGAAGGAGGTAAAATATTACACGAGTTACGCAAGCACAATGGTTATTTACCTTACCACGATAAAAGTAATGCTGATGATATTTACCGCATTTTTGGTATGAGCAAAAAAACCTTTAAAATGACAATTGGTAACTTGTACCGCGATAAATTAATTAAGATTGAAGCAGACGGAATTAGAATTGTTTAGTTAGTAGTTCTTAGTTCACAGTTCTTAGTTCTTAGTTTTGGGTTGATATTGGTTTACTAGTTTAGTTAGTGGATGATTGGTTATTAGTTAAACAAAATGATTTAGTTTTTCTCCAACATCCAACCTCTAACCTCCAATTTCTAACCTCCAACCTCAACATGCAACCAGATCCAGAAATACTTAAAAGTTTGGTACTAACTAAAATGCCGTTTGGTAAATACGCAGGTAGGTTACTTGCCAATTTGCCTGTGAGTTATTTGGAATGGTTTTCCCGCAAAGGATTTCCGCAAGGTAAATTGGGCATGCAATTGCAAACACTTTACGAAATAAAAATTAATGGCCTTGACGAAATTTTAATGAAGCTAAAATCGCTACATTTAAAAGGCTAAATCATCGAAGTTGAAATGGGTAATGGCCCAGTTTACTTTATCAATAAAAACAAGTTGCATGCTAAAGGGTTTATGCACCTTACGTTTGCCTTTTACTTCGTTTTTAAATACAATAGTTCCGCTTGCATGGGCAATACCATTTTCTTCATTTATCGATAAATCTTTGGTATCAAAACCCAGTACTAATTCGCTATCGTGAGTTAAGTGGTAGGTTTTAAGGGTTTCTATAAATTGCTCGGTACTTACTTGTTGATTATTTAGACAAAACTGGCTGTTATCGGGCAATAAAAAATTAAAGTACTCTTGGTCAAATTCTGGATTAAACACATGATTCATGAAAAGTTTAATTTTTAAACTTATACCTAACTCGTGGTTAGGATGAAACTCCTCGTAAATAAAATGCGAGATAAATCCCGGTACGTGCAAATCGGGCACCATTTTGGGCATAATTTCATCAACCAAAAAATTATAAATAATATTTGGTTCGTACTCCGCTAAAAAATCAACCACTACATTATGCTTCTCTAACAAATTTTGCAGACGCTCTAGTTCTTTAAAAATAGCAGCAGATGTTTTTAGTGTATTTAGTGGTTTTATTTTAGGCTTACCAATGAGCTCAAACACGCTTACTTCTTTGGCAGTTCGCATTTGATTTTCGAATAAGCTTACTTGTTTTAAAAATAAATTTTCTACGGCTAAAGGCAACTCAGGAATTCCTTCGCTGGCCAAATTTAAATCAATAGGCTTGCCCATTTTTTGCTCCAAATCCATTTTAAGCATTTGGTTTTCCATGTGCAATTCTTCTTCGCGCGTAAGGCCATCATCATTAATTTGCGAAGCCGTAATAATTAACTTGGCTGGTGGATTTTTTACTACATCATTCATGGGATCATCGCCATTAATGTAGTTGTTCCACCACGATAAAGTAGTGTAACTTACTTTTCCTTTGGTACGTATAAAATCTAACGAGTAATTTTCAAGTGCAGTTAAATCTATATCGCTGTAATCTGTTTTTGTTAAGCAAAAATCTTCAATATCGGCCACCAATTGATTAATGGCAGCTAGTACACTTTTACTTTTGGTAGTAGTTATTTCTAGCTCGTTAGTGGTGGCTAACATATCATTAATTAAGCCGCTGGGGAAATTAGAGCGTAGCAATAGTTTTTGTAAACGAGCTTTAAAATGGGGCAAGTTTTTAGCAAGGCTTTTACCCTCGGTAACTACTGCCAATAAACTTGGCGCATGAACAAAAATTACAAACTGCTTGCCCTTAAACGTAGTTGACGCTAAAGTTGCGTACCACTCGTTTAAGTTGTTTACCACCGCGCTTTCTTTAGCTTTTGCGGCAATTCGGCTAATGTTTAGTAATTTTCTGGTGGCTCGTACAATCATGCGCAATCCTCAAGTGTTTTCACAAGCAAAATACAATTTTATTTGTGTTAAGTATAGTGCTTAAAGCGCCTTTAGTTAAAGTCGTGTAAATCATTAAACTAAAATTGCAACACTGCTATGGGCTATTACAAACTCATGAGTTCTTTAAATTTAACGGCTTGCCTACGGCTTACTTCTACTTTAGTTCCATCTTTTAAATAAATAAGAAACCCAGAGTTAAAAAAGGGTTCAATTTTTTCGAGGTATTGCAGGTTAATAATTTGTTGGCGGTTGGCTCTAAAAAATTGTGTTTGACTCAACCTTTCGTCAAGTGCATTTAATGTTTTATGAATGAGTGGTTGATGCTTATCAAAATAAATTTTAGCATAGTTACCAGCACTTTCAATTAAGCGAATATCGTTGAGTTTAACCAACCAACACTTATCTCCATCGCGGATAAAAACTTGGTCGTTTTCGGTTAGCTTACGCTCGGTTTCTTTTTGTTGTTTGCTTTCGGCAATTAATTTTTTAACACGATTAACAGCTTCCGTTAAACGTGGGGTTTCAATAGGTTTAAGCAAGTAATCTAAGGCATTTACCTCAAATGCTTTTAGGGCAAACTCGTTGTATGCTGTTGTAAAAATTACGTGTGGCGCATCTATCAGTTCTTCTAAAAAATCAAATCCATTTTTTTCAGGCATTTCAATATCTAAAAAAAGCAAAGTTGGTTTTAGTTGATCAACCATAACAATGGCTTCATCTGCGTTTGATGCTTCGCCTATTACTTCAATGCCATCAATTTCGGCTAACATTTGGCGCAAGCCTTGGCGGGCTAAACGCTCATCATCAACAATAATGGTACGTATACTCATAGTGGAATGGTTATTATAGTTTCAACATGTTCGTGGTCTTTGTTTTTTATTTGCAATGATGCGTTTTCATCATACAAAATATGTAAACGCTGACGCGTGTTTTCTAATCCAACACCTTGTTGGTTTTCTTGCGGTTGGTATTGTCCGCTATTAATTAGTTGTATGGTAAGTTGATTGTTTTCTTTAAACGTTTTTAGTACAATATTTCCACCGTTTTTGCGCGTGGCTAAGCCATGTTTTACAGCATTTTCAACCAAGGTTTGCAACATCATGGGCGGTACTTGGCAATCATAAGTATCGTTGGCAATATTAAATTCCCAATGCATACGTTCATCAAACCTAATACTTTCAATAGCTAAATAATCGGTTACGGTTTGCAGTTCATCGCGCAGCGAAATGGTTTTTTTATTGCTGGTATGAAGCGAGCTGCGCAGCAATCCGCTTAGTTGTGTAATAGCTGTTTTGGCTAGCTTAGGGTCGGCATCAACCAAGGTTCTTATGCTATTTAAACTATTAAATAAAAAATGGGGGTTAAGCTGATTTTTTAAATTTTGATACGCGTTTTCTTTAGCAGTTGCTTGTAGCTGATATTTTTCGTTTTCGGCCAAAAGCGAGCGTTCCCAATATTGAAACAAATGGTAGGTAAGGGTCCACAGCAACACAAACTTACTTAGGTTAAAAAAGTAGCCTAATAAAAAGCCAAATGTAATTTCAATCTGTTTAAAAAATGGGTACGTAATTCTATCAAGCGGAATATTTATAGCTGTTAAAATACTTACCATAATAAACACCATTACAATGGCTCTGGGTATAAGCTTTACTAAAGGTAAACTTAACCAACCCTGTTTAATTAAAAACAACCGGTAGGTGTGTGTTACCATAATGCCTAGTGTTAAATTTACAATGGCATTGGTAAGCAATGGCCATTTAAATCCATCAAGCCTAATGTAGCTGCTTAGCTCCATGGCAATAAAAATAAACCAGCCACCAACTTGGCAAATCCAGTATAGTTTGTTTTTAGCTATCGATTTCAATGAGTTAAATCAATGTTGTTAAATGAATGGTGTTTGTAGCCAGCATTTGTTGCTTTTGCGGTTTCATGCTGCTGGGCTTTTTGTTGCTTTTGCTGCATGCCGTTGGATACAATACGCCAAATCCTAAAATTAAAATAAATAAAGATTTCATGTTGTAGTGGGTTAAATAGTTTGTTGGTTCAAAATTAAAAATAGCTGTTATGCGCAGTCTTTAAAATTGTTTAAAGGCAAATTACCCACTTAAACGGATAATTACCCAGTTAGATTGGCATTTATTTTTTTAGCTACCGCGCCAAACGCCCAAAATAAAATACAGCTGTGGAGAATGCTTAACCTTTGCGTGCGGCATTAACTTGGGTAACCTATACTTTTGAGGGTATGAGTAAAACCAAACAAAGCCAACTGTATACCTTAATCATTGTTTTTTTCTTTTGGGGATTTGTAGCCGCTAGTAATGGCATATTTATTCCGTTTTGTAAAGCACATTTTAGCTTATCACAGTTTCAAAGCCAATTAATTGATTTAACTTTTTATGGTGGCTACTTTGTGGGTTCGGTATTGCTGTTTATTTACACCACCATTTCAAAAAACGATTTATTAAACCGCATTGGTTATAAAAAAGGTATTGTATACGGATTAGGCATTTCGGCATTAGGAGCCTTAGCTATTATTCCTGCGGTATATGTAGGTTCGTTTGCCTTAATTTTGGGTGCATTTTTTATAGTTGCTTTGGGCTTTAGCTTGCAGCAAACTTCGGCACAGCCTTATGCAGCAAGTTTAGGCACCCCCGAAACAGGTGCACACCGATTAAATTTAGCAGGTGGCATAAACTCATTAGGTACAACCTTGGGGCCTATTATTGTTAGTTATTTACTGTTTGGCAGCATAGGAGGCAACAGCAGCGGAGCATCTATTTCATCCATTAGTAATTTATATTTAATTATGGCAGGCTTGTTTGTGGCCATGATGGTGTTTTTTGCAGCCACAGGTTTGCAGCATACCTCAACTCAATCGGCAGCCACCAGCGATGATTTTGGTGCATTAAAATACCCACAACTTACATTGGGTATGTTGGCCATATTTGTTTATGTAGGGGTTGAGGTTACCATACAAAGTAATATGGGAGCATTGTTAAAACTACCCGATTTTGGTGGATATACCGAATCGCAACTATCTCCATTTATTTCGTTGTACTGGGGTAGCTTAATGATTGGCCGTTGGACAGGCGCGCTTAGCGTATTTAATCTAAACACACTTTTGCGCAATGTATTAAGCGTGGTTGTGCCTTTTATAGCATTTGGTGTGGTGTTGTTTGTAAATAACTTAAACGGACATGATGTGAGCACCATGTACATTTATGCATTACCCATAGCAGCCATGATTGGCGTTAACTTTTTATCCAACCAATCGCAATCAAAGGCACTTATTTTATTTAGTGTATTTGGGTTGATAGCTATGCTAATTGGTATTTTTACCACTGGCCAAGTGGCAATTTATGCCTTTATAAGTGGAGGTTTGGCTTGCTCGGTTTTATGGCCATGTATTTTTAGTTTGGCCATACATGGTTTGGGTAAATACACGGGGCAAGGTTCGGCTTTTTTAATTATGATGATTTTTGGCGGTGCCATCATTCCTCCGTTACAAGGTTTGTTAGCCGATTATCCAGCTATTGGAATTCATAATAGCTATTGGATTACTGTTTTATGCTTCGGATATTTGGTGTTTTATGGGGTAAAAGTTCAAAATGTGCTCCAAAAACAAGGACTACAAGTAGACAATGCAGTAGCTCAAGGCCACTAATAACGGCACGTGCCGCACTTTTTAAGTTTAAGTTTAGGTTAAGTTGCTGAATTACGGTTTTATTTAGCTACTTTTGCGACCCATTTAAAAGTGCACATGCAGAATATCAGAAACATAGCAATTATTGCCCACGTTGACCATGGTAAAACTACCTTGGTTGACAAAATCATTCATCAAACACAAATTTTTCGTGAGAATCAACAAACCGGTGATTTAATCCTTGATAACAATGATTTGGAGCGCGAGCGTGGTATTACCATTCTTGCTAAAAACATTTCAGTAAATTACAAAGGAACAAAAATCAACATTATTGATACTCCTGGTCACGCGGACTTTGGTGGTGAGGTTGAGCGTGTATTGAATATGGCTGATGGTGTATTACTTTTAGTTGATGCTTTTGAAGGTCCAATGCCTCAAACACGTTTTGTGTTACAAAAAGCATTAAGCTTAGGTAAAAAACCTATTGTAGTTATTAATAAGGTTGATAAACCAAACTGCCGTCCGGATGAAATCCACGACCAAGTGTTTGATTTATTCTTTAACCTTGATGCAACCGAAGAGCAATTAAACTTCCATACTATTTATGGTAGCTCTAAACAAGGCTGGATGGGCCGCGATTGGAAAAATCCAACAACAGATTTTACTTCATTATTAGATGATATCATTTCTGAAATTCCTGCTCCTCATGTAGAAGAAGGAACACTTCAAATGCAAATTACTTCATTAGATTATTCTTCATTTACAGGTCGTATAGCTATTGGTCGTATATTACGTGGTAGCATTAAAGTAAACCAACCAATAAGCTTAGTTAAGCGCGATGGTTCTATCCAAAAATCACGTGTAAAAGAACTTTACACCTTTGAAGGTTTGGGTAAAATGAAAGTAGAAGAAGCACACGGTGGTGATATTTGTGCGGTAATGGGTATTGAAGGTTTTGAAATTGGTGATACCATCGCTGATTTTGAAAATCCAGAAGGCTTAACACCAATCAATATTGATGAGCCAACAATGAACATGTTGTTCTGTATCAATAACTCTCCATTCTTTGGTAAAGAAGGTAAATTTGTTACTTCTCGCCACTTACGTGATCGTTTGTTTAAAGAGTTAGAGAAAAACTTAGCATTACGTGTTGAAGAAACAGGTGCTGCTGATTCGTATTTAGTATACGGTCGTGGTATTCTTCACTTATCGGTTTTAATTGAAACCATGAGACGTGAAGGTTATGAGTTACAAGTAGGCCAGCCACAAGTAATTGTTAAAGAAATTGATGGCGTTAAATGCGAGCCAATAGAAATTTTAACGGTTGATGTTCCTGAAACATCATCGGGTAAAGTAATTGAGTTAGTAAGCCAACGTAAAGGTGATATGCTAGTAATGGAACCTAAAGGCGATTTAATTCACTTAGAGTTTGAAATTCCATCACGTGGTATTATTGGTTTACGTAACAACGTATTAACTGCTACTGCAGGTGAGGCTATCATGGCACATCGCTTTAAAGCATTTGAGCCTTGGAAAGGTCAAATTCCTAGCCGTTTGGCAGGTGTAATGATTAGTGGTGAACAAGGTACTGCTATTGCCTACTCAATTGATAAATTACAAGATCGCGGTAACTTCTTTGTTGAAGCAGGTGATCAAGTTTATATGGGTCAGATTATTGGCGAAAACAACCGTCAAGACGATTTAGTAGTTAACATTACTAAAGAGAAAAAATTAACCAACATGCGTGCTTCTGGTTCGGATGATAAAACGCGCATTGCGCCAAAAATCAACATGAGCTTAGAAGAGTGTATGGAGTATATTCAAGGTGATGAGTACGTGGAAATCACTCCACAATCGTTACGTCTTCGCAAAATTTATCTTGACGAAAACGAACGTAAGCGTAACAAAAACGCTACTCAAAGCATGTAATTTTCTGATTAAATCAAAAATCCGTAAACGGCCTCAGATTCTTCAATCTGGGGCCGTTTTTTTAATGTAAAATAGGAGCTAAATTCTTATTTTAGCCCCGTTAAATTAAGCCCCCAAACCATGCAATATGTTAATTTAGGCTTGTTGATTCTTGTTTTTTATACGGTTTATTATGTGATTGAACGTCTTAAGCCTATAATAAGATTGCCTCAACAATTTGCCTTAACCTACGATCAGCTTTCGGTAAAGTACAAACGTGTTTTTAGTCAAGCCGTTTGGCTTATGTTAGGTGGCACCCTATTGCTTACGGTAGTACTAAAATACTTGTTATATTTTTTACTGTTGTTTAGGCTTAGCTTTTTGCCCGATGCAGTGGCCGCAATTCTTCCGCCTGAAATTGCCATTTGGTTATTGGCGTTTGTGTACGCATTTATTTTAGCCTTTTATATCGTATCTACTTTTCATTACTATAAATTATTAACCGATTGGGAAGAATATTTATACTACGTAAATGTGCGTTTGCGCTTTGATATTGTTTACTATTTCAATTACATAGGGCGTATGGCTAGCTTTGCTTTAATACTTATTACCTATATGTTTATTGATTGTTATTATATTTTTGGCAGAGAAGAAAATAACATAAATGAATTTAGAT
>CAZJHS010000031.1:27990-31261 GCA_964545895.1 uncultured Chitinophaga sp. | reverse complement strand
GCACAACACCAAGTTCGGTGTGTGGAAGTGGCACAGTAACTTTAGGTGCAGCAGCAAGTGCTGGCACTATTAATTGGTATGCAGCTTCAACAGGTGGCACAAGTTTATCAACGGGTACATCATATACAACACCGAGTATAAGTGCAACAACAACGTATTATGTAGATGCAACAAGCAACGGATGTACTACTGCAACAAGAAGTGCAGTAACCGCAACAGTAAATGCAATACCAAGTATAAGTTCAACTACAGATAACAATCGTTGCGGAACAGGCACAGTAACGTTAGGAGCAGCATCAAGTGCAGGTACTATTAACTGGTACGCTGCTGCAACAGGTGGAACAAGTTTATCAACTGGTACATCATATACCACACCAAGCATAAGTGCAACTACAACTTATTATGTAGATGCAACAAGCAACGGTTGTACTACTGCAAGTAGAACAGCAGTAACCGCAACAGTAAATGCAATACCAAGTATAAGTTCAACTACAGATAACAGTCGTTGTGGAACAGGAACAGTAACGTTAGGAGCAGCAGCAAGTGTAGGTACTATTAACTGGTATGCAGCTTCAACAGGTGGCACCAGTTTATCAACTGGTACATCATACACCACACCGAGTATTAGTGCAACAACAACATATTATGTAGATGCAACAAGTAACGGTTGTACTACAGCAACAAGAAGTGCAGTAACCGCAACAGTAAATCCCATACCAAGTATAAGCTCAACCACAGATAACAATCGTTGCGGAACAGGCACAGTAACGTTAGGTGCTGCTGCAAGTGCAGGTACTATTAACTGGTACGCTGCTTCAACAGGTGGCACCAGTTTATCAACGGGTACATCATATACCACACCAAGTTTATCTACTACTACAACTTACTATGTAGATGCAACAAGCAACGGTTGTACTACTGCAACAAGAACAGCAGTAGTAGCAACAGTAAATGCACCAATAACGGCATCAGTAAGTGTGAGCGCATCTACCACATCAGTGTGTGGAAGCAATCCAATAACGTTTACAGCTACACCAACAAACGGAGGTAGTGCACCAACATACCAATGGAAATTAAATGGAACAAATGTTGGTACAGGCGGT
Source organism: uncultured Chitinophaga sp. (assembly GCA_964545895.1). Taxonomy (GTDB): domain Bacteria; phylum Bacteroidota; class Bacteroidia; order UKL13-3; family UKL13-3; genus UBA6183. The sequence goes on along the minus strand of CAZJHS010000031.1, from coordinate 30,158 downwards.
ACAACTTACACATTGAATTCTCCTGTTGTAGGTGATTCGATCAATGTAATCATGACTTCAAATGCTAGTCCTTGTTTGGTAAATACAACATCAAACGGAAATGGCATCAAACTAAATAATTCAACTGTAACACCAACAGTAAGCATTGCTTCAAGTATAGGTACAACAGTTTGTTCAGGTAGCTCAGTAACATTCACTGCAACTTCAAACAATGGTGGTTCATCACCAAGTTATCAATGGTATAAAAACAGTGTAGTAGTAGGAACTAACTCAGCTACATATGTTACTTCATCATTACTACATGGCGATAGCATAAAAGTAATATTAACATCAAATGCATCATGCGCAAGCACAACAACAGCCCAAAGCAATGCATTGGTAATGACAGTTAATAACATTCCTACCATTGGCACACAACCTACTGTACAACGTGTTGTATCAGGTAATCAAGCAACCTTTAGCATTGTAGCAACAAATGCTACTGCTTACCAATGGCAAGTATCAACAGGTGGTGCATTTGCTAATATTTCAAACGGATTAGTTTATAATGGTGTTACAACAACAACTCTAACTGTATTAAATACTACTGGATTAAACAACGCATCATACCGAGTATTAGCAACCAATACTTGCGGCAATCGTTATACCGATACCGTCCAATTATATATCAACATTAAACCTGATGCCAACAACGATACATTATTTGTTGTTCAGGGTAAATTAGATAGCGTTGTAGCGTTAATTAATGATGTGGATGTTGACGGAGTATTAAGTAACCCAGTAATTATTGGTGGTCCTAATCATGGTAATGCAACAGTGCTTGCTTCAGGTAAAATAAGCTACCAATCAAATGCAAACTATTACGGAAATGATACCATCACTTATCGCGTGTGTGATAACGGAAATCCTGTTGCATGCGATACTGCATTTATTATTATTCATATCAACGCAAAACCAATTGTTGTTAATGATACCATAAATGTAAATGAGGACGATTCTGTTATTATTAATGTAAGAGGTAATGATAATGATCCTGATGGGCCATTAAATAATCCAACAATTCGTACTAACCCAACAAACGGAACAATTACTTTATTACCAAATGGCACCATTAAGTACATACCAAATCCAAACTACCACGGCTTAGATTCATTTATGTACCGTGTGTGTGATAATGGAATGCCAGTATTGTGCGATAGTGCTTGGGTACGTTTAAATGTTTTAGATGTAAACGATGGCCCAGATGCATTGGATGATACAGCAAGTGTAAACGAAGATGATTCGGTAACCATCAATGTACGCTTAAACGATTTAGATGTAGATGGCACATTAAATAATCCAGTAATCAACATCAATCCAACTCACGGAACAGTAACTGTTGATGCAAACGGAAATATTAAATACATACCAAATCCAAACTACCACGGTATAGATTCATTCATGTATCGTGTATGCGATAACGGAATGCCAGTATTGTGTGATAGCGCTTGGGTACGTTTATATATTAATGATGTAAATGATGCGCCAATTGCTCATCGTGATACATTATTTACTAGCGAAGGAACACCAGTTACTGCCGATTTAAGAACTAATGATATAGATGTGGATGGTACATTATCAAATCCTGTAATTATAGTTCAGCCCGCACATGGTAGCGTAACAGTTGCTGCAAATGGTAACATAACTTACACACCGGTAGCAAACTACTTCGGTAAAGATTCGTTAAGTTATCGCGTGTGTGATAATGGAATGCCAATTAAATGCGATAGTGCTTGGGTATTAATTTATATTGATAGTGTAAACGATGCTCCAGATGCATTGGATGATACAGCAAGTGTAAACGAAGATGATTCGGTAACCATCAATGTACGCTTAAACGATAGCGATATAGATGGCACATTAAATAATCCAACTATTCGTACAAACCCAGCTAATGGTAGTGTAGTAGTAAATACAGATGGAACCATTAAGTACATACCAAATCCAAATTATCATGGTTTAGATTCATTCATGTACCGTGTGTGTGATAATGGAATGCCAGTATTATGTGATAGTGCTTGGGTACGTTTAAATGTTTTAGATGTAAACGATGCTCCAGATGCATTAGATGATTCAGCAAGTGTAAACGAAGATGATTCGGTAACCATCAATGTACGCTTAAACGATAG
>CAZJHS010000031.1:20614-27890 GCA_964545895.1 uncultured Chitinophaga sp. | reverse complement strand
GATGATACAGCAAGTGTAAACGAAGATGATTCGGTAACCATCAATGTACGCTTAAACGATTTAGATGTAGACGGTACATTAAATAATCCAGTAATCAACATCAATCCAACACACGGAACAGTAACTGTTGATGCAAACGGAAACGTTAAATACATACCAAATCCAAATTATCATGGCTTAGATTCATTCATGTATCGTGTGTGTGATAACGGAATGCCAGTATTGTGTGATAGTGCTTGGGTACGTATCAATGTACTTGATGTAAATGATAAGCCAGATGCAATAAATGATACCGCCTCAACCAACCAAAATGTGGCAGTTGTTATCAGTGTGTTAACTAATGATACCGATACAGATGGTACATTAAATAATCCAACTGTTATAACTCAACCGTTAAATGGAACAGCAGTTGTTAATGCAAACGGAGCAGTAACATATACACCAAATGCAAATTACTTTGGAGTTGATTCGTTTATGTACCGCGTTTGTGATAACGGCACACCAACCATGTGCGATAGTGCTTGGGTTAATATTACTATAAAAAATGTAATCAGTAATCTAGCGCCAATTGCAGTTGATGATACCATACAAGTTAACGAAAACGATAAAGTAGTATTTAACGTAACCACCAACGATTACGATCAAGATGGTAATAAACTTGGTTTGCCAGTGGTTATAAAAGCACCATTACATGGAACTTTATTACTTCGTGCAGACACTACATTTATTTACATACCTAATACTGGTTACATTGGCAACGATCAATTTACGTATACCATTGCCGATAATGGAATACCAAGTAAGTTAGATACCGCAGTGGTGTATATTGAAGTAGTTCCATTAGTGGTTAAAGTACCAGATGGATTCTCGCCTGATGGAGACGGAACCAATGATAAGTTTGTTATACCAGGCATTGAAAAATACCCTAATAATAAATTAACAATCGTTAACAGATGGGGCGATGTAGTTTATGAGAAGAGCCAGTATCAAAACGATTGGGGAGGAGAACCTAATAAAGGAATACTTCTTGATAAAGGAGTGCTACCAGCAGGTAATTACTTCTACATTTTTGAAACCGGTACTACCGATAAATCAATTACAGGTAGTTTATACATCAATAAATAAAATTAAAGTATGAAAAAGTATATCATATTAACGATAGTTTCTCTTGTTGTGGCACGTTATGCAAGTGCCCAACAAGATCCAATGTTCAGTCAATATTGGGTTAATCCACAAATATTAAGTCCAACATTTGCTGGTGCTGATGGCCGCACATTGCTTAATGCAACCAGCAGATTACAGTGGATAAACGTTAAAGGTGCACCTAAAACACATAGTTTGGCTATTGGTGGTAAAGTTTCCGAGTCGGTAGGTTTAGGTTTATCATATGTGTATGATGAAGTTGGTATTTCGCGCACAAATACAGTGAATGTAGATTTTGCCTATCATTTAAATTTAGGTAACGATTGGAAGTTAATTACAGGTATTAGAATGATTGGCTTAATTAATAATATTAATTTTAGCGATATCAATACCACCACTCCATCCGATCCCATGTTTATGCAAAACTTAAGCAGTGGCGTTAAACCAAATGCTGGTTTTGGGTTTTTGTTGGCTAAAAAGAAATTTTACATTGGCTATAGCGAACCTCGTGTAGTTAATTATGATTTTGGTTCATCAAAATCACAAATTAATACACATATCATCTCGCACAGATTTGCTTATGCTGGTATAAATATTAACGTAAACGATAATTACAAAATACGTCCAAGTGTATTGGTAAAGTCGGTTGCAAATGCACCAGTGCAGTTTGATTTTAATATAGCAAACGAGTTTAATAATAAACTTGTTTTAGGCCTTAGTGCACGCACCGGAGAAGGTGTTGGTGCAATGCTTGGGATAACAAATTACCATAAATTAGATATTTATTACTGCTACGATTATCCATTAAATGTAATACAGTTATTGTCTAAGCAAACGCATCAAATAACTGTAGCGTTAAACTTATCTAAAAAGCCACAGCGTATTAACTCACCTCGTTATTTTAACTAAAGCATGAAAAGTATTTTAAGTTTTTCAACGGTATTTTTATCAGGCATTTTTGGGTTGATGGCGCAAAGCAACACCCAGCTTGATAAGGAATTATTTTCGCGCGATATGTTGGATGCGAGTAAGATTATAGAGCGTAAATTAATTAAAGGCGACTCAAGTCAGCTTGCAGCATACGCATACACCTTAGTGCGTTTGCATAAGTTTAACGAGGCGTATAAAAATTATACTTTGGCAGGCCAATCTCAAATTAGTTCAAAAACAGATTATATGTTAGATTACTTAAAACTCAGTAAACAACATAAAGCAAGTTTGGACTCGTACAAATGGTGTGTGATTGCATTGCGCGAAAAAGGTTATACAGAGGTAGCACGCAATAAAAGCATGGCTCGTTTTGCCACAGTTTTCAATCCTTGTTATAACTCCTCGGCCGATGAGTTTGGTTTAACTCAAGTTGGAGATAAAAAAGTATTCTCATCAACCCGAGTTAATTTGGATAAAAACATACAAAACTCTTTACTAAAAACTTTTGAGCTAGTTGATACTTGCAATGTAGTTTTAGGCACCGCCTCAAATTCTGCCATCGGTAGCTTATCAGCACTAAATAATAAATTTCATGCAGGCCCTGTAAATACAGGTAATAATAGCAACTTGTTATTTATTACACGTACCAATTCAAAATCAACCCCAATAGGTATATATCACTTAGGTGTTGTTTATACAGTTAAAGGAGCAACGGGTTACAACGATTTTAAAGCATTACCATTTAATAATACAAATTATACAGTTCAACATCCTTATTTTAATGATGCTACTCAACAGTTATATTTCTCATCAAATTTACCAGGTGGTAAAGGAGGTTTTGATATATATGCTGTAAAGTATAATTCGGGATTAGATACTTGGGAAACACCAGTGAATATTGCAGCAGTTAACTCGGCTGCAAACGAAGTTTTTCCTACCCTTGATAAATTAGGTAATTTGTATTACAGCACCGAAGCACTAGATGGATACGGAGGTTTGGATATAGCTTGTTTGCCATTACAAAGTAAAGAATCATACTTATTGGATCAGCCAATTAATTCGTTGTATGATGATTTTTACTTTCAGCCAAACACGCCATTAAGTGGTAGTTTTAGCTCAAACCGTACCAGTGGTAAAGGTGGAGATGATATTTACTTATACGCAATAGATACTACACCTTACACCATTATTTTAACCGTAAAAGACAGTGCAACAAATCAGTATTTAAGTAATGTAGCAGTTGATTTTGCCAAGGCTGGTATAAAACTAGCTACTGATGCAAACGGTGTGGTTACATTTACTTTACCAGTAGATTATCATGGAACATCTACCGATTTAGCTTTCTTATTTAACAAACTTGGCTATAAACCAAGTTCATTAACACAAACTGTTTTTTTACACGAGCAAAAGATAGTTAAGTTAGAAATGTTGATGAGTCCAGCGCCATTAATTGTAGCGCCAATAGTTGCAAATAAAATTAAAGTAGGTGCCGATTTAGGAAAACTGTTAAACCTAAATCCTATTTATTTTGATTTAGGAAAATGGAACGTAAGACCTGATGCTGCTGCTGAGTTAGATAAAATTGTTAAAGCAATGATAGAGTTTCCAACCTTGGTTATTGAGTTAGGTTCACATACAGACTCGCGCTCAAGTGCAACATTTAATCAAACACTTTCGCAAAAACGCGCTGAATCATCAGGCCAATACATCTTGTCGAAGGGAATTGATCCTAAACGTTTAACATGGAAAGGATATGGAGAATCAAAATTGCTTAATAAATGTAAAGATGGGGTAAAATGTTCAGAGGCTGATCATGCTAAAAACAGAAGAACAGAGTTTAAAATTATTAAGATGTAATTTTATAAAAATAGATAACCTCGGTAATAAAGTTACCGAGGTTTTTTTATGCCTTAAAAGTAATTTTAAATGTACTACCTACGCCAACTGTACTTATTACTTCTATTTTACCACCAATAGATTCTACTTGGTTTTTGGTAATAAATAAACCCACACCACGTGCATCTTTATTGCCATGAAATGTTTTGTACATACCAAATAATTTCGACCCATGTTTAGCTAAATCAATACCTAATCCATTATCAATAATTTCAAGTACGGTATAATCGTTTTGTTGGGTTGATTGCAAGATTATTTTGCAAGGCTTATTGTTAGGGTTACTATACTTAATACCGTTGGTTATAAAGTTAAGTAATATGCTATCAAGGTATGCAGCAATGCCTTTTATATGGTGCGATGGATTGATGTTATTAACGATTTCTACCTGAGCAGAAGTGGCTATAGCATATACATTGTTTATTGCTTTTACTGCGCAATCATGCAAGTTAATATTGGTAAGGTTGTTGCCTGTAGCGCTGGTATTCATGGCAGCAACTTCAGTTAAATTTGCAATAGTTTCTTTTAGGTTAGTAGATGCATTTTTGAGCATATCCGTAATCGGCATATTTGATAGCTCCGGCTTTTCGTCAAGCAATAAAGTAATGAGCATATCAATATTGCCCGAGTGCGACCTTAAATTATGAGAAACTATATGCGCAAAATTAGTTAAGCGTTCGTTTTGACTTTTGCTTACATCAAGTAATGATTGAATTTCTTTTTCGGCTTTTTTAATTTCGCTTATATCTGCAGCAACACCCAAATAGCCTACAATTTCTCCATTATTGCGAACTTCCGAAAGTGTTAGTTGAGCAGGGAAAGTAGTGCCATTTTTTCTAACTAAAGTCCATTCGCGTGTTGCAGGTTTGTTAGGTTCTATTTCTGCAATAAATGCTTCCATTACACTAACTGGCCTTTTAAATTTGGCAGTTAGCTCTTCACTTCGTTGTTGCAATTCTTCATGTAAATGAAAAGTAGACGCAGGAAGTTTATCTATAATTTCGCTAGGAGTGTATCCTAATAAATTTTCAACACCTTTATTTATTGAAGTAATAATACCTCTGGTATTACTCATCATAATTACCACTTCAGTACTTGCATCTAAAATACTTTGCAAGTGAGCAAGGGTTTCTTTGAGTTTTTGCTCCGATGTTTTTTGGGCTGTTATATCAACTATTTGTGAAACTAAATAAATGATTTTGTCATTTGCGTCTCGTACAGCCGAAACAGCTAATATGGCATAAACAATATTATTGTTTTTACCAATATACCTTTTTTCCATTTGATAGCTGTTGCGTTTACCAGCTATTAATTCATCAAGTAAGGTTAAGTTCTCATCTAAATCATCTGGGTGGGTTATTCCCTTTAACGATTTTTCTCTAATCTCTTCTTCGGTATACCCAACTATATCACAAACAGTTTTATTAACCTTTATAATATTGCCATCTAAGTCAAGCATAGCCATACCTACAGCTGCATTTTCAAAGTTTCCTCTAAAGGCTTGTTCGTTTATGCGCAATTTGTCTTGTATGTCTTTCCGTTCATTAATGTCTTCGGTGTACATTATTATGCCACCTACTTGTCCGTTATCAATGTACCAAGGTTTGATTTCCCATTTTAGCCAGTTAACCGAACCATCAGCACGTACAAAAACATCTTCTTCTTGTTTTTGGGTAGCACCTGCTAAACATTTTTGGTGAATGACTTTCCATTCCTCTCTAATTTCTGGAAATATCTCGTAGTGTGATTTACCAATTAAATTTAAATGTTCAATTTTGTAATCCGTTTTCCATTTTTCTGAAACTGCTAAATACTCCATGTTGGTATTAAACATGGCAATGGCATTAGGTGTTTGTTCAATAAATAGAAGTGTGCGCTCTGTAGCTTTTTTTAATTCAGAGATAACAGTATGTGTACCAAACATCATAAGTGGTTTTCCGTCATCTGTCCACGATACTATTTTTCCTCTATCAAGTACCCATACCCAGTACCCATCTTTATGTTTCATTCTGCACTCACAATGGTAATACTCTACTTCTTTATTAAAGCATTGTTGCAGTTTTTCATTTGATGCAGCTAAGTCATCAGGGTGTGCTAAATTAGCCCAAGTATTAATGCTTAACGGGCTAAGCTCATCTAGTGTGTAGCCTACTATATTAGCCCAGCGTTCGTTATATATTGTTTCGCCAGTTTGTACATTCCATTCCCAAATTCCCGCGTTTGTACCTTCCAATACATTGGTTAATTTTTCGCGTTCTTTTTGTAAGGCTAATTCAGCTATTTTTTTCTCGTTAATATCTTGTATTGTGCCAAATAATCTCACACATTTCCCATCTACTAATTCGGGTTGTCCGGTGGTGCTAATCCAGCAGTTTTTACCTTTAGCAGTGGTAATTTCTAATTCTAATTTATAGGAAATACCTTGCGAAATAGCTTGCTCAACAGCTTGCGTAATGCTGTTTTTTGAATACCCTTCGTTGTAAAAAGTAATGGCGGTATTTACAGTAGGTTCATAATTTTCATCAACCTGGTGTATTATTTTGGTAACCTTACTCCATTTTACTTTCTCAGTATCAAAATCTAATTCCCAATAGCCAATTTTAGCAGTTAGGTTACTTTCTTCAAGTAATTGTTCAGCTCGTTTTAATTGGGTAATATCAGTGTGTGTACCCACCATGCGTATAGGTTTGCCTGTTTCGTCACGTAAAGCCCTACCAATACTTCTTACCCATACCATTGAGCCATTTTTGTGTGTATAACGCATTACAACATTGTACTTATAACTAGGGTCGGCACAATGTTTGTCCAGCTCTTTATTGGCAAACGCTAAATCTTCTGGGTATACAAAATCAAACCATGTTTTTTTGTTGGCAATAATCTCTTCTTTGGTGTACCCAAAAATTCGCCAAAACTTTGGACTGGTCCAGCTTTTATAAGGATCATCAATTTCAAAGTACCACATGCCATCCATTACCTCATCTTGTATAAATTCGAAAATGGATGAATCCGAATTCAATTGATCATAAAGTTCTTGCTTAAGTTGCGCGTACATTAGAGAGAAGGATATCTGTGTTTGTGTACTGCAATTTACTTTTTTTTACCTTATTTGTAAGGTACTGATAAGTGTCAGGTTTGTATTAAAGTATAAGGTTGTTTATAGTACAATAAGTTGCTAAATACTACAATAGGGTATAAATTTTAATATTTTATCTTACCCTTTTGGTTAAAAAATGAATAATGAAAAGGAAGGAAACCAACTAAATTCTTAATTTTAGTAAATTATTTTTCCGAGTGCCAAATACCAAACACT
>CAZJHS010000031.1:0-20514 GCA_964545895.1 uncultured Chitinophaga sp. | reverse complement strand
ATAAAAAAGAGCAATAAAGCACCAAGTAATTTAGCATGTTCTGTTGGCTTGCAACTTAGTTTGTACCCAAAGTATAAAAGTAATCCCGATTTTATAAATGAAGCCAAATTCATTACCTGGTACATCCATGGTTTAGTGTAGCATCCTAATACTCCATAATAGGTAACTTTTTCGGGTTTAAAACCCATTGCTAAATCTATAAGGTAAATAAATACATTGCTCAAGTTTATATGCACCAATGGCGCAGCTGCGCAGCATACAATTACTTTTTGATACAACTTCATGTACACAAGATAAGTAAAGTACACTAAAAAAAAACGTCCCGAGGTTTCACTCGGGACGTTTTGTGTATATTATTTAATTAAATGCCAAAGCTGCTCCATGTAAGCAGGGTCTTTTATTTTTTCTTCGGCACCTTCGGCAATTATTTTCTCCAATAGCACATCGTTTTTCTGACCTTGGTCCCAAGCGTATTTGTATCCGCTTAAACTAAAAGTGGTTAATGCGTATTGCGATTTAAATTTATCAGGATACAGCTCAGTTAAATCGTGTTCAATATGTTTTTTATGAAGGAAGTGTTTATCACCAACCTTATCAGCCATTTCGTAATAGTTTTGTACGGCTAAATCGGCAATTGCATCGGCATTAGGTTTACGTTCTTTTTGGTATTCATCAAAAATTTTGTTCCAATCGTTGCCATATTTTTCAATCATGTTATCCAACACCACAATATCTTCAAAGCTGCAATTCATACCTTGGCCATAAAAAGGAACTACAGCATGCGCTGCATCACCGGCTAATGCCAATTTATCTTCTTTAACCCAAGGATAACATTTTACAGTAACTAAATTACCTATAGGATTACGTTTGTAATCTTCTACTAAAGTAGGCATCATAGCCATTGCATCGGGAAATTCGGTACTAAAGAAATTACGTATTTCTTCGTCTGTTTTTACGCTATCAAATTTTTCGTAAGGCATAAACAAAGTACACGTAAAATCACCTGCTGGGTTAGGCAAAGCAATCATCATAAAACTACCTCTTGGCCAAATATGAAGCGCGTTTTTTTCCATCATAAATTTGCCATTTGCGCCCTCCGGAATCTCTAATTCTTTGTAGCCAACATGCAAATATTGTTGCGAGTAGTTAAAGCGTTCACTTGTTTGCAACTTGCTACGTGTGGCAGCAAAAGCACCATCAGTTCCTAAAATTCTATCGCTGGTAATTGTTTTGTGCGAGCCATCTTCTAACTCAAACGTTGCTGTAGTTTTATTTACATCAACATCAATACATTTACTGTTAAAATAAATGGTGATGTTAGGAAACTCATCAGCTAACTCAATTAATTTTTGGTTTAACCTGCCACGAGATACAGAATTAATAGCTTGGCCATCTTTACCGTATGGATGATAGCTCAGTTCGCCTGTTTTGCTATGCATCATTCGGCCAGTCATTGGAATAGCATCAGCTAAAATTTCTTTATCTAAACCAATTTTTTCTAAAGCATTTAATCCACGTGTGCTCAACGCTAAGTTTATAGATTTGCCTTGGTAAATATTGGTTTTACGCATATCAGGTCTGCGCTCAAAAAGGTTTACTTCAAAACCACGTTTGGCCATATAAATGGCTGCTAAACTTCCGGCTAATCCTCCGCCTATGATGGTAATTTTTTGTGTCATTATAAGTTTCGAGTTCGTATTTTTTTGCTTGTAACAGTAGTAAACTTACCCATTAATTCAAATGATTTTTGTTTTAATATATTAATGAGTACTTCATGTATTTCATTTCTTTCGATGAAAGTATATCTTAAAAGTATTACTGATAGATGAGCTTGATTATGAATAAAAACTAAATCTCCGAAATCTTTATCTTCAGTAATAATTATCGCATTTTCTTTCGTGGCAATCTCTGCAATATCATTATCTGAAGCTCCTCTATATGACTCATAAATAGATATAACCTGAAAATGTTGCTTCAGTTTTTCTATTAGTAAGTGATCTATATTTTCATCGGCTATGATAATCATTAAGCAACGTCATTTAAAAATGCTTCGTTTGCAACTACATCATATGCATACTCAATACATGCATTAATTTGCGCTGAGTTTAAATCGGGATACATCGCTATTATGTCATTAACACTTGCTCCTTCCGACATTTTCTTTAGTACCAGCTCTACAGTTATCCTAGTACCTTTTATTACAGGTTTACCAAGCATTACATCTGCTTTTGCCTCTAAATAGTTTTTGTAACTCATAGCAATTTTTTGTAAAGTTATGAAAAATATGCTTTTAATGCTTCACCAATGCGATACACATCTTCAAATGAGTTGTACATAGGTACCGGACTCATACGTATTACATCAGGTTCGCGCCAATCGGGCATTATGCCATTTGCTTCCAAATAGTCGAATAGTTTTTTGCCATCTTCTTTTACAATAATAGAAAGCTGGCAACCTCTATCGGCTGCTGTTTTTGGTGTAATTACAGTTAAGTATGCGGTGTAATCGTTTAGTATAAACTCTAAATAGGCAGTTAATGTTTCACTTTTCGCTCTTAAATTTTCAATGCCCGCTTGGTCAAATAATTCTAACGAAGCTTTGTGTATAGCCATCGGAAAAATTTGTGCGTTACTCAATTGCCAGCCTGCTGCACCTTCCATTGGTTTAAAACCTTTTTTCATCTGGAAACGCTCTTTCTCATCATGTCCCCACCAGCCCGCAAAGCGCACTAATTCGGGGTTGTTACCATGACGTTCGTGTACAAATACACCACTGGTTCCACCTGGTCCAGAGTTTAAATATTTGTAAGTACACCACACTGCAAAATCAACATCCCAATCGTGTAATTTTAGGTTTAAGTTACCTGCTGCGTGTGCGCAATCAAAACCAACATTTGCTCCAACGGCATGACCAGCTTTTGCAATGGCTTGCATATCGTAAGCTTGGCCAGTGTAATAATTTACACCACCCATCATTACAATGGCTAACTCGTTTTTATGTTCGTTTATTTTGGCAATAATATCTTCTGTACGTAAAGTGTATTCGCCTTCACGTGGTTTAAGTTCAATAATGGCCTCATCAGGATTTAATCCATGAAAACGAGCTTGCGTTTCCATAGCGTACATATCGCTTGGGAAAGCGGTGCCTTCCATCATTATTTTATAACGTGTTTTTGTAGGGCGATAAAAACTCACCATCATTAAATGCAAGTTAGCGGTAAGGTTATTCATGATAACTACTTCGCTTGGTTTTGCACCTACTACCTTAACCGCTTTTTCAGTTAAAAAATGGTGGTAATACATCCACGGATTTTTTCCTGCAAAATGCCCTTCAACTCCTAAATCAGCCCAATCGTTTAGTTCTTGCTCAATAGCAGCACGTGCATTTTTGGGTTGAAGTCCTAAAGAGTTACCACATAAATAAATCATGGGTTTGCCATCTTTTTTAGGCATATAAAACTCATTACGGAAATGAGCCAGTTTATCTTCTTTATCTAGTTGTTGGGCAAATGCCAGTGTGTTTTGGAAAGTCATTTTGCTATTATTGAAATTGATGCGAATGTAAGTAACTCTGTCTATTATTTTGTCTTCTCAATTTTAAATATTGCACCATTTGAACGAAATCTAAAATTAGGTTTAGTGAAAATGTTTTTTGTTGGAATTGTTCACGCATTCATCTTCCGATTATCAGTTAAAAAAAATAGGAGTAACTATTTAAACATATTCCTTCCATAAATTTTTTCCACCTGCTAATACACTGACTTGCAAAATTTTACTTGTTTAATTAAATTTTAACCCTAACTTAGTTTTACCATTTAAACACTACGGTATGAAAACAACCTCCAAACCTATTTTAGCATTTTGCATTATTGCAGCAACCTGTTTGCTTTACTTTGGTAGTTGCATTAAACCTTTTGAGCCCACACCACAACCACCTGTTAACCTCCCGTGCGACACTTGCCTGCCGCCTATTACCACACCAGGTTTTGCTTGCAAAATTAATGGCAAGCCCTTTATTTCTAAATTTGGGGGGGGGGATTTATAACCACTCGATTTGATTATTACGAGCAAAATTTGAGTCTTACTGGTAATAACCCTGAAATAAAAGAAGTGTGTGGATTTAGCCTGCTTCCATTATTAGATACTGGACTATATATTTTCCCACATTCAGAGTTTAAAGTCGCTAATGGAGCCTATTTTGATTGGTATGGTGAATTTATGTATTCTTCGGAGCCAATTAAAAAGGGCTACATACACATCATAAGGCTTGATTCCTTGAAAGGCTCAATTCAAGGAGCATTCGCTTTTGATTTATACTCCAAAGATTTTAAAGATACCCTACATATTACTGATGGCCGCTTTTTCTTGAACAAATAAACCCTTTAATAACCTAATACTTTATGAAAAATCTTTTTCTGTTTGTATGCCTATTGACATGCACCGTTGCTGCACATGCACAGTACGATAGTACCGTTACTATTATTGACAGTACCGATTATGATTTTCCTCAAAAATGGCAACGTTTGTATGCCAATGTACCTACCGACTCGGCCAACACTGGCTATTTTATTGATAAGGTAGTGTGGCTCAACAATCACCCTGCCCGATTTAATGGTATTATTGCCCAAACCGATAGCGGGTACACAAGCACCGATACTGTGTATTTTCATAACATAGCCAATCTGCACCATGGTTTAAAAAAAGCCTATGTAAGTAATGCACCCAATACCGTTTTGTTTGATAGTACGGAGTTGCTGTTGCAAACCGCCATTGCCCACGCAAAAGATACCCTATTGCCCATTGCCGTTATGCGTATGCAGTATAATTACATTACCGATTCGGCATTTTTAGATAGCACCCTTTATCTTAATTTGGCCGATACAAGCATACACCCCGTTATCGGCAATTATAACAATCCGTTTTTAGAAGCAACGTTGTTCGCTGCTGCACCTGCTTGGGATGAGTTGGAACAAAATACCTACCAAATAATTTTACCAAGTAACTTAATACTAAACAACACTGCCGATACGGTGGTAAAAGGCCGTTTTAAATTTGGAGAGGGCAGCTATGCCGAGTTACCCCTAAACCAAGCCATAACGGTAGATTGGAATACTATGGAAGGCATACAACTAATGTGGCTTGAGGTGCAATTTAGCAATGGGGAGTGGTTCCGCAGTTTAACCCCCATTAAATTTTTAGGCAAAACCCAACCTTATACAGGTATTTATGCCAATGCAGGTACTACCATAAATATAGCGGCTACGGCACAACATGCAGGTGCCAAAGCCGATATACGCTATGGGTGCGGCAAAACCAAATTAACCAAACCCTTAATTATTATTGAGGGTTTTGACCCGGATAGTAAAAATGACATGAATAGTTTTCTATTGAGTGTAACTAATCCTAATGCACCTGAAGCCGTTAAAAATCGCATCCAAGAATTAGAAGCCCAAGGGTACGATATGGTGTTTATAAACTTTAACAACAGCATGGATAGCATTGAGCGCAACACCCGTATTTTTAAAGAAGTGGTGCAGCAATTAAATGCACTTAAAGCCACCAACAGCAGCACGGATGGCAATGTGGTAATGGGCTTTAGCATGGGTGGCTTAATAGGCCGCCTTGGCCTGCGCGAAATGGAATTGCAAAATATACCTCACCAAACCGAAGCTTATATAAGCGTGGATGCTCCTCACCATGGAGCGTGTATACCTAAATCACTACAATATTTAGTATCTGACATACAACGAATACTAAATTATAGCATTTTTGGATTTACTTTAAATAGTTTTTCAGACCCCAAAGATTTAGTTGAGTTCAACAAAGCATCCAATAGTATAACTAGTTATGCGTCAAAACAAATGTTAATGGATAATATTTTTGATACAAGGATAGAACACTTGGATAAGGTAGCACCTATAGATAGTGGAATAATTATACACCAATTTGAAAGACATAAAAATTTTTATCATAAATATGACTCGGTTGGCCAGCCTCAAAACTGTTTGGTTTATGCAATTACAAATGGCAGTATAGCAGGGCAACGTCAAGTTGATGCAGCCACTGGTAATACGATTACAGATGGTACACAACAATTATATCTTCATCAAATGAATATTGATCCGCTTTCAAAACAAGGTGTTTTGACTCGATTAATTATTGCGATTTCTAGCGTTTGGCCTACATTGGATGCACATTTTGAATTAAATGGACAACCCAATAATGTTGCTAATCAGTTAATATATAAGTCGGGAGTTAAACTTAAACTAGATATTTTGTGGGGGTTAATTACCCTAAAGTATAACTTGGCAAGTAGTTGGGTAAACTCAACTGTTAATAGCAAGGCTTATGATAATGCTCCGGGTGGCAATCTAGCCGTTACTGACTATTTGCCCAAAGTGAAAAGTATGGCCAATACCTTGGGTATAGACGAAAACTTAGTTACTCCAAATGTTGAGAAATTCTGTTTTGTACCAACATACAGTTCGCTTGATTTAGATACTAAAGACTTGTATGTAGATTTACGCCCATCAACTGGTAACACTACATCTACAGTAATTGATGCTAGTATAAATGCACTGCTATATCAACCTACAACAAGTGGCAGCATTTTAACATCCTTTAATTATTTTTCAGCCCCAAATGTATATAATACAAGCGGAATACTTTGGAATGAAGAACATCCAGTTCCTTCAGCCCACTCTGGAGGAGCAATGTTTAGTGCGTTACTAGGCATTCCGTATTCTATTTTTCAGGTAAATGAGGTAAGTACATTAAGTAACAAATCGTATAACTTTGGGCAAAAAATAAATATTAGCCCCAATATAAGGCTAACTACTGGACCATTAATTTACAATGATATTGTAGTTTCTAATGGAAATAGCCTTTCTGTAAATAGTGATCAGACTATCGGATTCTCGGATTTACCTGTACTCCCAGCAGCTGTTCCGCCAGATGCGAATAGCACTTTTAGTGTAAATACACGTGGCAAAAAATGTAGCGATAACGGAAAAAAAATAACTATCGAAGGAAGCAGTTATCTTACATTAGGGTCAGATAATGACAATCGGAATGGGATATTAGAGGTTGTCTCAGGAAGTAAGGTTGAATTAAAAACAAATTCAACAGTTATGATGTATAATGAATCTAAAATTGTAATGAAAGCAGGATCAGAGTTGATTATACACCCTTATGTTAATTTTTATTTATCAGACGATAACAGTATTCTTGAATTTGAGCCTGGCTCGAAAATTAAGCTAGAGAATGGCGCAACATTTACCTTTAGCGGAAATGGCTTTATACGTATAAAAGGTGGGGTATTATCTCCAACAAATACGACCGTAGGTATTGAGTCTCCTTCTGGTGGTATTATTTCATTATCAGGTAATGGGAAAAACGATAAGATACTCGAGTTTGAAGCATCTTCATATTCAGAAAATGTAGCAATAATACCTAATACATTAACTGCATTTGTTGTAAACAATGGTTTAATTGCTACCAACTGCAATGTGGAGATGAGTTGTAATACCCAATTGTATTACAGTAAAATAACAAGTGTTTCCAACACACCAAGGGTAACATTTAATGCAGATCTGTATTCAGCGTTTTCTGACTTTAATGAAATGATTTTAATAAACAACGCAAATGCAGAGTATAACAATGGATACATAAATGGAAACCTTGAAGCATGGATGATTGGTACAGGTAGTGATAAACTAAAACTAACAAGTATGTTATTTAATGGAATAGAGTCGAATGGTTTATACGTTTATGATTCAAGGACAGATATCAGCAATGTAAGTTTTACACATAATCATATCCCTATCCGATTTGAAGCAATGAGTTACCCAACTACATTAACAAATGTTACTATTAATAACCCAGACCCTATGGCAATGCCAATATCTGGTGGATATGGTTTGTATTTTGAGGGGGCTTCGAACGGTGGATATTTGCTTTTAGATAAGTGTAAAATTTTAAATCAAAAAGCCTCAACGTTGCATGTTGATAACGCACAAGTTGCTATCGCTTGTTCCAAAATAAACCCACATCAATTTGCAAATAATAACAGTTCAGTTTATTTAACTAATGGAAGCACATTGGTACTTGATCCTAGTGTGGTAAGTAATGTTGGAAAAAGCGATTTAGCCGGTGTACAATATTCTATTGTGTGTAACAACGCATTTGATTTGTTTTTAGATAATGGTCAATCAGATTTATCAGTTACTCAAAATGATGCTTTAAATGGAAATTTACAAGCCTTATACAATCCTGGGTTTTCACAGTTTAATGCTGCAAATAACTATTGGAAGTGGGGTGTAGCTCCAAGTAGAGTAAATCATTATTATTATTTTACTGATGGAGCAAACAGGCAATTTGGAGTTGGAAGTAATGTTTCGGTAGATGGCACTCCATATTTAACATCTGTACCTAATTTTGATAACTTATGCCCAGCACAAGGAAGTGAACCAGGTGGAGGTGGACAACAAGGCAAACGCAACATAGATTTTGAAGCAACTTTTGCAAAAGCAGCTACTGGAATTGTATTTCAAAATACTTTACTTACGAGTACTATTTATAGTTTAATGAGTACAAGTAACGATAGTAGTGATTTAGAATCTAGAATTAATACTGGTACAAATATTCTTGCGGCTTATTATAACTCGAATAACCTGTCTTTGAAACGTTCTATGAATACTTTGTATCAAAAAACAATGGAACATTCCGGTCGAATGATTAACAGAAGTAAATTACAATCAACCAAAAATCGAGTTGGTAACAAATTGTATCAATTGCAAACAACAATTTTAAATCAAAACCTACTGAGCAAACATGAACGATTTAAGTTTGAAATGGATAGAGTCTTTGCCTTGCGTATTCAGAAAAAATACAATCAATCACTTGGCCTATTAAATACATTAATTTTGGATACAAATTATCAAAATTACATAAACTACATGGGTAAATGGATATGTAAGATTGAAAACGAAAAACTTCTAGATTTAAAAGCCATTACAAAGCTTGAGTTTAAGTCAAGATTGATTAACTGCACCGATGGTAATACTATCAATTCAAACTCGAGTATGATGGTAGGTTCATCAGATGAACAAAATAGTTTTTCTATTTCAAATGTTGGAGTTATACTTTATCCAAATCCGTCAAATAATTATATAGCAGTTAGTTTAACTTCTGCTGAACTAACTGGTTCTGTTATTAATTTATATTCGGTAGATGGTAGACTTATAATAACTGAAACAGCAGATAAAAGTGTAAAAACAATTGATATATCTGCACTTTCTAATGGTACATATATTTTTGAATTAATACATCCTAAGTTCAAAGTAATTAAACGAGTTTCAATAATGCATTAGGCAGCTAATTAGTTGAAAGCTAAATGCGACTAATGTTTCAAGGGTATAATAAGTTAAATGCTGAATGTTTATGTAATTAAACATTCAGCATTTAACATTCAACATTTATACTACTAAACTTATTTCACCAAGTTAACCATACTCATTTCTAATCCTTTTTTCAACAAGCCGTTGCGTTTAGGATTGAATTGATTTAAGCGCATTAATGCTTGACGAATGGTTACTGAAGCATCTTTAAAAATAGCCTCATCATTCAATTCAAAATTCTCGCTCATGCAATAAGCAAAAGTGCGTGCCATACCACAGTTAGCAATAAAATCAGGGATAACAGCTACGCGGTCATCGGCATTGTTGCCAATTGGTCCTAAGAAAATCTCAGTATCAGCAAATGGTACATTTGCTCCGCACGAGATTACATCAAGGTCGTTTTCAACCATGGCATCTAATTGCTCTTGAGTAAGCATACGAGATGCGGCAGCAGGAACAAAAATATCGGCACCAATGCTCCAAATTTTTTGGTTGATTTCGTCATAAGGCATAAAATCTAATCCCATTTTTTTGCAAGTTTCTTGAGACAGTTTGTTTCCATCACGCTCAATAAATAATTGCTTAATTTGATCTTTGCTAAAACCTTGGTTGTTTAACAATCCACCTTCACGATCTATAATACCAACAATCATTACATCCATTTGCGATAAGTAATATGCTGCAGCTGCAGCTACGTTACCCCAACCTTGTATAATGGCACGTTTGTATTGGAAATTTGGTCCCCAAAACTCATAGAAATGACGGGCAGCTTCAGCTACACCCCAACCTGTAATCATATCGGCTACTAAATAATTTTTAGTAGTATCTGGCGAAAAACGCGCATCATCTAAAATTTTAGAAACACCAGTACGCAAGTTGTTAATGCGTTTTTGTTTCTCTGTTTCGTCTACTTTAAAATGTCCGTTTACTACACCTTCTTGTGGGTGCATCAAACCATATTGTTCGGTAATTGGAATTACCTCATGTATTTCATCCACATTTAAATCGCCACCAGTACCGTAGTAGTTTTTAAGTATAGGCATAACTGCTTTATACCAACGCTCTAAAACACCTTTTTTGCGTGGGTCAGCTGGATCGAAGTTAATACCCGATTTAGCACCGCCAATAGCTGGTCCTGCAACGGTAAATTTAATCTCCATGGTTTTAGCCAATGAAGTAACCTCGTGTTTATTTAAACCTTTACGCATACGAGTTCCGCCTCCGGCAGCACCACCACGTAGCGAGTTAATTACTACCCAACCTTCGGCTTCAGTTTCGCTATCTTTCCATTCAAAAACAATTTCAGGTTGTTTCTCTTCGTAGCGTTTAATCAGTTTTTCTATTTGTGTTGACATAATTTATGTTGTGCTATAATGGGCCGCAATTTACAATAGCTGGCCTAAAAATGGATACCCAAAACAAAAATCAGTTTTTAGGCATAAAAAAGCCCTGTATTTACGGGTAAATACAGGGCTAAACATTTGGTAGTTAGCGTTTAGTCTTTGGTAAACTTATGTGTAATAATTTCGCCAAACTCATCTTCTAACTGAATAAGATATACTCCCGATGCGTAATTTGCTAAATCAAGCTTAACAACAGCCGATTGTGTGGTTTGGGTGTGAATCAGTTTTCCATCCAAGTTGTAAATGCTAATTGCAGCAATTTCGTGCTTGTTAGTTAACGCAAGTGTAACATCATTAATAGCTGGAATTGGATACATACTTACAGCTTCTGGTAATTCGGCATCAGCTGTGTTAAAATCAACTTTTACAATACTTGAGTACTCAAAAGATAAGTTGTTATCAACTTGTTTTAATCTGTAATAATTTACCTCGTTAGGTTTTGTATGTAAATACTTGTAGGTTGTTAGTGCATTGCTGTTTCCTTTTGCATCAACCCAACCAATAGTATTAAAATGATAACCATCTGTTGAATGCTGGATTTCGAATTTATTGCTGTTTTTTTCTTGAGCAGTAGCCCATGTTAATGCCACCTGTTTTTGAGCTGTTTTTTGTGCGTTAAAGCTCATTAGTTTTACAGGTAGTTGGCTATTGTTAGCTACTACAATGTAAAACCTATTTAACCCAAATGATGCAGCATTATTTGTAGCTACCGTAAAGCTATAGTTTGATGTATTTTTTAAATCGGTAACCGTATTAGTAAAGTTATCAATTAACAATATTTGATCTTGCACAGCAATGCTGTTGCTGTTAGAAAATTGCATGTTGTAATTACCCGATGTTGCTGCGTATACATACAATTTAATGGTATCGTTTTGGGTAGTTGATAACGGACGTGCCGAAAGGGATAGATGCACGTTATCGGTACCATACGAACTGATTACAATAGGCGAACTTAGTTTGTATACATCGTAAGCATCAAAAGTTTTAGTAGATCCGCTGATGTATTTTACAAGCAATTCATCTGCGTTTAATGAGTCTTTTGAAACTCGTATTTTAAACGCACCACCTTCAGTATTTTTAAATAAATTAGTAGGGGTTGATGCTGTTTTAAATGCTTCTTTAAATGTAATTGCGGCACCGCTACCAGTAGCCTTAACCCAAAAACCTTGCCCTTGTGCTACAACACCATTGGTTATATTACCCGCGTTAGAAAGTGCATTGTAAAATTTGTAGGTATTATCAATAGGATCAAGTACCCAAATAGTTGGTTCAATGTTGGTGTAATTGGTTCCACTATTTCCGCTTCTGCCAGTATCATGAAAAGCATTCCAATCAAAAGCAGAAGGGTATGGGTTACCAATTAAATTCCATCCATCATTATTTACATTGCCAGAACTACTAAATGATATTGGCATTGTAATATCTCCACTATTAACAGGGCCGTTTACATCTAATGTAACTTGATTTTGAGTTAAGTTTACGTTAGTAATTCTATTAATATCACTTCTGTCTCCACGCACAAAAACACGGTATCCTTTACCTGGAGCTAAAACATGTGATGTATTAGCTGGTATGGTCCAACCTGTATTAATATCTCCGGTTGTTAAGGTTTCGTCATACCAATAAATACCTGCAGCATTACTTTGGGTGGCATCGTATCCGTTAGAGTTTGTGGTTCCAATTGTATTTCCGGTGCCTGGTCCAGTTACAAATGTTTCGTTGCGTAAATCTTCTATGGTAGCATTGGTAGCTGCACTACTTAAAAATCTCCATCTGCGGGCGCTTTCTGGTATGTATCGTTGTACAGTTACATTTCCAGTAATATAACTTCCGGTACCTTGTGCAATACGAGCCGTTGAAGCATTATCGGAAACTAATACCAAATTTCCATTTGCATTAATTGTTCCTGATGTAGGTATTACCGTGTTTGTAACTAATAATTTACTGCCTATAGTTGTGGTTTGAGCGCTTGAATTGTTGGTAAGCGAGTTTATTTTGTTGGTTAAATTAGGTTCTGATTGATCGAAGTTAATTGTTCGGGCAAGGTTTCCGTTTAAAACTAAGTTTGCATTACCGCCTGATTTTATACCCTCGCCAACTGTATTTACTACACTTCCTGTAAGGGTAAGCGTTGTATTATTTATATTTAATTTACCCGAAGTAAATGTTAGTGTACCATTAATAGTTATATTATCAGATGTATTTTTTACACTTGCACCACTAATTGTAAGGTTAGTGTATACACCTAAGGGAACTGTTTGCGGATTACTTCCAGCATACTCTATAGTCCCCCCCCATGTTTTACCAGCAGAAACTGGTGTAGTACTTGTGGTTGTTGGTACTGCTGTTTTAATTGTTCCGCTGTTTGAAATAGTTGTTAATGTACCATTTAAAATATAGGCACTTGTTAAATCTAAAGTAACACCACTTGCAACACTTATTGTTCCTGCTACATTAATGTTCCCTATGGCTGTTTTAGTACCAGCAGTATTTAAAGTTAAATTATTAAATGTACCCGATATATTTTGTGTAGCAGTAGGGAAAACCATTGTGTTTCCGGTAATGGTGTAGCTGTTTGAACCTGAAGTAAAGTTGCCTTGTACTGTTATTGTACCGCTTGCTAATGTTCTTGCTCCAGTATTACTGCTAGTTAAATTATTAAAAGTAAACACAGGTATTGTTTGGCTGGCTGAACCGTTGAATTCTATTGTGCTACCAGTATTTGTAAACGTACCTGCTCCAGGTGTAAATGTACCTGATATGCCAATTATACCTGAGGATGCAAGCACACGGTTACCACCAGTAGTATTTAAATTAAGGTAGTTTCCGTTTACTACCGTTTGAGATGAAGCACTCACATAGTTGATATCGAAAGGCCAAGTTTTTCCTGAGGGTATGGGTGTACTGGTTGTATTTGCAGTTGATAATACCCCAGTGCCTACAATACTTGTTAAGGTTCCACTAAGTTGATTTGTTCCCATTGCAACTGTTATTCCTACACCAATATTTAATGTTTGGTTAACCGTAATTACACCATTTGCTGTTTTAGTTCCTGCACCTGTAAATCTTAAATTTGAATATGTACCAGTTGTTAGTGTTTGGTTAGAACTACTATTGTATTCAACTGTGCAATTCCAAAAAACGGCCGAAGGTAATGGAATATTGCTTGTGCTTGCCGTTAATATTAAACCAGTACCACTGTTTGTTGTAGTTGCACTAACAATATTAAACGTTGACATGTTTAATGTAGATATGCTACTTACATTTAGATTTGAAATTACAGTGATGTTTGCTGTAGCGGTTTTAACGCTACTACCATTAATTACTAAACGGTTATACCCTCCAGATACATTAGGAATATTTTGGGTAGATGTACCATTGAAATTAACTGTACTTCCTGTACTTGTGTATGCGCCAGTACCTGAGGTAAAAATGCCCTTAATATGAATAGTGTCTGTTGCAGATAAGGTACGTGCAAAATTACTAGATGTTAAATTGTTATAAGTTCCATAAACAATAGTCTGTGCACTACCTGAGTTATAAGTTATGGTTGTAAATGGCCATGTTTTTCCAACAGGAATAGGTGTTGAGGTAGTGTTAGCTGTGCTTAAATTTCCTGTACCAGTTATTAAACAGGCTGGGTCAAGGGTTAATAAAAATGTACTCATAGCAAGTGTTGGGCTTGCATCAATAAATAACTCGGTAGCAACAGCAATATTTCCATTTGATGTTTTAGTTCCGCTACCTGTTATATGCATATTTTTATAGTTTGCTCCTATTACAGTTTGCGTTCCTGCTGCACCATATACAACAGTGTTTCCTGCACTTGCTAAATTAAGCGTGGTAATACTATTAGTGGCACCCATCAACAGCAAATAAGATTGGTTTACAAAGGTTCCAGTGCCTTGAAATGTACCGTTAATTCTTACCGAATCTGATGATGTTAATGTGATACCAGTTACTGTTACACCGCCAGCAAACGTAAACATTTTGGTGCCAGTTAAAGCTTGATTATTGGTTGCAAATGTATAGGTTCCTGTACCCGAAATAAACGTACCTTCATTTTTTATGCCGCCTCTGATATCAAATATTTCGGCCACGTTAACCTGAAAAGTACCTGTTGGTGCTATATGTATTAATCCAACCAAAGTTACAGAGCCACTTGTGCTACCTTCAATGTATGTACCTGCAATATAAAAAATACCATTAAAACTCAAATTTGCTGTACCGCTATTGTTAAGCGTGGCTCCTGGGTTAATAATTAAACTATCATTGCATGTTAATGTTCCTGATGGATTTTTTATTCCGTTGTTCAATACAATTTTATTGTACCCACCAACTATGCCTGGTAAAGCTTGTGTGCTTGCGCTGTTAAATTGTACAGTACTTCCTGTTGATGTGTATGTGCTAGAACCTGGTGTAAAAGTACCATTAATTAAAATTAAACCTGTATTTGATAAAGTTCTTGCAGCATTACTTGATGTTAAATTGGTGTATGTGCCATTAACAATAGTTTGTGCACTGCCAGAGTTATAGGTAATGGTAGTGTATGGCCATACTTTACCCGCAGGAATTGGAGTTGCAGTAATATTAGCCGTAGTTAAGTTTCCTGTTCCTGTTATCAAACAACTAGGGTCTAATGTAAGTAAAAAAGTGCTCATTGCAAAGGTTGCACCCGTTCCAATGTTTAACTCATCTCCAACGTTAACATTTGCATTACTAGTTTTTACTCCACTTGCTGTAAGGCGTAATTTTTTGTATGATGTTCCTTTTACAGTTTGAGTTCCTGCAAAACCATATTCTACTATATTTCCTGATCCTAGTGCATTAAGTGTTGTAATACTATTAGTAGCCCCCATTAACAGTAAATAAGATTGATTAACAAATGTGCCTGTGCCTTGAAATGTACCGTTAATTCGTACCGAATCTGATGATGTTAATGTGATACCGGTTACTGTTACCCCACCAGCAAACGTAAACATTTTGTTACCAGATAGTGTTTGATTGTTTGTTGCAAATGTGTATGTACTTGTTGTCGTTCCAGAGATAAATGTACCCTCATTTTTAATGCCACCACCTATGGTAAAAGATTCGCCCACTGTTGCTTGGAAAGTACCAGTGGGTGCAATATGAACTAACCCATTTAAAATTACATTACCAATGGTACTACCTTCGGAATATATTCCTGCAATATAAAATACACTGTTTAATGTTATACTAGCCGATCCACTGTTGTTTAGCGTAGCGCCCGAGTTAACAATTAAACTATCATTACAAATTATTGATCCTCCGGGTACTTTAGTATCACCACTTAATATGAGTTTGTTGTAAGTTCTTGATCTTATAGATTGAGATGGATTTACAGAAAAATACTCGAAACTTGATGTTGCATTAGTAAATGTTCCGGTTGCTGATGTCCAGGTTCCTCCTAACCTAAACTTACCAGCATCTGTAAACTCTATAATATTTTCTGCTGTGCTTCCAGCTGAGGTGAAATCTTTATTAACTTTTATTGTGCCGGTGGTTATATTAATTCTGTTTACACGCCCTGTTGTTAGGTCTGGTTGGACTAGCACATCTCCCTCTAAAAATCCTGCATTAACATTAATAAGTTGCGTTACATTTGCACTCGGATTTGAAAATCTAACGCCACGTGTTGCGGTAAGTTTGTTTGTACCACTGATGCTGATGGTGCTGTTTGATGCTCCTGCTGCAAAATAGATACTATCACATGTATAGTTTCCATCTACAGTTACGTTTGCTCCTGTTGCAATAATTACGGTGTTCGCACTTGTTGGAACCCCAGATGGACTCCAATTAGCTGCGCTACTCCAATTGCCTGTTCCCGAAAATGTTTTCGTTTGAGCATGTAAAAGGGTAAAGCTTGATGTTAAGAAAATTAACATCATAACAAATTGCCCTTTACCAATTAAGCTACTACTTATTAAACGCATTGTGTTATCTATTGACAATCACAAATTTTGGCTATTGTAAGCACTCCTGTTTACTAATTATATAATCAGTGTTGGGCTTATGTTAGTAGTTTTATGCTTATGTGAGTGGTATGTCACACTTTTTAATAAAATGCGACTTATACTTTATATTGTTAATTTGTACTAAAAATCATCTATTCAAGAAATGTAAACCGCTATTTATTTTGTGGCTTATTTCAGTACTTAAAGGTATGATGACTGATTGCCTAAAAATGGTTAGCCCCAAATGGCTCCACCCATGCTATTTTGCTTTGCACCTGTTACAGATTGTAGTGCGTTAATATTTCCCTCAACCCTTAGCACACCAAGGAAAGCAAATATTAAAGCTTCTTTATAATTAACGAGTAACGCATTGGGTATTTTTAAAGCTTGATGAGTAAGGTTGTTGATATGGTTTATCAATGAAGTATTAAAAGCACCACCACCTGTTACTAAAACTTGGTTTAATTTATTGGTGATTATGGTGTTGGCAATTTGTTGTGCAATATGTTGTTGTAAAGTTGCCAATAAATCAACTGCAGTAATTTGATGTGGTTTTATTGTTGGCCAAAAATCTGTATTAACCCACTCTATGCCTAATGATTTTGGAGGATTAGTTTTATAGTAGGGCAAATTATTAAGTTCGTTTAGTAAAGTTAAATTTACGGTTCCTTGTGCTGCAAGTTTGCCCTCATCATCAAAATCAAAACCAAGTTGTTGTGCCACTTGGTTGGTTACAATATTACAAGGTCCAATATCAAAAGCTTTACGCGTTTTGTTTTTAGTAAAACTAATATTGCTAAAACCGCCTAAGTTTAGGCAAGCATCAAACTCATTAAATAGCAACTCATCACCAATAGGAACAAGAGGAGCACCTTGTCCGCCATAAGCTACATCAACTACCCTAAAGTTGTTAATGGTTTTTATTCCTGTTTCGGCAAATAGGTTTGCGCCACAACCAATTTGGGTGGTAAAACCATTTTGGGGTTGATGGAAAATTGTATGTCCGTGGCTGGCAATAAAATCAACTTGTAAAGCATGTGTTTTAATAAACGTATTTACCAATTGACCTAAGTATTTGCCATAGTAAGCATCGGTTTTTGGAAGTAAATGAATAGGCTGTTTATGAAGTTCCGTTAATCGTACCAACCAAGTTTTGTTGTAAGGTATAGTTTCGGCATGTTTAATTTCAAATTGCCAATGTTGGTTAGTTTGCCAAAATTCGCAATAGGCTAAATCAACACCATCCATAGATGTGCCCGACATGATACCAATTACTTTGTAGTGTTTCATGCTTGGTTAAAGTAGTTTAAAAACTGTGTTTGTTTTGTTGTTCTTCCCACTTTACACTATCAATATCCGGATTTGTTTTAAGTATATCAACCAAAGCTTCTATATCGGTATGGCGTTGGTCTAATGATTGAATTTCGGCAATAATTAGGTGATGATTTTCTGTTTGCAGCGCACTTAAATGCAAAGTGTTTGAGTTTGTAATAGCTTCAATAATGGTGCTTTTTACCTGTTTTTGTGCATGCGATTGACATTGCACTTTTAAAAAGTAAACATTACCCGATGCTTTAATTTGATTAAGACGATGATCTATTTTATCGCCAATTGGGCGTAAAATAATATTACCTAAAACGACAAAGGCTGTTCCTACTAAACTCTCATACCAATAACCTAAACCAGCTAATGAGCCAACTGCTGATGAGCACCAAATGGTGGCCGCTGTATTAATACCAGTAATGTTATTGCCATTGCGCATCATTACACCCGCGCCTAAAAAACCTACACCAGTTACAATATTGGCTGCAATACGTGCCGCTCCTGTGCTATCGCCACCCATTTTTTCGGATACTAAAATAAATAAAGCAGCACCTCCAGCAACTAATGCATTTGTTTTTATGCCAGCAATTTTATGTCGCCATTGTCGCTCTAAGCCAATAAGGGTACCTAAAGCAAAGGCAAGCAAAAGGCGGTGTTCAAACTCGCCAATATTTATGGTGGTAATATTCATGGTGTAAGTTAATCTTCTTGGGTAATCACTTCTAACAAATCATTTAATTCATCAAAATCTTTTATACCTGCTTTTTCTTCTTGTCCGCCCGAAACATTTATTGCATATGGTTTTACGCCATTAATAATATCTAAAACAGTATTGTTAGTAACAGGTAAGCCCCAAATAATTTTGTAGTTCGCACAAACATCTATCAAGTCGTTTTGGGGTATTGCTAAGTTGTTTTGCGAGGTAAATAAATGAAACGCATCGCAATAGTTTTTATAGGCTTGTAACTCTGTATTTAGTTGCGCAAGCGTATAAACACTTAAGTCAATTTTTTTGATGATGGCCTTTTCTAAGTTAGGTAATTCATCGGGTAAAATAGTATTGTTTAACTCAATCACATCTACATTTAGCAGCTCGCTAATATCCTTAATTTCATCAAGCGATTGATTTCCAAACTCTGCTACAATATGGCTGCCTGTAATCCAATCAATCATTTCTTTGGC
The DNA here is from genome assembly GCA_964545895.1 of uncultured Chitinophaga sp. Classification (GTDB taxonomy): domain Bacteria; phylum Bacteroidota; class Bacteroidia; order UKL13-3; family UKL13-3; genus UBA6183. The sequence continues at coordinate 1,234 of CAZJHS010000031.1, read as the reverse complement.
TTTAATAGGTGCAATGTAATTTGTACTGTCGCTATCAAAACAAAAACCAATATAATTTATACCAACTGCTGCCGCATAGCGTGCATCGCTAAGGTTGGTTACGTTACTAATTTTTATGTTACTTAAAAAACTCATGGGGCGAATTTAGTGCTTTACTTGATATGTTTTACGGGTATTGCGTGCTGTATTTTTGCTATATTGTAGCCCATTAATACAACAAGTAAAATATGGTTAGTGTGCAATCAACGTTTTTTAATGATGTATATGAGGTAGTAAAACTTGTGCCATACGGACGAGTTACAAGTTATGGTGCAATAGCAAAATATTTAGGTGCTGCAAAAAGTAGCCGCACAGTTGGCTATGCCATGAATGCAGCCCACGCATTACCTGATGTGCCAGCACACCGAGTGGTTAATAGAAATGGACTTTTAACAGGTAAACATCATTTTGCAACAGACCAACGCATGCAAGAGTTATTGGAGCAAGAAGGCATTAAGGTAAGAAATGATGAGGTTCAGAACTTTGACCAATTATTTTGGGATCCAGGTAAAGAGTTGCTTTAAATATTGTTTTTATCAAACTTGTAAATAACCACTATTTATACATATTTGTAATTATACCTCAATAAAAAATGACCAAGCATACTATTGGAAACTCACTTTTTTTAGATTTTGCATCAACACTGCTAAGCTTGAGCGCTGCGTTTAATGAAGCAGTAATGAGTGATTTAAAGTTATGCGTAGTAAAAAAGGGTGAGCATTTAATAAATTATGGCGAGTCGGCTGATTACATATACTTTATACGAAAAGGTATATTGCGCGGCTATATCATACATAACACAAAGGAAATTACCATGTGGTTGAATAGTGCCGGAGAGATTGTGGCCACAGGCGAAAATATACTTGAACAATCTGTAGCAAACGAATCAATACTTGCTATAGAAGATTGTGAGCTAGAAGTATTATCAAAACCTAAATTTCATGAGCTAATCAAAAATCATTACGAAATGGTATTACTAACAAATACCATCTTATTATACAATTATCAAGATGCATGTTTCAGGGCCTTGATAAGCAAAATTCCTAATGCAACTGAGCGTTATAATTATTTTTTGTCGAGTAAATACGGACCATTAATCAATAGGGTTCCTCTTAAATTTATTGCTTCTTTTTTAGGCTTACGAAATGAGACTTTAAGCCGAATTCGGTCAATACACAAATAGTTGCTTGTATTA
>CAZJHS010000030.1:0-31657 GCA_964545895.1 uncultured Chitinophaga sp. | reverse complement strand
GGTTGCTGCGTGTATTAAAGCCGATACAGGTGTTGGTCCGGCCATGGCATCGGGTAACCAAGTGTATAGAGGCAATTGAGCCGATTTACCCATTGCACCAACAAATAACAACATGGTAATGGCTACTAATAATGCACTGTTTGGTGCTAAGGTTTGTGCTTGTGTGGCTACGGTTCCAAAATCTAAACTACCAAAGTAAAATAGCATAAAGAACATAGCAAGCAAAAAGCCAAGGTCGCCAATACGATTCATTACAAATGCTTTTTTAGCAGCATTGTTGTATGCATTGTTTTTAAACCAAAAACCAATTAATAGGTATGAGCATAAACCTACGCCTTCCCAGCCTATAAACATTACCACGTAGTTTGAACCCATGATAAGCAATAGCATAAAGAAGATGAATAAGTTTAAGTAGGTGAAGAAACGTGTAAAGCCTTCATCATCGTGCATGTAGCCAATAGAGTAAAGGTGTATTAAAAAACCAATACCAGTAACTACTAATAGCATAGTAACAGTTAATGGATCGATTAAAAATCCAAATCCAATGTTAATGTTGCTAAAGGCTATCCAATTGAATAAATCAACGTTTATTTTATCGGCAGCACCCAAGTTGTTAAAAATATAAATAGCACAAATAAATGAGCCAAGCACAGCTAAAGCTGCAATCCAGCCGGTAATGGCTTTAGGTAAAAACTTACCAAATAAGCCATTTATTAGGAAACCAATTAAAGGTAATAGCGGAATTAATATTGCCGGTGTAACCAATAGTGTATCGTTTAAAATATTGTCGTTCATGTAGCGTATATTTATTGGATTACCACTTTAATTTATTCAATACATTAATATCAGTGCTGGCCACATTTCGGTAAATGCTCATTAAAAGCGCTAAACCTACAGCAACCTCTGCTGCTGCTACCACCATAATAAAGAATACAAATACTTGTCCATCGTTATTACCACTGTATGATGAGAAGGAAACCAACAATAGGTTTACCGAGTTTAACATTAACTCAACACACATTAGAATAATAATGGCGTTTCTGCGAAACAGCACACCCATTACTCCAATGCAGAATAACATTGTGCTTAATACTAAGTACCAGTTTTGAGGTACAGCTTGTAAGGTATTTTCCATGTTCTAATTTCGTTGTGGGTTAAACCTTTTCTTTTTTAGCCAACATCACACTGCCTATCATAGCTGATAGGAATAGGATAGAAGATATTTCGAAAGGCAATAAATAATCGCTAAATAATTTTACACCAATTTGCTCAACAAAACCAATATTGGTGCGAGCCGGAAGGCTAAATGTACCTAACTCGGTGGCACGCATAGATGCGATTAAAATAACAAACAGTAAACCACCTGTAATGGTAGCAGCAAATTTTAGGGTGTTGGTTTTGTGCGGTTCCGAATCTGCATTCAGGTTTAACAACATCACCACAAATAAAAACAATACCATAATGGCACCTGCATATACTATTAAGTGTACAATAGCTAAAAACTGGGCATTAAGTAAAATGTAATGGCCTGCAATGGTAAAAAAGCAAACAATTGACGAAAGCACACTGTACATGGGGTTTTTAGCAAACACCACGGCAGCCGCGCTTATTAACGTTAATGCTGATAATATTAGAAATAAATAAAAGCTCATACTTTGCGTTAAACTTAGGTTTATAATTATTTAAGTAAAGGTTGCTTAGGCGTACCTTCCATTTGGTAAATCTTTTTGCGTTTAGAAACATCAATACGTCCGGCAGTGTCAATGCCTTCTACTAAAATGTCTTTTCCGTATACAAAGTTGTTGCGTGTATAAGCAGGGTCAACAATTCTATCGCTTAAGTAAATGGCATCTTTAGGGCAAGCGTCTTCGCATAAGCCACAGTAAATACAACGCAACATGTTAATTTCATATTTAGCGGCATATTTCTCTTCGCGGTACAAATGCTCTTCGCCTTTTTTGCGTTCAGCTGCTTCAATGCTAATAGCCTCGGCAGGGCAAGCAACTGCACAAAGTCCGCAGGCAGTGCAGTTTTCACGGCCTTGCTCATCGCGCTTTAATACGTGTTGACCACGGTATACTGCCGAAAACTCACGTTTTTGTTCAGGGTATTTTACGGTTGCAGCCTTTTTAAATAAATGCTTTATGGTAATAGATAAACCGCCTAAAATGGCTGGTAAATAAAGTTTTTCTATCCAATTAAGTTCGCGTTTTACTACAACTTTTGATCTATTGGTTAATTGCATAATCCTTTTGGGTTGATGTTGATGATGGCGTTAATTTTTAGTTTCCGAAAAATGTAATCCAACCACCAGTGGCTAATACGTTTATAATAGATAAAGGAATTAATACTTTCCATCCTAAATTCATTAACTGATCGTAGCGGAAACGAGGTAATGTCCAACGTACCCACATAAAGAAGAAAATGAAGAATAAGATTTTAGCAAACAATACAGCTACACTAACTATGGCAGCTAGATTTTGCGAAAGATTAAGGCTATCGATACCCGGGAAGTGGTAACCACCAAAGTATAAACTAGCAATAATTGCCGATGAAATAAACATGTTAATGTACTCTGCAAATAAGAATAAGCCCAATTTCATTGAACTGTATTCGGTGTGGTAACCACCAATTAATTCACTTTCCGATTCAGGTAAATCAAAAGGAGCACGGTTACACTCGGCAAAAGCGCAAATTAAAAATATAAGGAAACCAACTGGCTGACGAACCACATTCCACATGTTGCCATCGCCTGCTTGGCCATCTACAATTTCGCGTAAGCTTAACGAGTTGCTAATTAAAAGTAAAGCAATAATGCTCATAACCATGGCAACTTCGTAACTAATCATTTGCGATGACGCGCGTAATGCACCCAACAACGCAAATTTGTTGTTTGATGCCCATCCACCAATCATAATACCATATCCGCCAATAGATACTACCGCAAATAAGTATAATAAACCAACGTTTAAATCGGCTACTTGTAGGCCAAATTCGTGTCCACCAAAGTTAAACGATTTACCCCAAGGTATAATAGAACTTGTCATCAGGGCCGTCATCATAAAAATACATGGGGCCAGAATAAATAAAAATTTATTAGATGCGTTTGGTATAATTTCTTCTTTGGTAAACATTTTACCACCATCGGCTAAGGGTTGCAGTAAACCAAATGGTCCTGCACGGTCTGGTCCCACACGGTCTTGCAAGAAAGCTGCAATTTTACGTTCGCCATAGGTTGAGTAGGCTGCAATGCCTAAACTCACCGCAAAAATGATAACGATGAGAATTGTTTTATCTAACAGTAATGCCCAATCCATTATTCGGTAATTTGTTTAATGTCGTTTAAAGTAAGTTCTTTTGGTTTAACCATATTCATGTAATGGTTAGCCGATATTACCGAGTGACGGTTAATATTACGTGGACCTTCAATAGTCCAATCGCTGGTTTTCTTTTTATCAAAGCGGCAAGTGTTGCAAATAAAATCTTCTACTTCGCCCCATTGATCTTTACGGCCCGTAACGCGCAATACTTCTTCGCCTTGGTACCACAATACCACTTTACCTGTGCATTTTTCGTTTTCGCAATTACGATGTGCATCAACTGGCTTGGTAAACCATACACGGCTTTTAAAGCGGAAAGTTTTATCAGTTAATGCACCTACAGGGCATACATCAATTACGTTTCCAGAAAAATCGTTATCAATGGCTTGTTCAACATAGGTTGAAATTTCAGAATGATCGCCACGGTTTAATACACCATGCACACGTCCATCAGTAATTTGCTCGGCTGTTTTTACGCAGCGGTAGCAAAGTATACAGCGGGTCATGTGTAACTGTATTTTTTCGCCTATATCAATTTTTTCAAACGTTCTGCGTTCAAAATCGGTACGGGTTTTATAGTTACCATGCTCGTAGCTTAAATCTTGCAAGTGGCACTCACCAGCTTGGTCGCACACAGGGCAATCAAGCGGATGGTTAACTAGCAAAAACTCAACTACACCTGCACGTGCATCTTTTACTTTAGCCGAAGTATTGTTAGCCACAATCATTCCGTCCATTACCGTGGTGCGGCAACTAGCCACTAACTTAGGCATTGGACGAGGATCTTTTTCGCTACCGGCTGTTACTTCAACCAAACAAGTACGGCAGTAACCACCACTTGTTTTTAGTTTGCTGTAATAGCACATGGTAGGAGGGGCCACATCGGGTCCAATCATACGCGCTGCATTCAAAATAGTAGTACCATCTGGTACTTCAATTTGTATTCCGTCTATGGTAACTTTAGCCATAATTTATTTTTATCTATTCAAACCAAGTAATAACGTAGTTTGTAAATTTTATTTGCTTTCGTTTATTGTTTAGAGTTAGGTTATTTCTCAAAGGTGTATAACGTAAGATAATAACCTCCTGTTAACTGAAGTTGTCCGGTGTTTACTAGCCTAAATCCCCTTAAAGCAATGTTGTTCATCTCTAAATTTATTTGCTGCAGGTACTCACTGTAATTTTTGGTTTTAGACTTAATTACTGTTTCCACTTTATTATTCTCATCAATAATCACAATGTTATCAAAACTCGCACTCATGTGCATATATCTCTTGTTTGCTTCACTTTGCTTAAACGCCATCAACATTCCAACTCCCAAAAGAGCAACAATTGCAAGTGTTAAAAATGTAAGTTTAGTTTTCATAATTCCTTATTAATAGTTCAACTTCTGTTTTCAGTTTAGGTAAATGATTTATGATGATACCCCAAATAATAGCATTATCAACGGCATCATATGCATGTATTACCCTATTTCGCACATTAATAATAGCTTTCATATTATTAATTACCAATGTAGGGTCGTCACGTTTTATTCGGTTCATCGCCTCACCAATTATTTCAAAACATCTTTCAACCGCCCTTACCAACAATCTGTTTTTATCAAAGGCGTCAAACCTTTTCTGTTCACCAATGAAAAGGTCAATCTCCTTAATTGCTTCTCTAATATCAAGAAGATGTTGCTTTACTTCATGCTGCATAAACAACTTCCTTTTCTTTATTAACGGCTTCTATAAAATACTTATTTCTCAAAGAACGAATGGTTAGTAAGTCAACTTTTCTTTTAAACAGTTCTTCTAATGAATCGGCAAATTCGAAGTAATTATCAGCATACTTTAATAATTCAATCTCATTAAAATCTACCAATAAATCAACATCACTTTCATTTGTAAATCTTGATTCATCCAACACCGAACCGAAAGCATACAATTCTTTCACATTGTACTTACGGCACAAAGTAGCAATTTCGGTTTTATATTGTTCAATCAAATTCATGTTACATTACAAACTACTGTATGCTGCAGCAGTGTCAATATTGTTGCAGTGGAAATAATACTTTACTTCTCTTTTGCTCGAAGGATTTTTAACGTACTCTTCAAACTCGGCACGGAAATGACGAATAGCACTTGCTACAGGCCATGCAGCTGCATCACCTAATGGGCAAATGGTGTTACCTTCAATTTTCCGTTGAATATCCCACAACAAATCAATGTCTTCTATTGTGCCATGGCCATCCAAAATTTTATGAATAATTTTTTCCATCCAGCCAGTTCCTTCACGGCAAGGGCTACATTGGCCACAGCTTTCGTGGTGATAAAAACGTGCAAAGGTGTGTAAGTTTTGAACAATACTGGTGCTTTCATCCATTACAATAAATCCACCCGAACCTAACATGGTACCAGTTGCAAAACCGCCATCGGCTAAGCTTTCGTAGCTCATTAAACGTTTTTCGCCAGCAGCAGTGGTTAAAATCATATCAGCAGGTAGCACAGGTACCGAAGAACCACCAGCTACTACAGCTTTAAGTTTTTTATCGTTTAAAATACCACCGCAATATTCATCGCTGTAAATAAAATCTTCAACAGTAATACCCATTTCAATTTCGTATACACCTGGCTTTTTAATATGGCCCGATGCTGAAATTAATTTTGTACCAGTGCTACGACCTACACCAATTTTAGCATATTCGTCACCTGTCATATTTACAATTGGGCCAACAGCTGCAATGGTTTCTACGTTGTTTACCACCGTTGGGCAGCCATATAAACCCGCAATTGCAGGGAAAGGTGGTTTAATACGTGGGTTGCCACGTTTACCTTCTAATGATTCTAATAAGGCAGTTTCTTCGCCACATATGTATGCACCAGCACCTGGATGAACATATAAATCTAAGCTGTAATCTGTGCCTAAAATATTTTTGCCTAACATGCCAGCAGCATAAGCTTCGGCAATGGCTTTTTCTAAAATACGTACTAAGTAAAAATACTCGCCACGTATGTATATGTATGATGTGTTTGCTCCTAAAGCATAGCTTGAAGTAATCATACCCTCCACCAATAAGTGAGGAATATGCTCCATTAAATAACGGTCTTTAAAAGTGCCTGGTTCACTCTCATCGGCATTACAAACTAGGTAACGAGCCACACCTTCTGGCTTAGCCAAAAAGCTCCACTTCATACCAGTAGGGAAACCAGCTCCACCACGTCCGCGTAAGCCTGATTTTTTTACTTCCTCTACCACGTCATCCGGTTTCATGGTTTTCAAGGCTTTTTCAACCGATGCATAACCACCTTTGCTGCGGTACACATCGTAACCTTGTATGCCCGGAACATTTATATGCTCTAATAATACTTTACGTGCCATGTTAGTTTTTTCTAAAAGTTGTACCATCCAAGTATGTGCTGTGTTTTGTTTCAGCCTGATACTTGTTAATTAACTCATCAACTTTTTCTAAGGTTAAGTTTTCGTGAAAATGCTCTCCAATTTGTAGCATAGGAGCAGTGCCACAACTACCTAAACACTCTACTGTTTTTAGTGTGAATTTTCCATCAGCAGTAGTTTCACCATCTTTAATACCTAGGCGTTTTTCAATGTGTGCTACCACATCGTTAGCACCACGTAACCAGCAGCTGCTGGTGCGGCAAACTTCAATTAAACATTTACCAACAGGCTTAAGGTTAAACATGCTATAAAAGCTAGCTACCTCATATACCTCAATAGGTTTAATGCTTAACATTTCTGCAATTTTATCCATTACAGGTGCACTTAACCAACCATCAAACTCGGCTTGCGCAATGTGCAAAGCAGGAATTAATGCCGATTTTTGGCGGCCTTCAGGATAACGCTTCATCAGATTTTGGATTAAAGCCTCTGACTCGGCACTGAAACGAACTTCTTTTAATTCACTCATTTTATTTAGTTCTATGTTTAAGAGTTTTACCTCTTAAGCTTACATCTCAAATCGTTAATTCATTAGGCGTCTAATTCGCCTGCAATTACATTCATGCTACTCATGGTTAAAATAGCATCACTTAACATACCACCTTTAATCATTTCGGGGTATGCTTGGTAATAAATAAAGCTTGGTCTGCGGAAGTGTAAACGCAACGGAGCACGTCCACCATCACTTATTAAGTAAAAGCCAACTTCGCCATTACCACCTTCAACACTATGGTAAACCTCGCCTTTAGGTACATCAGTTTCGCCCATAATAACCTTAAAGTGATAAATTAAGGCTTCCATTTTGGTGTATACATCTTGCTTTGGAGGCAAGTAAAACTCAGGCACATCTGCATACCATTTGCCTTGCGGCATATTATCTAAAGCTTGTTTAATAATACGCAAGCTCTGCCACATTTCGTTTTGACGTACCATAAAACGATCATAAGTATCGCCATTGGTTCCAACCGGAATATCAAATTCAAAATCTTGGTACGAGCTGTATGGATTCATTACACGAACATCATAATCAACACCAGCAGCACGCAAGTTAGGGCCAGTAAAACCGTACTCCATAGCGCGAGTTGCACTAATTGGTCCTGTTTTAGCAATCCTATCCACAAAAATGCGGTTGCGCTCTAACATGTTCGAAAACTCGGTTAGTGCTTTAGGGAAATCGTGTAAAAATTCTTTAATTTTTTTGTAGGCCTCATCATTAAAATCGCGCTCCAAACCACCAATACGGCCAATGTTTGTAGTTAAACGTGCACCACAAATTTGTTCAAAAATGTCGTACACTTTTTCGCGCCATTGAAACATGTAGGTAAAGCCTGTAAGTGCTCCAGCATCAACCCCAACTACTGCATTACACACCACGTGATCAGCAATACGAGCTAATTCCATAATAATTACACGCATGTATTGTGCGCGTTTAGGAATATCAACTCCAATAAGTTTTTCTACTGTCATGTGCCAGCCCATGTTGTTTATGGGTGATGAGCAGTAGTTAAGCCTATCTGTTAAAGTTGTGATTTGGTTGTATGGGCGATGTTCGGCAATTTTTTCGAAGGCACGATGAATGTAACCTACGGTTTGCACTGCATCTACAATAATTTCGCCATCCATAGTTAGGATGTTTTGGAAAATACCGTGTGTAGCAGGGTGGGTAGGACCCAAGTTTAACGTGGTATACTCGTGTTCTTCTAATTGCTCTACGCTTTTATCGTCAAATTCGTTCATGGTGTTTATGCTTTATTAACGACCAAAATATTTATCTTCTTTATCGGTGCGGGTACCATCTTCTAATGGATACTCTTTGCGAAGTGGGAAATAATCCATTTCATCCACGTTCATGATGCGCGTTAAATTCGGGTGTCCTTCAAAAATAATTCCGTAGAAATCGAACGTTTCGCGTTCTTGCCAATTTGCAGCAGCAAACAAATCAGTTACTGTTGCAATACTTGGATTAGCTATTGGCAAAAATGCTTTTATACGAATGCGAATATTGTTTACAAAACTGTGTAAGTGATAAATTACACCAAGTTCTTGTCCTACTAATTCAGGAAAATGCGCACCACATACATCGGTTAAAAAAGCGGCTTGTATTTGCGCATCGTTTTTAAGCCAAGCAATAATTTCGTGAGCCTTAGGAGCATTAACCACTAGGGTTAATAAACCGTAAGGTTCAGTTATGGTAACCACATCGTTTTCAAAATGGGTCTTTAGTTTTTCAACTATATATTCGTTGGTAATTTCTTGAGCCATGCCTATAATTATTGAATGCCGTATTGTTGCATTAATGCTTTGTATTCTTCGCCATTACGTCTGCGAATAGGTTCGTTTTTAACCAATTCTTGAATTTTCATGATGCCTTCTAAAATTTGCTCGGGGCGAGGCGGGCAGCCAGGTACGTAAACATCAACCGGAATAATTTTATCAATTCCTTGAAGTACGCTGTAAGTATCAAAAATACCACCTGTACTGGCACATGCACCAACAGATATTACCCAGCGAGGCTCGGCCATTTGTAAATAAACCTGACGTAAAACGGGGCCCATTTTTTTAGCAATGGTACCAGCTACAATAAGCAAATCGGCTTGTCGTGGCGAGAAACTCATACGCTCCGAACCAAAACGTGCTAAATCGTAGTTACTACCCATTGTAGCCATAAACTCAATACCGCAGCATGATGTTGCGAAAGGTAATGGCCAAATAGAATTAGCGCGAGCTAAACCTATAACTTTATCAATATTAGTGGCAAAAAAACCTGGACCTTCTAATCCGGCAGGGGCTTTTGCTATGGTTAATTCTGTCGACATTTTTTGTAGTTTTAAGTTGTTAAACAAAGTGTGATAAGTGAATTAATTCCACTTTAAAGCACCCTTTTTTAGTATGTAAACGAAACCTAATAGTAATGTTCCCATAAAGCAAATCATTTCAATAAACCCAACTGCACCAAGTGCTTTAAAGTTTACAGCCCATGGATACATGAAAATTACCTCCACATCAAACATTACAAAAAGGATAGCCACCAAAAAGTATTTGATTGAAAAAGGTAAACGAGCATTTCCTTGGGCTTCAATACCACACTCAAAATTCTCGAGTTTATCTGCGGTTTTGCGTTTTGGTCCAATGAAATGTGTTGCCAGCATGGTAGTTACAACAAATCCTGCTGCTACCATAAACTGAACTACTAATGCAAAGTAATCTATAGAGTTTGACATGTTAAAAATGCGTTTTATCGAGCCGTGCAATATTAAACAATAAATCATTAAATCAACACCAATTTAACCACATGTTTTTAACGATTATTCCTTTAACAAACCTAGGCTTAAAAGGGTTTGAAATACCTTAATTACTTTGCTTGTGGTTTGATTAACAGCATGTAAAGAAAAGGAGGGTGTGTTTTTTTATAAATGATTGCAAAATATTTAGTTCTTTTGAGTTTATAAGCACTGAAAAATATCATGAAAAGTGAAGCACTAACTGTGACAGATTACTTGCAAGGTTTGCCGGCCGACCGTGAGCCTTATGTAACCCAATTGCGCAATACTATTTTACAACACATACCTGCTGGTTTTGAAGAGGTAATGGGCTATGGTATGATAACTTATGTTGTACCTAAATCTATTTACCCTGATGGATACCATTGCGACCCAAAATTGCCATTGCCTTTTGTAAGTGTGGCCTCGCAAAAAAACTTTATAGCGCTTTACCACATGGGTATTTATGGTAGCCCCGAGTTGCTTAATTGGTTTGTAGAAGAGTACCCTAAGCATTGCAAAAGCAAGCTTGATATGGGTAAAAGTTGTATACGTTTTAAAAAGCCCGACCAAATACCCTTTGAGTTGATTGGTGAATTGATGAAAAAAATTAGCGTAAATGATTGGATTAATTTTTATGAAAGTGCATGGAAAAACAGTAAAAAATAGTGTTTTTGGCCATTTTTTTTCAGGTATTTACCAATAAATAAGTAACTGTAATGGCCCGTATTTTGGGCATTTGTGAAAAAAAAGTAGTGGGGCTAAATAAAAGTTATTGCTTTTCTGTTTTATAATCTCATATTCGTAATGAATACTTTTATTTTTTTATTACATGAAAATTTACGTTGGAAATCTCTCATATAACATGAGCGAGAACGATTTGAAAGACGTTTTTTCACCTTATGGTGAAGTTGAATCGGTTAAAATTATTACCGACAAATTTACTGGTCGCAGCAAAGGCTTTGCATTTGTTGAAATGCCAAATGACGGTGAAGCAAACAATGCCATTAATGGCTTAAACAATGTTGAAGTTGGACAACGCAGCATTAAAGTTAATGAAGCTCGTGAGCGCTCAGCAGATGAACGTCCTCGTTCTAATGGCGGCTTTAACCGTGGCGGTGGAAACCGTGGCGGTGGAGGAGGCTACAACCGCGGTGGCGGAGGTGGCTATGGCCGTGGTAATGATAATGGTGGTAACTACTAATCAAATACCTTAACTAATTAAATCCGTTGTAAGTAATTGCAACGGATTTTTTTATGCCTTGTTTTTGGGGATTGAGTATTAACTTTAAACCTTAAACCTTTAACCTTTAACTCTTAACTCTTAACTAATCAACTATTAACTAATTAACCATAAACCAATAACTAAATAACTAATTAACTAAATAACTAATTAACCAATCAATTACCTAATCAACCTTATTGCTGTTCCAAGTGGTAATTTACCAAATCGCCAACTGGTGATTGTATGACCTTGCCCATTTTCATATCGTGTGCAGTGGCAACTTCTTCTAAAATATCTTTAAACGAAAAGGCAACACTGCCCACGCAGTTTAAAGTGTAGTTGGTATAGTTGGGGTACTTACTTACCAAGTTTTTAAAAAAATCGTTGAAAGCTTCGCGTACCGTATTTTTAACATATGGGTGATGGCTGTATTCATCTGCAAACTTGCAAAAGCCAGCCAAGTAACGATTAGGAAACTGGGTAGTAAATAAAGTTTTATAAATCTGGTCGTTGTTTTCAATTTCGAAGCGTTGGGCAAAACGTGCTTGCAATGGAGCGCTTAAACGTTTACGCATAAAATCGCGTAAAAACCTACGGCCAATGTAACTTCCGCTACCTTCATCGCCTAATAAATATCCAAGCGAATCAATATTGTGTGTACATGTATTACCATCGTAAATACAAGTGTTGGCACCAGTACCTAATATGGCTGCAAATCCTGTTTGGTTGCCCAAAAGTGCACGTGCACTTCCTAATAAATCATGACTTATTAATAGGGTTGATGCTTGTTTAAAAACGCGTTTTAAAGCGGTTTGTACAATGTGTTGTTTTTCAGGTGTTGAACAACCCGCACCATAAAAATAAATAGCTGTTACCTCATCGGTGTTAAATTGCAAAGCCAAACTATTGGCCAACGATTCGTATATACCTTCCGAATCGATAAAGTAGGGGTTAAAACCAATGGTGTGGTAAAGGGTAAACGTGCCAGTATTTTTATCGGCTAATGCCCAATCTGTTTTGGTTGATCCGCTATCTGCTATTAATATCATACTAAATTATTATGCTGTAAATATAACTACGTCTTGGTAGTTAAAACTGTTTGCTTTGGGTGTGCCACGCCACCAACCCGGGTTATAGGTGGTAATATTTAATTGGGCTTGTTGAGCCATGTTTTGCAATGCCTGTTGCTTAAAAGCAATATTGGCATCTTTTACTTTGTTGTCGTGTAAAAAGTACTCATCGTACTCGTAATTAAATTGCATTACATCGGTACGTGTTTTTATGGTTTGATGCGTTTGTTCATCAATCACAAAAAATGTAGCTAAGCATTTGCCTCCAGGTTTAAGCACACGTTTAATTTCTTTTAAATAATGTTGTACCTCGGCTGGCTGCATGTGTGTAAACACAGAGGTTAATACCACTAAATCAAATTGATTGTTGGGGTAAGGAAACGTAAAATTTTCGGCCCTTTGTTCAGTGCTTAAATTGTATAAATCGTTACGTAAAGGAGTGTACTTAAAGTAAAAATTAGGATGCTTTGAACTGATGTTTTTTGTGCACCAATCAATACCATCTTGCACCACATCAAAACCATAATATGCGCCTTGTGCGTTTAAATATGGCGTTAGGGCTACGGCTAATCGGCCAATACCACAGCCCACATCAAGCACTTGGTGGTTGGGTTTTAATTGCGCCTGTTGTATACAAAGATTTACTAAATCGTTACCCGATTTTACAAAATCGCCTGAGCCAGTAAAAATCATGCCTTTGGGCGGAACTAAGCTGTTGCGATTGCCCGTAATTAAATCCCAAAAATCAACCGGAAAATAAAAACATCTGCGCGCAAACCTGCGCATGTTGGGCGATAAACTATAATATAGCTTGCGTGCAATCATGGTGTGCAATATAGGAGTTTTTAGTAAGCCTATGCATTACTTGTTTAATAAAGTTTGGGTTGATTGCAGGTGGTAGATGAGTGCATAAAAAAGCCCCGTTTTAATAATTAAAACAGGGCTTTTAATCAACCGTGGCTGATAAACTCTTAGTTGTGCATTCTGCCTTTTTTAAACATCAATTGATCTTGTGTTTCTACGTGGTCAGGATCAGGTACGCAGCAATCAACTGGGCAAACTGCTGCACATTGTGGCTCCTCGTGGAAACCTACACACTCAGTACATTTGCCAGTTACGATAAAATACGTATCGTCTGATTTTGGTGCAAAACGTTTGTTTGCATCAATCGTTTCACCATCAATTTCAACGGTACCACTTAAAGTGTTACCATCTGCCCAAGCCCACTCAGCACCACTTTCGTAAATTGCGTTGTTCGGACATTCAGGTTCGCATGCACCACAGTTGATGCATTCGTCAGTAATCATTATAGCCATATGTGCTCTTTATTTTCTTAGTTTATAACAAATGCAAAATAAGTTTTGTTGATTTGCAATTAAAAATTGAATTGTTCTAAATAGCGATGAATTTTCAACAAACGATACAAATATACACCCAACTTGGCGCATTTTTTAAACATCATGCAACACAAGATGAACCGGTTTTTCGTCAGGCATACCTGCACAACAACTGGTTTACAGACGAGTATGTGAAAAAAGCTGTGTTTGCGTGGGGCAACGAACTTACCGAAACTAAACTTAATACTTGGTTAACCCCATATCAAACCTTTACCGAACCATTACCAAAACGTGTTGCCATTATTATGGCTGGTAACATACCCTTGGTGGGTTTGCACGATTTGTTGGCGGTATTGGCATGCGGCCATACGGCTGTGGTTAAACTTTCGTCAGACGATACGCACTTAATGAAATGGATAATTAATGCATTAATTACTATTGCACCTCAGTTTGAAAGTAGGATAGAAGTAACTGAAGAGCGTTTGCCTAAAAACTTTGATGCTGTTATTGCTACAGGTAGCAACAATACTTATCGTTATTTCGAACATTACTTTAAAGGCAAGCCTTCGTTGTTGCGTAAATCGCGCACCAGTTTGGCTGTACTTACGGGCAACGAAACACCAGATGATTTAGTAAAATTGGGTGAAGACATTTTTACCTATTTTGGTTTAGGTTGCCGCAATGTTTCTAAAATATTTGTACCTCAAGGGTACGATTTGGCTACCTTTTACGAAGGTATTGAGGGGTTTGCCGAACACATTAATCACCACAAATATGCCAATAATTACACTTACCACAAGGCTATTTTATTGATGAATTTAACCAAGCATTTAGATAATAACTTTTTGCTGATTAAGGAAGACGAAAACTTGGCTTCGCCATTAGGTGTACTTAATTACCAATTTTATAACAACCTAACCGAGGTAACTGATTTTGTTGCTAAACATGCTGATGAAATACAATGTGTGGTAAGCAAACAAGCTATGCCCAATAGTGTGCCATTAGGCAAAGCACAACAACCCGAATTGGCTGATTATGCTGATGGGGTAGATACCGTAAAGTTTTTATTGGCTCTGTAAAAGTGGCTTTGCGTTAATATTTTAACTGCTAATTTTAGCACAACCACCGCGGGTAATATTTCCCTCTTGCAAAACAATTTCGGTATGTAGAAATTGTGCTGCTGCTCTTGATTCTTTTACTTTAACTGCACTGCGTGTAATCATATCCGATTCAAAAGTATTTAGTACAGCTGTGCGTATGCCTGTATTTTGCCAGTTTGAATTAGGTCCACAATTGTTGGTAATGGCTCTTGCCAAAGCAAGTGCATCTAATAAAGCTTGGTTGGCCCCTTGGCCTTTAAACGGACTCATGGGGTGAGCGGCATCGCCAATTAAAGTAATGGGCCCAGCGTTTTGCAACAATTCGGGGTGTAAAAGTTCTCTGTCGTATGCCGGATATCCAGTAATTTGACTAGCCTGAGTAGCTTCAACAATTTGAGGAATAGGATTATGCCATTTTGTTCTTTTAATAGCCTCTTGTTTAAGCGCCTCAGCGCCTTTTAAACTTATATTTAAAGCTTCATTTTCTGTTATCGGAAAACTTAGTTGCCACATTACAGATTGAGCAGTAAAAGGCATAACATAAATTCTATCATTACCATTTGCTGTTTGAAAAACAGTAGCCGAATCTAGCAATGAACTTTCAATATGTTGGAGTTCGCTTAATGGGCATATGCCTAAAATAACCATGCAACCTAGGTAGGTAAGGGGTGATGTAGCATCATCAATAATTAATTTCCGAACGGTGCTTCTTATGCCATCAGCCCCAACAACTAAATCCGTTATAGTTGTTTTTACTTCACCATTTACCATAAAACTTAAGTTAAGTTGGTTGTTTGGTGTAGGTTTAATGTTTAACAACTGATTATTCCATTGTATTTTACTTGTACCGCCAAGCTGGTTAATTAGCTCCATTCGCAGCGCTTGGCGTGCAATGTGTATGTTGTGTATATTGTTTTTTCGTGGTTTGGCATTGGGGTTGGTTTCCATCCACTTGCGCATGCCCCATTCGCCAATAATTTTACCTGCAGTGTTATGCACCACATGCTTGGTAGAAACAATTCCCTGGTTTAAAGTTAAAATTCCTAACCCTGCCATGGCTTTACTAGCTTGTTGTAAGGTTAGTCCATAACCTTGCGAGCGTGCATCAAAACTGCTATCGCGTTCGTACAACGTAAACGGAATACCGCGGTGTAGACAGGCTACTGCAAGTGCCACACCGCCAATGCCGCCACCAATAATGGCCACATGTGGGTACTTATTTGTATTTGGAACAAGTGGATTTTCAGTAGCAATAATTCCTTTACCAGCACAGGTTAAACAGTTTTCGGTATGAAATTTAGGAGCAGCAGTTGCTGTTGGTTCGGTAATGTTTGTGGCGGTATGATGGTGTTTTTTTACAGCACATTTAATAGCACGTCTTTTTTTGCCTAACCCTTTACAATCTTCACATACAGCCCAATTACAAGCCCCGTTTTTATCCATGTTTGTATAACCTTATGTATTGCCCTTGCTTTATGCAACAAGCATAAACCGGCTGCGAATATAAAAGTTGTTGTTGGTTGTATTGATATGAGGGTAATGTTTTGGTGAGGAGGGAGGAACTTGATAATGACTGAATGCACTATTTAATACAAGCGAGTGTGAGAAGCTGTTAATGTTTTATTGTGATGCATGAATACAAGGCGAAGAGCCCAAATGAAATGATGATTAAACCAGAAACTCTGTTTACCCAAACCAACCTGTTGGTGGTAATTTTTGATTGAAAAAAACTAACTACAGCGCTTAAAATTAACCACCACAAGGCAGAGCCCACACCTATACCAATTACCATTGTAATAGATGATGTATAATTGGTATTTGTTGTACCTAAGCCTAGTCCAGCAAATATGGCTACAAACGATAAAATGGTTGCTGGGTTAGTAATGGTTAAGAAAAAAGTGGAAATAAAATTATGGAACAGTCCTTTGCTGTTAACACTTGCCGCTTTTGATGCAGGTTTAGTTACAAATGATTTTATACCTAAGTAAAGTAAAAATAATCCTCCAATTAGTTTTATCCAAAGCGCTTGTGTTAAAAGAAAAGATGAAATGGCCGTTAATCCGAAGGCCGCAACAATGCCGTAAACCGTATCAGCCATTGCCGCGCCCAATCCCGTAACAAAACCCGAAGTACGACCATTTGTTAATGTACGTTTTATAGTAAGTACACCAATTGGCCCAACCGGAGCTGCAATTGAAAATCCAATTATTAATCCTTTAATTAAATAGTCTGTAGTCATTTTGTATTATCTATGAGCGTTAACTTATTGAGGCGTTTTATGAACGAAATATTATACCACGGGATAAAATCGGTAGCGATGGGACGTGAACATGGTAGTATTTTACTTTTAGTTGTTAGCAGTTGGTTATTAGATTTCTGTTATCTGCTGTTTATTCTTACATGAAGTGCGTCTGAAATTTATTTTTTGTGAGGCGCAAATAATGCCACCCTGAAACCTGATTCATTTACAATGTCTTCTTTAGTATTTGCAGGTACATAACCTTGGTAAGTGTAAAGTCTATTTTTATTGTACTCTTGTATGAAAGGTTGGTACTTAATAAAAACTGGAAAGTTATTTTCGGAACTAATAATTAACTGATTACAAATGCTGTTTAATTGTCCATGTATATCTTTTTCGAGGCAATTAGTGGTTGAGTCTTTAATAATGCTGTAAATGAAGCTGTAGTTTTTTTGCTTAAATTGTTTAATCAATGGTTCAATAACTCGTTCAATTGGTTTGTATTGTTTCTCCTTTTTTTCGTCATCATGTTTAGAATAGTTAAAATACAAATCCAGTCTGTTTTCAAGTTCGTTTTGTAAGCCATGACTGAAGCCTCCGTTTGTTTTCCAGTAATTTTTTGTAGCCTCTTTTAAGCCTAAATAATAAAATTCAATTGACTCATCAATTGTTTTTACCTCGGTAGCGAAGAAATCAAATTGTTTTGAAAGCGCATGATCTAGCTCATTAGGTTGCGGAAGTCTGAATGTTGGCAGTAAAAAATCATCATTCCAAATTGGAGGCTGAAAAAAATTGGGTAGATCATGTCGCCAAGCATCAAATTCATAAAATTCACCTGGGTATTTAATTACATCACCAGTAAAAGCACCTAAAACAAAAGTTTCCAAACTAAAAACATTGTCATTGTTCAGCCAATTAAAGTCTAGTCTTAGTTTTTTTTCCTTAATAAGAATGTATTCGTTTGTTCTTGCTGTTTTCCAAATGCAATAATTCATTATTTGCTCATTTGTCAACCCTGTTATTGGCTCTAACTCATATTTCGGATTGAATAATCGGTTTGTTTTTTCTTTGCTTGGGGGTAATAGTTTATGAGTGCATTTATACTCACCTGATGTATTTCTTTCTGTAAAATAATACCACAAAATAAAAGTTAAATATTCTTTATTAGTAGTAAGATGATTACTCAGATAAAAAGATGCTAATGAGTCCTGCTTTTCTGTTTTGAAGTATATTAAATCCTTGGGAAAATATTTTGATTTATTTGGAGTCGGTTTATCTGCTGTTGTAAACGAATAGCTAATAACCAATACAATGAAGATTAAAAAGGTTTTCATGTTGTTTCAATAGATTACACATCGAAAATAAAGGAAGAAGGACAGAAATCCTAGAGATGATACGAAACACGAGATTTGGAAACCTCCATAATTGCGAAGCAATCTCACTTTTCTGCCTCAAACTCCTCTATAAAAAAACTCTGTGATACTCTGCGGTAAAAATTGCGATTAGAAATTGGTGGTTAGTTTTCATTTGTCACTTTTTGTGTGGGCAAAAAGTAACCAAAAAGCCCACCACGAATGCCAAATCCGACCTGTTTACTCGCACAAGGCCAGCCGCCCCTGTGGCCAAAACAGTCGTATTTCGCTCCATTCGTGGACACCCCACCACACCCGAGTCATTCAAGCATAAAAGGCAAATAGTAGGTTAGATTCGAGCTGTTGGAGGCTCAAACTTTCAGTGCTCTTCAGTGCTTTCTGTGAGAAACTTTACTGCGATGTTGGCTCTCCAATTGCACAGCAATCTCTCTATTGTGTGTCAATGACTCTGTGATACTCTGCGGTAAAGTTAGAGGTTGGATGTTGGAAGATAGATTGAAGTTTCATTCAACATTCAACATCCAAAATTTCAAACTAATTAGCCTCTTATTACCAAGCGTTGGCCTTTGTTAATGCGGTTGCCTTTAATTTTATTCCAACGTTTGAGTTCGCTTTCGCTTACATGATATCTGGCTGCAATTTTACCCAAAGTATCGCCCTTTTTTACCACCACATTTTTGCTGTTGCTTTGGTTTTTCTTTTTAGGATGTACTGCTTGAGCTACCTGTTTTTTCTCGAAAGCAATTTGACGGTTCATGGCCATTAATTGCTCGTTGGTACTTTGCTTAAAACTGCTATCGTTAATAGACGAAAACTTAATAGCTTTTTCGTAAGGTAAAGTAAGTGCAACTTGATCTACACCATAAGGTACAACACCACGTCTAAGTGCTGGGTTTAGGTCAAGCAATTGGTCTAAAGTCATATCTAAACTTTGTGCCAATGCACTTAAATTGTACGATGCGTTAATGTGTACGGTATCGGTATGGTAATTAATCTCAACCGATTCTGATGGGTATAAATTATGCTCCGAAGCATAATTCATCATGTAGGCAGCAGCAATAAAAGCTGGTACATAACCACGAGTTTCACCCGGTAAATATTTTTGTATAGCCCAAAAGTTTTTAATGCCACCAGCTTTTCTTATGGCTTTGTTTACGTTGCCTGGGCCACAGTTGTACGAGGCAATCACTAATAACCAATCGCCATAAATACGGTACGAGTTGCGTAAGTATTTGATAGCAGCTTCGGTAGCTTTTTGAACATCTCTGCGCTCATCATAAATAGCAGTAGTTTTTAATCCGTACATACGGCCTGTAGGAGCCATAAATTGCCACATGCCCGCAGCGCCAACAGGCGAGGTAGCCATTGGGTTTAAAGCCGATTCGATTACGGCTAAGTATTTTAACTCTAAAGGCATGTTAGCACGGTCTAACGCTTCTTCAAACATGGGGAAGTAATATTTACTCCAAGCCAATATTTTGGAAGAAAGGTTACGCTTACGGATAGTATACAAGTTAATGTAAGGCTTTACGTACTCGTTGTAATCAAGCGGAATTTCCGACTCTAGCAACGATAAACGGTAAGCCATCACAGAGTCCGCATACATGGGTACATCTGTTTCTTCAAAGCCGTAAATGTTTAAATCTCCGGCCGAAGTTTGAGGATACAATTTGTTGCGAAGCTTGATGGTGTTGGTATCAACCAAAGCCAAAGCATCTTCATCAGCAGTTAAAAACTGCGCAAAAGAAGCCGTGCTTGCACACAACAATGATCCTGTTAAAATATATGATAAAAATTTCTTCATTTCTGTGTTAAAAGGGTGTTTGTATAAACACCGATAATAGCAAACATAAGGCAAATAAGCCTAAAAGCCAACCTTTGCAGGCATACTTATCCCATAAAACGCATGGGTTGGCCTATTTATTGGGCAGTTAGCTATTGTTAAAATAAAATGACCAAATACCTTTTGTAGCAATAAGTGCTATGTGCTTAGCTGGTAGTTATTTAACGGGCATATGGAGCCGTTTGTTGATTTTCGAATTCGCCTTTTAAATACTTGTAATGTGCAGCAATGGCAATCATTCCGGCATTATCAGTACAATACTCAAAAGCAGGAATAAAAGTTTGCCAATTGCGTTTTTGTCCTTCGGTGGCTAAGGCAGTACGCAAAGCACTGTTTGCCGAAACACCTCCAGCTAATGCAATTTGGGTAATACCAGTATGTTTGGCCGCAATAATTAGCTTTTTCATTAATTGTTTAATAATTGCGTGCTGTATGCTGGCACAAATATCTGCTAGGTTTTGTTCAATAAATTGAGGGTTGGCAGCTACTTGTTTCTGAATAAAGTATAAGAAAGAAGTTTTAAGTCCGCTAAAGCTGTAGTTAAACTCGGGCATTTGTGGCACCGGAAACTCAAAAGCTAATGGGTTTCCTGTTTTTGCATATTTATCAATTAACGGCCCACCAGGGTATGGTAAGCCCAAAATTTTAGCCGCTTTATCAAAAGCTTCACCAGCAGCATCATCAATGGTATGGCCAATAATTTCGTGGGTAAAATAATCGGTTAGTTTAACCAATTGGGTATGCCCACCACTTACCGTAAGGCATAAAAACGGAAATTGGGGTTTGGGTTCATCAATAAAATGGGCCAAAATATGGGCTTGCATGTGATGTACACCAATTAATGGAATATTTAAACTTAAAGCCATCGCTTTTGCAAACGAGCAACCAACCATTAACGAGCCAATTAAACCAGGGCCGGCCGTAAAGGCAATAGCACTTAAATTTTCGGGCGTAATATTTGCTTGTTTAAGGGCTACATCAACCAAAGGCACTATATTTTGCTGGTGTGCACGCGAGGCTAACTCGGGTACAACACCACCGTATTGTTCGTGAATTTGTTGCGAAGCCACTTGGTTACACAGCATTTTTCCGTTGTGTATAATGGCAACTGCAGTATCATCGCAAGATGACTCGATGGCTAATATGGTAATATTTGTTTGGTTCAAAACTTGTAATCGTTATTTTTGCTAACAACCCGTTGCGCGCTTTAAAATACATATCTCTATCAATATTGCTTATGCTTATGCTTATGCTGGGCACGGCATATGCTGTTTTTAATAGCAATCCTTTTCAAAACTGGCTTACTGGCAAACTGGGCAATTATTTAAGTGCGCAATTTAAAACTAAAATTAGTATTGGGCACATAAACTACAAACCATTGCAAACTTTTGAGTTGCAGGATGTGCTTTTTGGCGATCATAAAAACGATACCTTATTTTTTTGCGGAAGTATAGATTTTAAGTTGGCTGGATTTAAGTTAGACTCAACCCAATTTAGATTAAGCGATGTAAAAGTAGACCGTGCTTATTGCAATGTGGTGTTTTATAAAGATAACACGTTTAACATTGATGTGTTGTTTAATATACTCGACCCTAACGATACTTTACCAAGCAATGGGCCGCCATTTGTATTGTATTTTGATAAGGTAAAATTAACCAATACAAGGTTTAGGTTTAGGAATGAAACTGACACCTCTGTTTGGGAAAACTTTGCTGCCAACGACCAACTTTTTTATAACATAAATGCCGATGCCGATGATTTTTACATCATACAAGATTCGTTGCATTTTAATATTTCGCATTTAGATTTAATGGAGCGAAGTGGTTTTAAAGCCAACCACATTCAATCGTTGGTTACTATTTCGCCAAGTTGCATGTTGTTTGATAGTTTGGAGCTAAAAACGCCATACACCCATGCCAAAGGTTTTTATGGTATGCGCTACAAAAGCTACGATGCTTTTAGTAATTTTTACGATGATGTAAAGTTGGACATTAAGCTGCAATCATCGGTGGTTGATGGGCACGATGTGGCCTTTTTTGCCGCACCGTTCGAAGCCTTTCCGTTGCGTTTTAAACTGCAAGGGCAGGGTAAAGGCACGGTAAGTAATTTACAACTTAAAAACTTGGATGTACGTTTTGGTAAAATGGGGCAGTTTAGGGGCAAAGCCCAATTAAATGGCTTACCCAATGTAGCCAATACGCTTATTGATGCTGAAGTTACCCAGTTGCTAGCTACACAAAAAGATATTGAATACTTGGCCCAAATGCCCTTAAGCAATAGCTTAGATAAATTTGGGTTAATTAGGTTTGATGGAACCTTTACTGGGTTTTATCAAGATTTTGTGGCATATGGAAATTTTCATACGGCATTGGGTACCGCCAATACGGATATTAATATGAAAATTTCGCCCGATTTTGATGATTACACTTACTCGGGTAATGTAAATTTAGTTGATTTTGATTTGGGTAAACTTACCGAACAAAAGTTGTTAGGCAAGCTATCAACCCAAGCCAAACTACAAGCGCATGGTATTGATTTTGCCACTATGGAAGCGCAAACAGATGCTACCATTAGCAGGTTTGATTTTAATGGTTATGCCTATCACGATGTTAAATTAAAAGGTTCGTTAAACAAGCAAGTTATTCAACCTGATTTGGTGGTTGATGATGACCATTTAACCCTTGATTTTAAAGGAAGCATTGATTTATCGAAACCCGAAACGCATTTTAAATTTAACGCCTTTTTAGCCAATGCTAACCTACAACCTTTGGGTTTTGATACCATGGATTTAACCATTGGTGCGCAAGCGCAAATAGATTTTGCTTGGCGCGATTTAGATCATAACAAAGGAAGCATTGCGTTGCAAGATATTAGTATTGCCCGCAACGAAGAGTTGTATCAAATTAACCATATTAATTTTACTTCATCGGTGTCAAACACCAATCGTGTATTAAAATTAAATACTGATAATATTACAGCCGAAGCCAATGGGCAGTTTAATATACTGGAACTAAAAAATACGGCACTTATTGCTTTACATAAGCTTATTCCCGAGTATTTTACAGCACCTGCAACCCAAAATAGTTTAGCCCAAAATTTTTCGTTTTCGGCCAATGTGCAATCGTTGTATCCGTTTAATAATTTGTATTTTAGTACGGTTGATTTAAAAAAGGCTGTAGTAAGTGGCGACTTTAATGAGACCAAGCAAGTATGGAATTTACAAGCTACGGCCGATAATTTTAAATACGACAATTTAAGGTTTACGCGCATAAACATTACCCACGATAAAGCTAACCTCAATGCCAAGTTTGGCCGGTTTTTAATAAACGATACCTTGTTTGCTCGCGATGCAAGTTTGCAAGCAACCTTAGCTAAAAATGTAGCTCAAGTAAATTTTGCCATTAAAGATTCGCAGCAAGTTTTTTCAACCCAAACCCAAGCCACATTTGTGTTTAAACCAAACGCAATTGAAGGTACATTTGATAGAAGTACCGTGCAGTTTCGTAAGGCCAAGTATGTTATAAAAGATAAAAGCATACTTAGTTTTAAGCCCGCAGGATTGGTGTTTACCGATTTTTCGGTAAGGCGTAATGTAACCGAAAATATTTTGGTAAATGGCTTGTTTAGTTACACCAAAGCTCATCAACTAAAGGCCGATTTAACAGATATTAAGTTGGATGTGGTAAATGATTTATTGCCCGATCTGACCATTAAAACAAATGGCTTATTAAATGGCGAAGTAAGTTTAACTACCAAAAATGGTAACTCAGTTTTTAGCAGTGATGCGTTATTAACCAACCTATCATTTGATAAAGATACTTTAGGCGATTTTAAATTGTTGAGCAATTATGTCGACAATCAAAATAGATTAATGGCTTTTGTACGCTCGGTAAAAGGTAAGTTACGTAACCTGGAGGTAGGCGGTTATTACGATTTTAATCACACCAATGATGCGTTAAATTTTAACATTAGTTTTGATGAGTCGGATGTTTCATCATTCCAACCTTTTGTAAAAGATTACCTAAAAATATACAGTGGTAATGTTAGTGCTAGCGGACAAATAGCGGGTAGTTTGGCTAGGCCCGAGGTAAATTGTAAGGTTGATTTAATGGGCGTAACCATTATGGTTGATTACCTAAAAACCATGTATTCGTTTAGTACATCGGTGCAAATAAACGAGCAACAAATTAAGCTGGCACCAACCGAAATAAGGGATATAAATGATAGAAGAGCTTCGTTAAGCGGTTCAATAAGCCATAAGTATTTTAAAAACTTTACCGCCAATTTAGCCCTAAATAATCTTCATGATTTTCAATTGCTCAACACCAAATCAACTGATAACGATTTGTTTTATGGTACGGCTTATGCCGATGGCGATATGACTTTAACAGGTCCTTTTACTGATTTGTTGATGGATGCTAAGTTTACCGCTAAAGCAGGTAGTGTGGTTAATATTCCGCTATCAACCACCTTTACCGATGGCGAAGATGGCCTGATACATTTTGTAAATAAAGATACCGTAAAAACCTTAAATCAATATAAACGCTCGGGTAGTATCAGTGGTTTTGCCATTAAATGTATGATGCATGTTACGCCTAAAGCCGAGTTAAATATTGTAATGGATGAGCAACAAGGCGATAAGATTCGTGGACGTGGGCAAGGCGATATTTTATTGGAATTAACCCGCACGGGGCAGTTTAATATGTATGGCGAAGTGGAAGTAAACGAAGGTGATTATGCTTTTACGGCCATGAACTTATTTACTAAAAAGTTTACGCTAAAACCCGGAGGTAAAATTACTTGGACAGGCGATCCGTTTGGCGGACAAATGAATATTGTTGGGGCTTACAATGTGCGTACCACAGTGGCCGATGTAGTGGCTACCGCAACCAATGCCGAGCGCGAGATGCTTAAACAACAACGTGTACCTGTTGAGTGTTTGCTGTATGTAAAAGGTAGCTTACTTAACCCCGATATTAAGTTTGATATGAACATTAATGATATTAATGGTTCGTTGCCGGGCAATACCATATCGGAGTTGCAAAACAACATGCGTATTTGGCGCAGCGAAAACGATTTAATGGTGCAACAAGTAATTAGTTTGTTGTTGTTTGGCCGTTTTACACCAACCAATATTCAAAACTCTACAGGGCCAGCCAACCTAACTGCCGGGGTTAATAATACACTCAGTGGTTTTGTATCATCGCAGGCTACTAATTTTATACAACGTATTATTCCGGGGTTTGATTTAAACGTTGATTACCACACCGGAAATGAAAGTGTACGTGGCAGATCTATTGTTACCGGAACCAAGCGTGTGTTTGATAATAGATTAGAAATACAAGCCAGTTTTGATCCCATCAATACCTATCAAAACTTTTTAACCCAATACAATTTAACCCGCGATGGTAGCATCAAAGCCAAGGCTTTTTCTCGCGCGCAGCTTGATCCTATTTACAACCGAAACATAAATACCAATGGGGTAGGTTTGTATTATAGAAAAGAGTTTGATACTTTTAAAGACTTATTTAAATCGAAAAAAAAATAAACCCTCAGATATTATGAGTAATGCAGGAATTCCATCGGTTAATTTAACTGATTTTATTAGCGGTACCGCTGAGCAAAAAAATGCCTTTGTACAACAACTAGGTAAGGCTTACGAAGATATTGGATTTGTGGCTGTGCGCGGACATTTTTTAAGTGATGCACTTACAGCTGATTTGTACAATCAAGTACAAACATTTTATGCCTTACCAGCCGATGTAAAAGAGAAGTACGAAGTGCCCGGATTGGCAGGTCAGCGTGGTTATACCAGCTTTGGTAAAGAGCACGCAAAAGGCCGTACCGAAGGCGATTTAAAAGAGTTTTGGCAATTTGGACAATGGGTTGATGATAGTGATCCACTAAAAGCTGAGTACCCTGATAACGTTCCTGTAAATGAGTTTCCAAACTTTAATGTATTGGGTAAAGAAGCATACCAACGTTTGGAAGAAACAGGTAAACACATGTTACGTGCCATTGCTTTATACTTAGGTTTAGATGAGTTTTATTTTGATGAAAAAATAGAAAAAGGGAACAGCATTTTACGTGCTATACACTATCCGCCAATTACCAACGAGCCAGCTAGTGCAGTGCGTGCTGCCGAGCACGAGGATATTAATTTAATTACTTTGCTCATGGGTGCTTCGGCCGAAGGTTTAGAAGTATTAAACAAACAAAACCAATGGGTAGCAATTACCGCTTTGCCTGATCAGTTGGTGGTAAACGTAGGCGATATGTTGCAACGTTTAACCAACAATAAATTAAAATCAACTACGCACCGTGTGGTAAATCCTCCGCGCGAAAAATGGGGTACATCACGCTTTAGTATTCCTTTTTTCTTACACCCCAAAAGCGGTATGCGTTTAGATTGCTTACCTAATTGCATTACTCCAGAAAATCCTATTCAATACACCCCAATTACCGCAGGCGAGTATTTAGATGAACGCTTACGCGAAATTGGCTTAAAGAAATAAACTTAACTTAAAAGTTAATGCATAAAAAAAACAGGAAGCTTGCTTCCTGTTTTTTTGTTTATAGCTATGGTAAGTTTAAAACTTTACAAACTTACCAGTGTAAGTTTTACCATCAGCTTGTTGTGCTTGTACAAAATAAATACCTGCCGGTAAATTGCTTACCTCAATTTTGGTATCAGTAGGGTTGGTAAGGGTTAACACACGTTTACCATCTTGGCTCATTACATTTACCTGAAGCGGAGCAAATGCATGCGCTGTTTGTAAGGTAATAAAGTTATTTGCCGGATTTGGATATACAGCCAAGTTTAGGTTTTTAGCATTTTCAGTTAAACCAGTAAAACCTTGTTTGTATAAACGCAGCGTTGATAAAGTGGTTTCGTCACCATCTTTGTGTCCTTCAAAGTTTGAGTTAAATGCACCATAAAACATTACTTCGTTAACGGTATCAGCAGGAGCAACCCAATCAAACACCCAACTTAACGAGTCTACACCCTCGGTACCTGCCGCTTTGTAGGTTACATATTTTTCGTTGCCCACCAATTTAGTAGTGGTGGTATCAGTAATTAATAATGTGCCAAGTAAAGTTCCATCAATGGCTTGTGGCGAAATTAAAAAGCCAAAACGTGTTCCTCCAATTTCGGTATTGGTGGCTTTAAAACTGTAACGCTGGCCCGGCACATAACCTGTTGCAGGAACGTTAGAGGTAATCCAATCAGGAATAAAAGTTGCTCTTCCGCCATGGCAAACCGTGCAGTTTTTTAAACTATCTCCAGGCGATCCTGTGTAACCTGGCTCGGTACCATCGCGTTTGCCTAGTTGTGTACTGGTAAACGATACCAGGATTACAGCGGCAATGGCCATAAAAAATGTGTAAGTAATTTTCATATTGTTATAGTAGTGTAAGTAGTTTGTAGGTTATTCAAATTCCATTAAAACATGTCCTTTTTCAACAGCGGTGCGCTCGGTAGCGTTGATTTTCTTTACCACACCATCGCCTGCGGCCTTAATTACGTTTTCCATTTTCATGGCTTCTAATACCAATAAAGCATCCCCTTTTTTAATGGTATCGCCCACAGCAACATTAATGCGTAACACCAAACCTGGCATTGGTGCTTTAAGGTTATTTACCTTGCCAGTAGCTAATTTATCCATGCCCAATTGCTTTAATAAGGCATCAAATTGATTTTGTAATTCAACTTGGTATTTGATGCCATTAACAGCAATGGTAAATTGTTTGCCAGTTTCGTCAGTTCCAAGTAATTCAACCGTAAGCGATTGGTTTTTAATGATGGCGTGATATTTATTTTCGCCAATTAAAGTCCAATCGGGGGTTACGTTTTCTCCGTTTAGCGTTATTGCATTTTGTTTGGTATCAATTTCAAAAACGTTATCGTTATTAACTTTTGCAGTAAGCATTTTAATAGTAAAGTTTAAATTTTATTAGTTAATTGTACCCCATGTTAAGCATCAACAAATATATTTTATTAGCTTTTGCGGGTATGGTAATTATTACCGCATGCAAAGTAAGCAAAAACAATTCATCTTCAAAAAATCAAAAAACGCCTTCACAAGCCAATCAAATATCAACACCTAAAAAAAATGCGCCTGTATTTTTAACTTACCAAGAAACTGCAGCCAAGGTTACCGATATAGAGCATATGAGTTTGGCGGTAAGTTTTGATTATGCCAAGCAACATGTTTTGGGAAAAGCTGTACTTACTTGTAAGCCTTATTTTTATTCAATAAATAAAGTACAGTTAGATGCTCGTGGTTTTGATATACATGAAGTTGCCTTGCTTAAAAAAGGCGATACATTGCCTTTAGCCTACACTTACTTAAACGATAAGCTAACAATTACTTTAGATACTGTTTATACGCGTTATAAAAAGTTTGTGTTGTTTATTAATTATACCGCCAAACCCAATGAAATTAAAGGTTTAAAAGGTAAGGCCATTACTGATGATAAAGGTTTGTACTTTATCAATCCGTTAGGAACCGACTCAACCAAACCTCGCCAAATTTGGACACAAGGCGAAACCCAGTCAAACTCTTGTTGGTTTCCTACTAATGATGTGCCTAACGAAAAAATAACCCAAGATTTAGCCATTACAGTTGATGATAAAGACATTACCCTAAGCAATGGCGAATTAATGCGCAGCAAAATGAATGCTGATGGTACACGTACCGATTTTTGGCGTCAAACCAAACCACATGCACCATATTTGGTAATGCTTGCTGTAGGCGAGTTTGCTAAAGTAAAAGATTATTGGCGCGATAGTGTAGAGGTTGATTATTATGTTGAACCAGCGTTTAAAAAGTATGCTAAAATGGTATTCGGACGCACACCAGAAATGATGGAAGTGTTTAGTCAAAAACTTGGGGTAGATTATCCTTGGGATAAATACAGCCAAATTGTGGTGCGCGATTTTGTGAGTGGTGCCATGGAAAATACTTCGGCTGTGGTGCATTTTGATGGCTTGCAACATGACGAAAGGGAACACTTAGATAATAACCTTGAAGATATTATTGCGCACGAGTTATTTCATCATTGGTTTGGTGATTTAGTAACCAGCGAAAGCTGGAGTAATATTCCGCTTAACGAAAGCTTTGCTACTTATGGGGAGTACATTTGGAATGAAGCTGCACATGGCCGCATGGAAGCCGATTATGAGTTGAGTAAAAATTTAAATGCCTATTTAAATCAGCAACGTAAGCACACTGTTGATCCTATTCGTTATTACTATCATTCGCGCGATGATATGTTTGATGTGGTGAGTTATCAAAAAGGAAGTTTAATTTTACATATGCTTCGCAAGCATGTAGGTGATGAAGCATTTTTTGCTTCACTTAAATTATACCTTACTCAAAATGCTTATAAATCGGCCGAATTAGCCAACTTGCGTTTAGCATTTGAAGAAGTAACTGGGCAAGATTTAAACTGGTTTTTCAATCAATGGTTTTTGCGTGGCATGCATGCTCATGTTTCGGTATCATATCAATATAACACCAATCGTACACAAGCAACGGTTTTATTTAATCAAGGTTCAACCGATTTTAAGGCTGATTACTTAAAGTTTTTCCCTTATCGTTTGCCTATTGTTGTTGATGTATACACTCCTGATGGCGTAAAACGAATTCCGTTTGAGTTAAAATCAATGTATGATACACTAGTAATTAGGAGTGAAACTCCCATTGATTTTATTAACCCCGATGCTGAACATATTATTTTGGGTAATTTTTCTGATGTTAAATCAATTGAACAATGTCGCGAACAAGCCATTCGTGCGCCTTTATACATGGATAAGTTTTATGCAATAAATCGTATTAAAAACTATGCTGGTGATAAGGATACTTTAACAGCCGTGTACTTTCCGTTACTGGATTACTTGTTAAGTCATTCCCATTATTCGGTTCGTAAACTTGGTATTGAGTTGCTTGATGAATTTGAAAAAAATTACGAAAGCTACCAATCGCGTGTAGCTGCAATGAGTTTAACAGATAGTTCTGCTTTTATAAGAGTTGCTGCCACCGAGTTATTATCTAAATGGGATGGCCAAAAGTATTTAAGCAGTTTTGTTAAAGGTCTTGATGATAAAGCATATAGTGTAATTGCCGCTAGTTTAATGGCAATTGCTGATGCCGATTCGGTTTTGGCTTTTAACAAAGCACTAAGTTTAACTCATGTAAAAAGTGCTCGTGTTCAGTTGGTAGTTGCCGATTTAATTGCACGCCAATCAACCCACAATCAAGTAAAATATTTTGGTGATATGCTGGTTCAATTTCCAAAAGTAAGACGAAGCATGGTAAATATTTACGCTACATACTTACTTAATAAACCATTTTCCGAACATCTTGATGCGATTAGTTTGTTAGAATACTTAAACAAAAAATTTGACGATCGTTTGCTTAATGAAGCTATTGATAATTTGTGCTACGTGCAACAATATTACATGGAAAAGAAAGGTGAGGCACTAAAAGCACAGCGCAGTAAAACAGCAGCTAATACAAAAGAAGCTGAAAAATTACTTGAGCAAGAACTTGAAGCAGCAATGACTATTGATGCGTATACTGTGCTTCGAGATTCGGTTAAAAAACCATGAGTGCTTCATTAATTAATTTGTGCGAAAAATACGTGAAACAAACCTTGGCACATGCCGAAGGTGGTCATGATTGGTGGCACATACACCGCGTTCGAAAATTAGCAGTAAGCATTGCCAAGCAAGAGCAAGCCAATATGTTAGTTGTTGAGTTAGCCGCATTGTTGCACGATATTGCTGATGCTAAATTTAATGGTGGTAACGAAAAGGAAGGTCCGCAAATGGCCGCTGATTTTTTGCAAAGCCTTGGGGTTGATAACGAAGTGATAAAACATATAGTAAATATTATTACTTACATGTCGTTTAAAAATAGTTTCGAAATAGTTCCATTTCAATCGTTAGAAATGCATGTGGTGCAAGATGCCGATAGGCTTGATGCCATAGGAGCAATTGGTATTGCGCGCACCTTTAATTACGGTGGTTTTAAAAACAGAGTGATTTACGACCCCGCTATTCCACCACAAGTTTATACACAAAAAGAAGCTTACAAAAACTCAACTGCACCTACCATTAATCATTTTTACGAAAAATTATTATTGTTAAAAGATACCATCAAAACTACTTATGGCAAACAATTGGCCGAGCAACGCCACGCTTTTATGCAACAATACTTAACCCAGTTTTTTACCGAATGGGGGGAGGAGGAGGATTAGTTGATTAGTTGATTAGTTGATGGGAGAGATGAGATACGAGAAGTGAGACGTGGACACTTCTAATTACGCAGTAATATCTCTCTTACACATCAATGCCGCAAAAATAGCTGCTTCTTTGTTGATTAATCTATGAAGGATTCTAAATGGCAAATGAGGTTTTTACGTAACAATCAAAGTGATTGTT
>CAZJHS010000029.1:0-31759 GCA_964545895.1 uncultured Chitinophaga sp. | reverse complement strand
ATGCACGCAAATGATTTTTTCGGTTCTCAAGTAAAATAAAATACCAAAGTACAATTGCCGAGTCTATCAATAAATCACCTAACGAAGGAAACCAAATTGATGAGGCATATACACCCGGACTAAATAGTTTTAGGTCGTAAATAAAATGTGGAATACTATACAGTGTGTTGGTACTACGTATCCAAATAACCGCTGCAAAAAATAATATAGTAGTGGCTGTTGGGTATATGCGTATGTAGTAACGTATAAGGGCGTGCAGCAGCAAAACACAGTAGGTAAGTAAAATAAGTATGCATACCAATAACCAAGTATCGGTTGATTTTTGTAAACTGAATATTTGTAACGAAAAAAGATATTGACCTGATATGGAGATAATATCTGTATACCTTTCGTTTATTTTGGTGTTGATGATGATGGCATCATCCAAAAAACTAAGTTCTTTATTAAACTGATTTTGGAGGTATTGGTTACGATAGCCAAATAAATGTTTAATACGGTAGGTAAATTTATATGTATAACTACCACGTTGTTGTTTGTAAATTAAGTACCAACCATTAGGCGCCTTAATAACTGCGTGGTTTACGTTTTCTTTAAATTTTAAAACCGCAGGATCAATTTCGTTGTTGCCCCAAAACAACAACGTATCATTTTTGCTCATAAACAGATTTATATTTTCTGCTTTAAGCAATTTATTAATGTTGTTCCAGTTGCGTTGTAAGTTGGCTGTATCGGTTAAAAAATCACCCTGTATAAGTTTAACAAAAGTGAGCTCTTTGGCCCTAATTACACTTTGTACTTTACTGTAGCCTTGTTCTAATTGGGTTGTGGCATTATTAAGTTGTTTTTGTTCGTATATACCAAGCCCCGCCAAAGCAAGGCAGCCTATAGCAAACAATAACCAATAAAGTTTAATGCCTTTTTTCAATGAGGTTAAATACGATTATGGTTTACTAAATAGTTGCTTACATAATCTCCAACACCATCTTCAATGCTTGTAAATGCTTGGGTATAACCAATGCTTTTTAACTTGGCCATGTTGGCCTCGGTAAAGTATTGATATTTATCGCGTATATCAATTGGAGTATCTATGTACGAAATGTTTGGCTCTTTGTGTAATGCATTAAAAATGGCCTCAACCAAATGTTTAAAGGTACGGGCTTGGCCACTTCCTAAATTATAAATGCCACTGTTTTTGCGGTGATGCATTAAAAACAAGCAAACATTAGTTAAGTCTTTTACGTAAATAAAATCACGTAATTGTCCGCCATCAGTATATTTTGGATTGTGCGATTTGAAAAGTTTAACAGCACCTGTTTCTTGTATTTGATTAAATGCATGTAGTACAACACTAGCCATTCGGCCTTTGTGATACTCGTTAGGTCCATACACGTTAAAAAATTTCAACCCAGCCCAAAAAAATGGTTTTTCGGGTTGAGCAATAGCCCACTTGTCAAAATCATTTTTTGATTTTCCGTATAAGTTTAGAGGTTGCAACAAATCAAGTTTGGTTTCATCATCATCATACCCAAACTCGCCATCACCGTATGTAGCTGCCGATGATGCATAAACCATTGGTAAGCCATAGGCCACACACTTTTTCCAAAGCATAATGCTATAGTCTAGGTTTAGTTCTTTTAAAATCGCTTCGTCAGTTTCGGTTGTATCGGTACGTGCACCAATATGAAAAATAAATTGGATTAGTTGGTGATTCTCGTCAATCCAACCAGCTAATTCTTTTCGGTTTACCTTTTTAGTAAAAGTCTTGTCGGTTAAATTATCTGCTCTAACGGGCATCCCAAAATCATCAACCAAAACTAAATCATTGTATCCTGCGGTATTTAGTGCAGTAATTAAACAGCTACCTATAAAGCCTTCAGCGCCTGTGATTATTATCATGTTACGTACTTAAAATTATCCAAAAATAAGCATTTGTAGCCAATACCTGAGGTAAATTAATGCATTTAGGCACAAATCTTTTTCATTCATTAACACCTGTTTGTATATTTGCCACTCTTTTTAGAGCCGAAATGCAAAAAAGCAAGACAGTTTATATAACCAGAAAGGTACATTTTAACGCAGCCCATAAGCTGTATAATACCAATTGGACTGAAGCCGAAAACGAAGCGTTTTTTGGTAAATGTGCCAATAAATATTACCACGGGCATAACTTTGATATGTACGTTACTATTAAAGGTATAGCCAATCCAGAAACGGGTATGGTAATGGATTTGAAAAAGCTCCGCGATATTATTAATACCTATGTGGTAGATAAATTAGACCACCGTAACATTAACCATGATGTTGATTTTATGGAAGGCAAGTTAGCATCTATTGAAAATTTGGTAGTTGAAATTTGGGATCAGCTTGAACCTCATATTACCGATGGTAAATTACACTGCATTAAACTTTACGAAACAGAGCGTCAGTTTGTAGAGTATTATGGCGAGTAGTATTCTTTAGTTGGGTATAACTAAGCAATGTTATCAGTTGTATTTTTAGTTATTAATTCTATATTTGGATATAGAATTAAGCTTTCTTATCATGAACCTAATCCGTAAATCTATTTTAATTGGTGCTGTTGCACTTATGGCCTCATGTGGCGGTGTAACTAATGTGTACGATTATTACCAAACCAACGTAATTGATCAACACACCAAAGGTGCCACCCAAAGCACATCCAGTAAGTTATTGTTGCGCCTTAACGAAGGCTCAAGCAAAGCGCAGTTTGAATTGATTGCATACAAATCGGATACAACTAAGTATTTAATTTGTGGTTCGCATAAAATGGTTAAATCTGTTAAACAAAACGGTAACACCATTAGTTACGATGTAGCTGATTTAATTACCCCAATAAATGCAGATGGAACTCCACATAAAGGTAATTTAAGTATTTTCTTTACCCACGTGCCGGTTGCTGATGCACTTGCATTTTTAGATGCTTTACCTGGTTTAAAAACACAATACTTGGGTTTAAAACCAAGCAAAGGACAAGTAATGTATGTAAACTATACTTTGGCCAACGATATAGTAATTTCTTTTCCTAAAAAAAGTGTTAATCAACAGCCAGTAGATTGTGTTGTTTGGGTAGGTAAACGCAAACATCAAATGCCTACAGGCCAATTAACATGGGCCTTAAATAATCTTCGAACTTTCAACTAAAGTTAAAAATAACCTCTATTAAATAACCTGACGTTTATAACTCAGGTTATTTTTTTGCAAATACTTTTATTAATTGCAACCCAATAACACTTTAAATTTTAATCAATGAAAGCATACATTTTCCCTGGACAAGGCTCACAGTTTGTGGGTATGGGTAAAGATTTGTACGACAACAACGAACAAGCTAAAGCCCTTTTCGAAAGAGCTAATGATATTTTAGGATTTCGTATTACGGATATCATGTTTAGTGGTACTGATGAAGAATTAAAACAAACCAAAGTAACCCAGCCTGCTATTTTTTTACACTCGGTAATTAAGGCATTAATTGCGGGCGATGAATTTAAACCTGATATGGTTGCTGGCCACTCGTTAGGTGAGTTTAGTGCTTTAGTAGCTAACAAAACATTAAGTTTTGAAGATGCTTTGCGTTTGGTTTCGCAACGTGCATTAGCTATGCAAAAAGCCTGCGAAGTACAACCAAGCACTATGGCGGCAGTATTAGGTTTAGATGATGCTAAGGTAGAGGAAGTGTGTGCAAGCATTACTGATGAAGTAGTGGTTGCTGCTAATTACAATTGCCCTGGTCAATTAGTTATTTCTGGTAGTGTAGAAGGTGTAAATAAAGCGTGCGAACAATTAAAAGCGGCAGGTGCTAAACGTGCATTAGTATTACCAGTAGGTGGTGCTTTTCACTCGCCATTAATGGAACCTGCGCGTGTTGAGTTAGAAGCAGCTATTCATGCAACAGCATTTAACTCGCCCATTTGCCCAGTTTATCAAAACGTGGCAGCAAGTGCAGTTATTGATGTAGAAGAAATAAAATTAAACTTAATTGCCCAGTTAACCGCACCTGTAAAATGGACACAGAGTGTGCAAGCTATGGTTGCTGATGGTGCTACAGATTTTGTAGAGTGTGGCCCCGGTAAAGTATTACAAGGCTTAGTAAATAAAATACATAAAGAAGCACTTACTTCTGGTTTATAATCATAAACGAATTAGGTAAAAAAAAGGGAGCATCATTAATTGGTGCTCCCTTTTTTATTTACCATTTAATACTTATTCCTAACCGTGTTTGCATGGCCGAAAAAGTAAAGTTAGTTGATTTTTTAACTACAGTAGGACTACTACTATCATAGTAAGTATAATCTAGCTTAGCAAATTGTGGGGTGTATTCTGCTTCCGCAAACGTGTGTAATGAAAGTCTGCTACCAAGCGATATTCCTTTACTTACTCCAAATAAGTATGAATGATTAGAATAGGGAAGTGCACGTAATAAAATTGCGCCAGTATTGTTTATGCTGTAAGGACTTGAAAGGTTAAAGTTACTCGGGAATGGAACAGAAAAATCTACTTGGTTAAAACTTATACCTGCAGATAGGGAAAGTAGTTCTTTTTTCTTTTTTGATTGAACAGTAAACGCAACAGCAGGTACAATGCTATTACGCTTGTTAGTTAGCATGTATGATTCATAAAAATCAGGATGCCAATAGTACATCATAATTCCTTGCTCAAGTTTTCTCCACCCAAGAATAAATTTTAATGCAGGTGATAACTTGACATGAACTTCCGTGTTGAATCCTCGTTCCCACCCCGTAAACTTTAAATAATTAATTGTGTTGTTATTTTGGCTTACGTTAAAAACTCCATAATACACTCCAACTGCAAATTGTACCACATCACTGCGCTTCAGTGAGTCGTTTTTCCAAATCCATTGGGCGTGCCCTTGTATAGAAATGAATAGCATAAATAGGACTGAAATTTTTTTCATAATAAATTAATTTAGGTAGGTCATTACATTATAATTTTTATGATTATTAGTTTTGCTGAAGCATTACTTTACTCACAACTTTTTGATAGGAATCGTTTGTGTAAAGTTCAAGTATAATGTAATTGATTCCAAATATTAAATCATCTGAGGTGAAATGAGTTACATAATCTCCATTAATTTGGTCCGAGTCTACAATAGTTTTTACACTTTCAAAATTAGAGTTTAGAATTTTTATTTTTATGTGACCGTTTGTGGGAACATGATAGTTAATTTGATTAGTACTTTGCAATGGATTGGGCGAAACAGTTAATTGTAGTGAATCTAATTTGCTTAATTCATTGATTCGCATTTCGGTGCTATTTATGGTATCAGAATTAGCTGTAAAGTTTGTACAACTTGGAAGAAATACGGTTATTCTATCATATATCACTTCAGTACCATTACAGCCCCATAATTTAACAGTTAGATAGTACGTTCCATCAGGTAACTCATTGCCACTAGGTATTGGAAAACAAAACGGATCTGAGTTAAATGTCTGAGTACTTGTACTTACAGGCTGGCCCCATCGATTAAAAAAGGTAAATTCACCTTTATCTATGCCATCTCCAGAAATACAAATCCAACGCTTTCCATCCTTGCAAAATGATAAGGTGGGTAAATCTACATTTGTGGGTTGCTGCACTCTATTCCAATCTAGTATTACTTCTTTTATTGTTTCATAGCAAAAGTTTTTAGCTTTAATCCTAATTTTATAACAATTACAAGGCGACAAATAGGTATTTAACGACCACTTTATATTTTCAATGTTTGAAAAATCTATACCCGAATTGTATAATTGAGACAAGATTAAATTTCCATCACAATCTAAAATATCAATATATATTTTCTCTGTGTTTATATCAGGGTCAATTTCAATACTCGGGTATATAGGGTTTTGATTTATGTTGTTATTTATAATAGTAAAATTGGGGTTTGGGTTTGAATTGGGGTAGTAATGCACATAAACCGTTTTTTCAGTAATTTCACCGCAGTTGTTTCTAATTTTTACAATATATTTATATGTTCCTGCTTCTGCATTTCCCGGACAAAAAATGGGCAAAGATATGTTGGTTGACGAGAGTAAATCGAGGTATGTAGGGTTTGCACTTGTCCACTCATAAGTTAACCCTCTTATACTAAAGGAACCTACGTTTATACATTCATTTGCGCACAAATAATAGTTTTCATCAAAATCAACATTAGTTGTTGGGCAGTCAGATCCACATTGGCCTATTTTAGCAGTAAAATCAGCTCCTCTATTCACATTGAAACCAGATACTAGTTTGACTTCTTTTTCTGCTTTATAAGTTGTTACACTGCCATCAATCATGAATATATCCCCCTGCCAAGTTACATTCACGTTTGCTCCTGCTATAATATTATTAGCCTCTTCTAGTTCTGATTCATACCAATATTCCCTGTTGGACCTTATTAATAACTCTGAACAATACTCGTACAACTCAACTTTGTCAATAAAGAAATTCGGGACTGCAGTGCCATTTGCTTCAGAATTCGTATGTCCCTGAGCTTCAATTATTAAATATTTCAAATCACTTTTACTCACATCAATAACTTTTTCATATACTTTTACCTTGCAATTTCCAAATGAAGGAAGACTTGGGATATTGCCGACAAAGAAATCCATCATATTTTCATTCGGGGATAATGGCCATTGATTTTCACCCTTCCTTGATAAGTGAGCATCGAACCATTCATTCGGAGTTCCATATGCTTGGATTCTAAATTTATATTTTTTTCCAACTTGAAGTGATTGATTCAATTCTGTTAGAATGTATTCTTTATTCGGTGCTCCGTATCCTATTCGAATGTATCTGTCATCTTGAAATGGATTACTATTTTTGTTTGTGCATAAGTTACAAAAATTGGAATGGTCTTGAGTGAATGACAAATAATCAGGTGTGCAAATATAACAATTGTTACTATTGTCATATGTATTCCAATAAGCAGGGCGGTGGTATACAAAGCTTAGTTCACATGAATTTCTTGGAGTCGAATTTCCGGCAGTCTCTTCAAAGCTGTAATTGTTGACAAGATTAATAGGTAATTGTGCGTTAGATATAGTTGAACAAAACACAAGTAATATTATAGATATTAAATTAAGTATCCTTTTTAGTTTCATGGTAAATTACTTTATTATTGGTTATATGTATTAGCTATAATTTTATTTTAACTCCACTCTGTAAAATAAACAAAGTGTAATATAAAGGTATGGTTGGGTGGCTATAAAAGTCCATAAAATTATGGTTTCTAGTATTACCTAAGTAGTAGTCTGTGTTCATTTCAGCATCAAATATTATACTTACATTATTATTAACTTTTAATTGATAGGTTAAACCTAACAACAAAAACTTAGCATATTGGTCAATGTGAAAATATTGGGTGCGGCTTTGCCCATAGTAACCAACAGCTTTGTAGGTGGTGTAATAAGTATAATCAAAACCCAGTCCTATCTTAGCTGTAAAATTGCTTTTCCCTTTATTAAGTAGGTTAATGTTAGCAAACACAGGGATGCTCAAGCTTTTATAATCAATTAATAAATTCTGGTAAAAGGTAGGCTTGTCTTTAATGGCAAAAATTTCCCCACGCCATTTGGTATGTCTTACGTCAACTCCAATTGAATTTTTTTTACTAAACGTTCTATTAAAGCCTAATGATACAGTGTATCCTGTATTAGCCTTGTATTTTAAATTTAGTTCCTCCCACGATTTATCATATGTTTTATCCTGTTTGTTTAAACTAAACAAAGTTTGATTAAAACCGCCTTTAAATACAACTGTTGTTTTGCTTTGCGCAAAAAGTTGTACGTTAGCAAGTACAGTAACTATAAAAAGATAAAATGAGATTTGAATACTCATTTTATTTTACTTCGTTTGGAGAGCCAATTTTAGTTTGTAATATGTCATTTTGTTTTTTTAACTCAATAACATATAACGTTAACTCTTCAATTTTTCGTAATAGTGCTAATTGCATTAAACCAACATCTATACTGCCGTTATTTTGC
Source organism: uncultured Chitinophaga sp. (assembly GCA_964545895.1). Lineage (GTDB taxonomy): Bacteria > Bacteroidota > Bacteroidia > UKL13-3 > UKL13-3 > UBA6183. The sequence continues at coordinate 23,771 of CAZJHS010000029.1, read as the reverse complement.
ATCTCTTGTGCCGAAGGGATATTAGGTAAATGTTTGTTTTTTAATATGTAGCTTTCTAATTCTTCTATTTTTAATAATAGATAAGTACTATCAAAAACGTAGTCAGGAGGAATAGCATTTAAGTTTACTTTAACCTCTCTTGCTCTGACTAAACCATCATCATAAATTCTAAACTGAATATCATCGTTTGCATCTTTAATAATCAAATCGCCTTTTATTAAAGCATTACCTTTATAAAATAGTTGTTGGTCAGTAACAGAGAAGATATCAATGTTCGCACTCTTGTAAAATATTCCTCTTCCAGTAGGATATCCGTCAGAATTTAATGTTAAATTTCCTAAAGGTAATACTTGAAATGTAATACTATTGTTGGCTCTTTTTACTTGAATAGAATTCTGATTTAAAACAAGTGGTTTGTTCAAAAATACCTGTTCATGTTCAACGCTCATTACCTTGATTATGGCTGAGCCATAGGAAACTACTTCTAATAGAGGCAAAGGTGGTGGGCTGCCTTGAGTTCCTATGGAGTATTGATTATTAATCTGTATACTATTACTTGTAGATAACAAATTATTTGAAGGCCCAGTCCATTGAGAAAAGGCTACAAAGTGCATAGAGCAAGCTGTAATTAAGGTAGTAATTTTTCGTATCATAGTTAAAATGTTTGAAACGTGAAGTAACAATTAATAATTTAAATTTCAAAAAAATCGCTAACCTATTTGGTCCGTGATTTAGTATTAGTATTTACTTATTAATAAACTTCGGATGGATTAAATTCTCTAGGTTGAAAATTTCATCCCACTTCTCTTGCGATATAAATTGCTTTTCTAATACGGCAATATCATGCACGCTTTTGCCTGTTTCTAATGCTTCTTTGGCAATACTGCTGCATGCTTCGTATCCTAAAATTGGATTTAATGCAGTAATAATACCAATGCTATTCATTACCATATTACGGCAAATTTCTTCGTTGGCAGTAATGCCTAAAATACATTTATCAACCAATCCTTGTATAGCATTGCTCATGTAACTAAACGAAGTAAATAAGCTAAATGCAATAACAGGTTCCATTACATTTAATTGCAATTGTCCAGCTTCGGCAGCCATGGTAATGGTAACATCAGCACCTACCACATAAAATGCCGTTTGATTAACAACCTCGGGCATAACAGGATTTACTTTGCCCGGCATAATGCTGCTACCTGGTTGCAGTTTAGGTAAATTTATTTCGTTAAAACCTGCACGTGGGCCACTGCTCAGTAATCTTAAATCGTTACAAATTTTAGAAATTTTGATGGCGCTACGTTTTAACGTACCGCTTATTTGAACATATGCACCGGTATCACTAGTGGCTTCAATCAAATCCTCGGCAAGTGTTACTGGCACACCACTAATATCAGCTAAATATTTTACACAAACTTCCGGATAACCTTCGGGTGCATTAATGCGAGTACCAATAGCTGTGGCACCCATATTTACTTCACACACCAATTGTTGTGCTTCTTTTATGCGCTGTATGTCTTCGTTAATGGTAGTAGCCCATCCATGAAACTCCGCACCTAAAGTCATCGGTACTGCATCTTGCAATTGGGTTCTTCCCATTTTTAACACATGGTCAAACTCTACTGATTTTTTAGTAAACGAATCACGCAGTTTAATTAACGATGCAATGTACACTTCCATTTTTTGGTAAAGCGCAATTCTAAACGCACTTGGGTAAGCATCATTAGTACTTTGCGAACAGTTTACGTGATTGTTGGGGTGTAAAAAATCGTAATCACCTTTGGCTTTGCCAAGGTATTCTAAACCAATATTAGCAATCACCTCATTGGCATTCATATTACAACTTGTGCCTGCACCACCTTGTATCATGTCGCTTACAAATTGGTTATCATATTTGCCAGTTAATAATTGGTCGCAAGCAAAGCAGATAGCATCAGTAACTTCTTTGGTTAACACACCGCTATCAAAATTGGCTAAAGCAGCCGCTTTTTTTACATAGGCAAACGCCTTAATAAATAAAGGTTCGCGCGATATTGGTAATCCTGTAATGTCAAAATTTTCGAGTGCACGTAAGGTTTGTACTCCGTAGTATTTGGTGTTTTCTATTTCTTTATCTCCCAAAAAATCATGTTCTAATCGTGTTGTCATTTCTGTTTAGGTTTGATGAGCAATATACAAATTGTATTAATGTTTAAATCGTTCAAAGCAACATTTTTCTAGCTCTTCGCGGTGGTTTGGATGCGCCAATTGAATAAGTGCTTTAGATCTTTGTTCCATGTTCATGCCAAATAAATCAACAGCGCCATACTCGGTAACTACCCAATGTATATGGCCACGTGTTGTTACTACGCCTGCACCTTCTTTTAAAAATGGAACAATGCGCGAAATACCTTTATTGGTAACTGATGGTAAAGCAATAATGGGTTTACCTCCTTGCGAAAGTGCTGCACCTCTTATAAAATCAACTTGTCCGCCAATTCCCGAGTATTGGTATGAGCCAATAGAATCAGAGCAAACTTGCCCAGTTAAATCAATTTCAATAGCACTGTTAATAGCCGTTACTTTAGGGTTCTGGCTAATTACCCTAGGGTCGTTTACGTAACTTACCTCCAAAGCTTTTATAATAGGATTATCGTTTACGTAATCGTAAAGTTTACGTGTGCCAGTTAAAAATGAAGTAACACAGTAGCCATTAACTACTCGTTTTTGACTGTTATTAATGGTGCCATTTTCAATCAATGGAATTACGCCATCCGAAAACATTTCGGTATGTATGCCTAAGTTTTTATGATTGGTTAAGTTTTTTAAAACCGAATCGGGGATGGTACCAATACCCATTTGTAAGGTAGCCCCATCATCAACTAAACCGGCTACAATTTTTCCAATTTTATCAGTCATTTCGTTGTGGCCATCGGCATAACTTACTTCGGGTAATTCTTCATCAACCCAAACAGCTGCATCAAAACTATTAAACGACACAAAGGCATCACCATGTACACGTGGCATACGCGGATTTACTTGTGCAATAACTTGCTTGGCCGTGTTTACTGCGGTACGTGCAATGTCAACCGATGTGCCTAATGAGCAATAACCATGCACATCTGGTGGCGATACTTGCACTATTGCAACATCAAGTGGTAAAATATTGCGTGTAAAAAGCAGTGGAATTTCGCTTAAAAAAACGGGCACATAATCACCCATGCCGCTGTTTACTGCTTTACGGTTTGATTCTGAAACAAACAACGAATTGATAAAAAAATGGCCTTGCAAATCAGGGTTGTTTAAGTCTATACCTTGCTGCGTAATGCTTACTAATTCTACTTGTTTTAAGCGCGATTTTTGCTCAATAAGTTTACTAATTAAATAGCGTGGTGTTGCAGCACTACCATGTAAAAATACACGTTGGTTTGATTGTATAATTTGTAAGGCTTCTTCTGCACTTACATATGGGTTTGCCGTATTCATGAAGTATTAAAAATTTAATTTCGGGTGCAATGATTGAGTAATTTTTTAAAAGTACAAACAAAAATTATATCAAGATAGATATAGTGGAATAAGTTAGGTATAAAGTGTAAATGTTGTACGTAAGTGGGTTACAAGGCGTAGTGTTATTGGTGAGTTGTTTTATAGGTAAAAAAGTGTGTGATGTGATTGCTGTTTATGTTAATTAAGTTTAAGAATTTAATACTAAGTTTATTGAAGAGTGCTGATTTACCTAGTGATTAGCAGCTATAAGTGGTGCCGAGTTAGTTTTTAAACTAACATCAAACACGAAAAAATATGATGTTAGTCAACTTGGCAAAATAATTAGGATAAACTAGTCCTAGTTATAAACCTAGTTCTATCTTTGTCCATGTAAAATTTAAGTAAAATATGTTTAGCAGAGCTTGCGAATACGCTATAAAAGTTATGATCTATTTGGATTCTTGTGCTGATGAATCGCGAAAAATAAGTTTAACAGAGATTTCAGCATCCATCGATTCACCATCTGCATATACTGCTAAAATTTTACAACAGTTAAAAAGAAATGGGTTGTTAACTTCAACCATCGGAGCCAAAGGCGGTTTTCAAGTTCCCAATAACAAAGCCATTACTATCCGCGACATTATTATAGCAATAGATGGAGATACATTTTTTAATCGTTGTGTATTAGGGTTAAAAGTATGTTCATCCGAAAATCCTTGTCCGGCACACAGCGCCTATACAGCCGTGAAAGAGAGCCTTAATAAACGATTGTTTAATCTAAAAATAAGTGAGTTTTCAAAAAAGCTAAAAAACAAAACCATCACACTTAAATAAATACGTTGATGAATACCGGACACACACAATTTTTAACACCGAATCAGTTTAACATTTAATCAATTAATTATGTTATCAAAATCACAAGCTCGAGTTTTTTTCCTAGGAGGCACCATAATTACCTTTGGGGTCTTTCTCGGATTATCATGGACCTCATTAAGCAATGAAGTTCCTAAAACAACGCATGAAGAAAACTTAACACCACAAGTTATTCATGGAAAGCAAATTTGGGAGTCGAACAATTGCATGGGCTGCCATACCATTTTTGGAGAAGGTGCATATTACGCACCTGAGTTAACTAAAGTTTACGAACGCAGAGGAGAAGGTTATATCAAAGCTGCGTTAATGTCAAAAACGCCATGGTCGCCACGTGGTCGCAAAATGGTTGCCTATGCCATGAGCGAGCAGGATGCCAACGATGTAGTTGCCTTTTTTAAATGGGTAAACGAAGTTGATTTAAATGGTTTCCCACCAAAACCACAATTGAAAAAATAATTAAACATCTTAATAGTACATATCATGAAATATAAATCACAAAAAGTAGCATACTGGTTTTTTGCCTTGTCGATGCTATTGCTAGCCTTGCAAATTATTTATGGATTTATAATGGGCTTTGCACATATGGGTTTTGATAGTTTGCATTCCATTATTCCGTTTAATACTGCGCGTGCCGTACATACCAATTTATTAGTAGTATGGTTGTTAAGTGGCTTTATGGGTGCCGCATATTATATTATACCCGAAGAGGCCGAAAAAGAATTGGTAAACGTAAAGTTGGCCTACATTCAATTAATATCTTTAGCGGTTGTTGGTGTAATTGCCATTGTTGGATATCACTTCAACTATTGGGAAGGAAGAAAGTTTCTTGAAATTCCTCGTCCGCTTGATTGGTTAGTGGTGGTAAATGTGTTAACCTTTTTAGGAATCATATTGGCCACGTTATTTACCGGAAAAAAACGTACAACCACTGCGTTAGTATTATCAATGGGATTGCTTTTTGCTGCATTGTTATACTTGCCAGGTATGATTTGGTTTGATAATCAAACCATGGATTCGTTTTTTAGATGGTGGGTTGTGCATTTATGGGTTGAAGGTGTTTGGGAATTAATTATGGGTGGCATTTTAGCATTCTTATTAATTAAAATCACCGGTGTTGATAGAGAAGTAATTGAAAAATGGTTGTATGTAATTGTTGGTTTAACTTTTATATCAGGCATTTTAGGAACAGGCCATCACTACTACTTTATTGGTGTTGGTAAAGTATGGTTAATTGTTGGAGGTATTTTCTCAGCATTAGAACCATTAGCATTTTTAGGTATGGCTTTATTTGCTATTGCCATGTATCGTAAAGGAGAGAAAAAACATCCAAACAAAATTGCATTAAGCTGGACATTAGGTACAGCCATTGTATCATTTGTTGGTGCGGGTTTATTAGGTTTAGCTCACACCTTACCACAAGTTAATATGTATACTCACGGTACTTTAGTTACTGCCATGCACGGCCATCTTGCATTTTGGGGTGCTTATGCCATGATTGTGTTAGCTATTATTAGTTACGCTTTACCAAACCTTACCGGACGTAAATTGTTTGATACCACCACCGGATTATTGGCATTTTGGTTATCAAATATTGGTATGTTGGGTATGACCGTAGCCTTTGGTGTAGCAGGTGTTGCGCAAGTGTATTTAGAGCGCATGGTTGGTATGGATTTTGGCGAAGTTCAAAAAGAAATTCAAGTACATTTCTTCATTCTGGTTTGTTGTGCAACCTTATTTACAACAGGTATTATTTGTTACCTAATTGAGTTTGTAAAATACGGCCAACCAACAGATGAAGCATTAGAAGCATAAAAAAAACTGACACTATAAAAATTACCATTTATTAAAAAATGTTTTATGAAAGTTAAATCAATTTTATCTACACTAACATCGGTAGCCATTTTAGGCTTGAGTAGTACATTACTAATCGGATGTGGTTCTGGTGGCGACTCAACCAAAAAGGTGGATGCCAAAGAAATAAAAACAGAGGGCACAATGGTGGCTGAATTAACTGCACCACCTATGGTACCAAAACCAATAGGCAACAGACCTGCCATGAAACTTACCGTGAACATGGAAATTATAGAAAAAGAAGGGGAAATGGCCGATGGTGTGAAGTATGTATACTGGACATTCGGAGGTTCTGTACCGGGAAGTTTTATTAGAACAAGAGTAGGTGATGAAGTGGAATTTCACTTAAAAAATCACCCCAATAATAAATTGCCACACAACATTGATTTGCATGCGGTAACTGGCCCGGGTGGAGGAGCAGCATCTTCATTTGTAGCACCTGGTCACGAAGTGGTGTTCTCGTTTAAAGTACTTAATCAAGGATTGTATGTTTACCATTGTGCTACTGCACCGGTTGGTATGCACATTGCAAATGGTATGTACGGTTTAATTTTGGTTGAACCAGAAGGTGGTTTACCTCCGGTTGATAAAGAATACTATGTAATGCAAGGTGATTTTTACACCAAAGGTGCCAATGGCGAAAAAGGTTTACAACCATTTGATATGGGAAAAGCCATTAAAGAACAACCAGATTATGTAGTGTTTAATGGTAAAGTTGGAGCGCTTGCAGGTGATAATGCCATTACTGCAAAAGTTGGCGAAAAAGTACGTTTGTTTGTAGGTAATGGTGGTCCTAATTTGGTTTCATCATTCCACGTAATTGGCGAAATTTTCGATAATGTGAATGTAGAAGGCGGATCGTTAATAAACCATGATGTACAAACAACTTTAGTGCCTGCAGGTGGTTCGGCAATTGTTGATTTTAAATGCGAAGTACCGGGCACATTTATCATTGTTGATCACTCTATTTTTAGAACATTTAATAAAGGCAGCTTAGGTATGTTAAAAGTATCTGGTGATGAAAATAAAACCATTTATTCGGGCAAACAAACCGATGAAGTGTATCATCCAGAAGGTGGAACTATTCAAAACATGCCTGAAGATGCAAACAAAGAAAAAAGACCAAAACCAACTACATTAACTGAACGTATTGCAGATGGTAAATCAATTTACAACAAAACTTGCTTTGCCTGCCATCAACCAACCGGTGAAGGTTTGCCAAGTGCATTCCCTCCATTAGCAAAATCTGATTTCTTAAATGCTGATGTGAATCGTGCTATCGAGTTTGTATTAAAAGGTAAATCGGGCGAAATTGTTGTGAACGGTAAAAAATACAACAGTGTAATGACCGCTCAAGCTTTAACCGATGATGAAGTGGCTAATGTATTAACATTTGTATACAACAGTTGGGGTAATAACAAAAAAGAAGTTACTCCTGCTATGGTTGCTGCAGTTCGTAAATCAATTAAATAAATTTTGAAAAAACTACTTCCATTTTGTTGCCTTGTTTTGGTGTTTGCTTGTAATACTAAGCAACCCACTAAACAAGAAAATGAAAACTTAGTTTCCATAAAAGCGGTTACTCCATCAGATACAACTTTTGGAGTAACTGCACCTATGGTTCCTATTAAAGGAGGAAAGTATATTCCATTGTATGGCCGCGATTCGCAATTGGTTACCATTACTGATATTGAAATGGATGTATTACCTGTAACCAATGCCGATTTTAACGCATTTGTAAAAACAAACAAACGTTGGCGTAGGTCAGAAGTGAAAAAAATATTTGCCGATAATAACTACTTGTATCATTGGAAAAATGATACAACAATTGGCAATGAAATGAAAAGCAATAGCCCCATTACCAACGTTTCATGGTATGCTGCAAAAGCGTATTGCGAGTGTCAGGGAAAGCGATTGCCTACCGTTGACGAATGGGAATATGTGGCCAGGGCCGATCAAAAAATGGCTGATGCTAGAAAGATAAAATCATACAACCAATATATTTTAGATTGGTATGAAAAACCTAAAACATCTATCAATGAAATTGGACATACGTTTAAAAACTATTGGGGTGTTTATGATTTACATGGTTTAGTTTGGGAATGGACCAACGACTTTAGTTCTGTACTGCTTACAGGCGAATCAAGAAATGATGCGGTTACCGATAAAAATATGTTTTGCGGAAGCGGCTCTATTAATGCTACAGATTTGATGAATTATGCTGCCTTTATGCGTTATGCATTTAGAGGAAGTTTAAAAGCAAATTATTCGGTACAAAACTTAGGTTTTAGGTGCGTAAAGGATTCGATAATTACAAACAAAAATGACGAGTAAGTTTACTACATTACTTGTGTTTACTGCGCTATTTTTTAGCCTAAATGCATGTGATAACAGTGCTAACAGCACGCAAACAACAACAGAAACTGTTGTGGATTCTGCCTACTCTGGCGAATCGATTTTTAACTTAACAAGTACTTGGCATACGCAAAATAATCAAACCATTGCTTTAAGCGATTTAAAAGGTAAAACCTTAGTAATGGTAATGATTTACACCAGCTGTAAAGCGGCTTGCCCTCGATTGGTTGCCGATATGAGGGATATTGAAAGTAAAATGCCAAGAGAAAAATTGGATAAGCTACACTTTGTTTTAATTAGCATTGATCCGGAAGTAGATAACCCTGAACGATTAAAGGCATTTGCCAAAGCCAATAATATGGATGCACCACATTGGACTTTTTTACAAGGTACCAAAAGCAGTGTACAAGAGTTTGCAAATGTGTTGGCAGTAAAATACAAACAAATTTCGCCCATGGATTTTTCGCACTCCAATATTATTAGTGTGTTTAATACCAAAGGCGAATTAATACACCAACAAGAAGGATTAGGTGTAAACAATAAAGAGACAGTAGAAACAATTATTAATGAAATTACAAAATGAGAGTAATTACTTTAAAAAATAGTCTAATTTTAGGAATTAGCTTATTGGCCAATATCGCATTGGCTCAAGTTGATATACAAGGTCAGTTAGTACAACGTGCCGAATACCGACATGGATATGGAAAATTGATTCCTGATTCGGTAGATGGTACCGCTTTTATAAGCCAACGCGTACGCTTACAATTTACGTACGCTACAAAACATGTTAAATGGTATGCCAGTGTTCAAGATATCAGAACTTGGGGAAACACCGCACAACTGAATACCACCGATAATTTATTATCGCTACACGAAGGTTGGGCTGAAATTCCAATTGATTCTAATTGGTCGGTGAAAGTTGGACGTCAAGAATTAGTATATGATAATTCTCGTTTCTTAGGAAATGTTGATTGGTCGTTGCAAGCACGTTCACACGATTTTGCGTTGGTGAAATTTGCTAGGCAAGCACATAAGTTACATGTGGGTGGTGGCTATAATCAAGATGCGGAAGCCCTTTTTGGTGGCGACTATTATAAAACCATAAACCAATATAAAGCGGCCCAAATGCTTTGGTATAATTATAAAAAACAAAACTTCGAGTTGTCGTTTTTGTTTTGGAATAACGGCAAACAAGATACTACTTACGGAAAACGCCAAGTGAGGTATTCCCAAACTATTGGTTTACCTACCATAAAATACAACTTCACCAAAAACAATATCATATCTGCATTTGGTTATTACCAAACCGGTAAGGATGTAAATAATAAGAATTTAGACGCATATGATGTGAGTTTACAATACACCAACTTGCTTCAACTTAATCAAGTAAAAAATAATGTATTAAAAACTATCGTTGGGTTTGAAATGTTGAGCGGTAAAAATTCTAATGATGTATCCAACAACAACCGTTCATTTAGTCCTTTATACGGTACTAACCACATGTATAATGGCTACATGGATTATTTTTATGTAAGCGGACGATTTGAAAATGGAGTTGGGTTAAATGATATGTATATCAAGGCTCATTACGATGCCAACAAAAAATGGTTTATGCAAGCCGACTTGCATTATTTTTTAACCAATGCAAAAGTATATAAAGCCACAGAAGAGTTAACTAAACAACTTGGTACGGAGTTAGATTTTTCGGCAGGTGTTGTGCTAAATGAAGAGGTTTCATTGCAATTGGGATATAGCCAAATGTTTGCAGCCAATACCTTAAAATATATGCAATCGGCTAAAGCTTCTAATACACAAAACTGGTCGTATATTATGCTAATTATTCGCCCTAAAAGCGATAAGAAATTTATTGGTTTAGCTAATTAATCATACCAATTTTTAGCACTAATTTACCCCAAGGAATGGCCGTTGTTTAATTTAGAAAATGCCGCACATCCGTAATATAAAAATAGAACGAACACTCTTAACTGAGTTTATACAATAGATTAATATGAATATGAGTAGCAAAATAGCTGAAGAAATAAAGGCCATTCCTTATTACAAATCAACCGGTAAAGAAACGGATGTATTTACCCATGCATTCAATAATAAATTACCGGTGTTAATTAAAGGTCCAACCGGTACTGGTAAATCGCGTTTTGTGGAGTTTATGGCGCACACGTTGGGTAAAAAAATAATCACCATTAGCTGTCACGAAGAAACTTCCTCAACTGATTTAATTGGTAGGTTTTTAATTAAAGGAGCAGAAACCATTTGGGTTGATGGTCCACTTACATTGGCTGTTAAAGAAGGTGCAATAATTTATTTGGATGAAATTGCTGAGGCCCGCCCTGATGTAATTGTAGCCATACACTCATTAACGGATCATAGGCGCGAATTGTATATTGATAAGTTAGGAATTACACATCAAGCACATCCCGATTTTATGTTAGTGGCCTCGTTTAATCCAGGTTATCAACGCGGTTTTAAAGAACTTAAACCTTCAACTCGTCAGCGTTTCATTGCCTTATCGTTTAATTATCCGGAGGCTGCAATAGAAACCGAAATTGTGATGAAGGAAACGGATGTGAATGCAGATGATGCCAAAAAACTGGTAGCGATTGCGAATAAAATTAGGAACCTAACTGAGCTTGGTTTAACGGAAACAGTTTCAACCCGATTGTTGGTTGATGCCGGTAAATTGATTCATTCTGGTTTGCCCAAACGCCTTGCTGTTCGTGCGGCTATTGTTGAACCGCTTACCGATGAATTGCAAATTATTGAGGCCTTAGTTGATTTGTGTAACCTAATTATCTAAGCATGGCTTTAGATGAATATTTGTACGGTAAAGTTTCGGGGTATTTTAAAAGAAACAAAAAAGCTTCTCCGGAGGTTGTTGCCCGAATGGTAAGTGTGCAAGATGTGAAAGAACGGTTAACCATTCTCTCACGTGCCGTTAGCGGTTATCCTATTGAAATTTTTGAAGCCGAACGAGAAGGTGGTTACAAAAACAATTCATTTTTTTTACCAACAACATTCCATCTGTTTCAATCAAAAACTGATAATTTTAACTACTACATTTTTCGTATTTTATATTTAGCTGTTCAGCATAAATTGAATTTGAATTGGCAAGTTGGCGAAGAACGTAGCTTAGATTTATCTCGACAAAAAGCACTTGAATACTCCTCACAAATACTTCCTGAGTTATTTAACGAGTACCCAATTACAGAAGAGTGGTATGCTACTTTTTTAGCGGAGTTGAATCAACAGAAAGTAGAAAAGCAACCAATAGATACTACATGGCTTTTTGGGAAATCCATGGTGAATACACCGGAAGAATCCAATGAAGATAAGTTAGAAAATTTTACAGACAAATCTCCTAAAGCTGCTTTAGAAAAAGTGCTGACTACGTTAAAAGCAAAAGCTGTGGAAGAAGTAGTAAGTGTTACAATAGATAAGAAACAGCAAGAGGATTATGTGCTTACTCATAATTTTGAAAAGGTAGATACTGCCGAAGAATTTGATGGTGTGTGGCGAGATTTTGATGGAGAAGATGATTTGAAAGATCATGAAGAAGCATTGGATGAACTGAATATGAAATTTACTGTTCGGGTTGATGATACCGCACATTCTGTTTATCAAGCCGATTTTATTGAAAATACTACCATTGCTGAAAGTTCAGAGAGAGATGAAAAAGGCTATTATGTAAAGTATAACGAGTGGGATTATGCAAAAAATGTGTATAAGGATTTGTTCTGTAAAGTATATCCAACTACGTGCCTCAAAACGGATGAACAGTATTATAAAAATACCATCACCCAAAATGCTACCATACTTGTGGGGTTGCGAAAAATGATTGCAAACTTAAATAATAAGATGCAGCAACAACGCAGGCAAAATCAAGGCGATGAATTTGATATGGATGCGATTACTGATTTATTTGTTGATGTATACAGTAAACATACGCCTTCCGAAAATATTTACATTGCAAACCGAAAAAAGGAAAAGGATTTGTCAATCCTGATTTTATTAGATATTAGTTTATCAAGCGATGGCTATGCCGATGGCAGTAGGATTATTGATGTAGAGAAAGATGTTTCTATTTTGTTTGGCGAAATTTTAAATGAGTTTAATGTTGATTTTGCCATCAATAGTTTTTACTCTAAAACACGCAACTATGCTACTTATCAAACCCTAAAAGATTTTGATACACCATGGGATAGGGCAAAGCATGTGATTGGAGCCATACAACCTGATGGCTACACCAGAATTGGCGCAGCTTTGCGTCATTCAGGTGCATTACTCAATAAACGTCAAACCAAAAATAAATGGGTGGTGTTATTATCGGATGGTAAGCCCAACGATTACGATAAATATGAAGGTCGTTATGGGATTAATGATGTGAAAAAAGCGTTGCTTGAGTTAAAAGAAAATAACATTAATTCGTATGCATTGGCCATTGAGGCTCAAGCTAAATATTATTTGCCGCAAATGTTTGGGCAAAATCATTACCAAATATTAACCTCCCCTGCCGGACTATTGCAGGCCATGGTTAAGCTTTATGAGAAAATTAAAACCAGTAGTTAGAATAGGTAATACGAAATGTAAAATTAACTGCCCCCAATTTATTTAGCTAATATTTATACAAATGTTAGTTAACTTGTAAACGTGACTTTAACACAACTAGTAGCACAAAAAAAATACACACTGAATAACGTAGCATTAATTCAGAGTGGCGAACAGTTTTTTACCTGTTTAGTTAATTTAATTAATCAAGCCCAAACGTATATCCATTTACAAGTGTATATTTTTGATTGGGACGAAACCGGCAAACGCATTTACAATGCACTTGCTAGTGCAGCAAAGCGAGGTGTTAAAGTATTTGTAGTAGTTGATGCGTATGCTAGTGCGCAGTTATCGCAACAAACGGTTATCAATTGGCAAGCTGCTGGTATTTACTTAAAACGGTTTTCGCCCTTAAAAAATAAGCGCGGCTATGGTTTAGGCCGTAGGTTACATCATAAAATTGTGTGTGTTGATGGCGAAGTAGCTTTAGTTGGAGGTATTAATATTGCAAATAAGTATAGTGGCTATGGAAATGTTTCGCCTTGGCTTGATTATGCCGTAGAAGTAAGAGGTACTTTGGTGCAGGAAATTAAAAAAGTGTGCGAAGAAATACTTCCACGCAAAATTGTAAAACGTACTCCAACACATCATTCTAAATTAGCAATTTCTGAACCTTCAACATTAATGCAAGCGGCTATTATCAAAAATGATTGGTTGCGTTCAAAGGTTGAAATATCAGCGGGTTATCGTGATGCGATTAGAAATGCCAAGCATGATATTACCATTATGGCCAGCTATTTTTTGCCTGGCAATAGGGTGCGCAGGTTATTGCGTAAAGCTACCGAACGTGGTGTACATGTGCGCGTAATTTTAGTAGGAGAAAGTGATGTGCCCATGGTGCGTTCGGCTATGCGTTATTTATACGATTGGATGTTTAGAAATAACATGGAAATATATGAATGGCAACCAAGTGTATTGCATGGCAAGTTAATGGTAGTTGATGGGAAGTGGACTACAATTGGTTCATACAATTTAAACGCGCTTAGCGATTACGGAAGTCTTGAGCTAAACGTAGAAGTATTTAACCAGCACTTTGCCACACTTGTCCAAAATCATTTGGCTACACATGTACTTGCGAATAGCGAAAAAATTAATGCCAATCAGTTTACCAAACATAAAAATCCGTTTAAACAATTTTGGCGTTGGCTCAGTTATGTGAGCATACGCACGGCATTACGTATATTGTTTGGTTTAATGCAAGGACGCAAGCCTTCACATTTCTAATTCTTTTTTTAATTGTTTGTCTAAAATAAAAGTGCCAAAAGGAATTAATGAGGCGGCAAAAGTCCACACCATTTTAAAAAATCCCCAACGGTATTGCCAAACACATTTAAGTAAAAAGGCAATATACAACACAAACAATACGCCATGCGCCCAGCCTACATATTTAACGGCTAAAGGCATATCAGCCCAATATTTTAATGGCATAGCAATGCCCAATAAAATAAGATAGCTCCAACCTTCAAGCCAAGCAATTTTTCTAAAAATGCTTAGTGTATTTTTTGCGCTCATATTAGTTTTCTAATACTTGTTTAGCGTGTGCTTTGGTATTTACTTTTTCAATTACACGTTCAATAATTCCCTTTTCGTTAATGATAAACGTACTGCGTAAAATACCCATGTATTTTTTGCCGTACATGCTTTTTTCGCCCCATGCACCAAATGCATCAGCAATGCTATGGTCTTCATCGGCAATTAAACTAAAAGGCAATTCGTATTTTTCAATAAATTTAGTGTGCGATTTTGGGCTATCAGGACTTACACCCACAACTGCATAACCTTGTTTAATCAAGGTATTGTAATTGTCTCTTAAATCGCATGCTTCGGCCGTGCAGCCTGGTGTGCTATCTTTTGGATAAAAGTACAATACTAATTTCTGACCTTTAAAATCGCTTAGTTTAATGGTTTCTCCTTTTTCGTTTATGCCTTTAAAGGCTGGAGCTTTGCTTCCTTCTGCTAATAGTGCCATATTATTTTAATAAGGTAATAACTTGTTTAAGTGTGGTTGAGTTTCCCTTTTTATCAGTAACAATTAATTGTAATTCTTGTTTTTGGTTAAATAAAGTTTGTTCATCAAAAAAGTAAGTAAGCAAATCGTTTTTAGGATCGTATTCAAGCAATATCCATTGGCCATTTAGGTAGCCTTGGTAGGTATCAATACCACTCATTAAATCATCAACTTTAATGTTAAGTTTTGTGGTATCTGTTAGCTCGTTTCTTTTGTTTAAGTGTACTATTTTTACTTGTGGTGCAACACTATCGGCTATTACTACGTACGAGCCAAATGTGCTTGTTTTATGGGTAACCCATCCATTTAAAAAATCACCTCCAGCAGGTTTTATGGTTCCTTGCTCATTAAATAAACTAAGCAGTAATTTGTTGGTGTATAAAACGCTATCGGGTTTAATACTTATGGTAATGGGCACGTGTATAGGTGTACTAGGTTGATGAATTTGAAACACAGGCGATAGTCCTTTTTTTACTCTAGCTAAATCGAAATTTAAACAAGGGTAAAGTGTATCATACAAGGCTCCTTTGGGCACTGTTAGCTGTATAGAAGAAGTATTGAGTTGATTGTTTTTATTGGGATACCAAGTAACTTGGTTGCAAGGTGTTTCGGTATAATTAGATGCGGCATTGCAATACATCACCACGTATAAAGTAAATGTTTGACCATAAATATCACCGGCACAAACCTGCACTACTTTATATTGTCCAACCTCCATGCTTAGGTTGCCTTTGTTGCGCATGTAAGGATAAATGTTAATGTTGTTTCCATCATCCAAAAAGCATTTGTTTATGCGGTAGCCAAAGTTTTTATAAACTTCATAATCAATATGCGCATTGATGTATTTGGTGTCAGCAAAGTTAATTCTATCCATTCGGTAGCTAAATTGCTTTTTACCATCGGCAAATAAATCGGCACAGTATACACTGTATTCTTTGTTTTTATGAACCAAGTAGTCGTAAGTTTCAATGCCAATACCAACATGAGTTGTGTTTAGTTTAACGGTATCTGAAAGCACCCATCCACTATCAGTAATTAATGTATTTTTGGTTGATATGGTTTCGCTTGATAACAACAAGGGGCGGTTGGGTGATAAATCGTAAAATACAACCCTATTAATAAACGGTGGCAAACTATCAACTGCAGTAATTCCAAATAGCAAAGGATTAATAGGTTCTTCTGATTTTGTATCTCTAATTTCAAAGTGTAAATGTGGGCCGCTGCTTGTGCCGGAGTTGCCACTATAGCCAATAATCTCCCCTTTTTTAACCAATATTTTTTCTACTTCCGGAAAATGATCAAAATCAAAACGCCTAATTTGGTACTGATAGTTTTTGATATACGAAGCCAGCTTACCTTCAAATTTTTGTAAATGGCCATATACGCTGGTGTATCCGTTTGGGTGATTAATATAAACGGCCTTACCATATCCAACTGGCGATATTTTTATACGTACCACGTATCCATCAGCAATTGCATAAATGGGTAAACCTTCCTTTTCATAAGTACGTATATCCATTCCACTATGAAAATGATTATCTCTTAACGAGCCAAAAGGTGCACTTAAATAAAGTGGCGTATCCATTGGTGCTCTAAAATAATCAGTGGGGTATGGTTGTGCAAAGCAAACGCTAGCTATAAAAAGGAGGATTGTTGCACTTAATGCCTTTATACAAGTATTCATTGTTTGTACCTAATGTTTCAAAAGTAGAAATTATACAACTATTAATTGCCTAAAATTCGCAGGTGGTTGAGTTATAGGTATACACGTAGTATAAATAAAGAAATGGATGGCTAACTTAGGTAAGTTAATTAACCAAATACATTTAAATAGCGCATTTAAAGTAGCAATGGATTAAACGAATTTAATCTCTGGTGAGTGCTTAAGGCTAATAACAGCCACAGGTTTAATAAAAAAAGTCATGTAAATGGTGGTTTTATGGTGTTAATTCGCATAGATTTGCTCATATGCCTCAACGAAGTTTTCTTGTCATTAAAAGAATATTAACCATAGTGCTGCTTTTTGCACTTAATGCGAGTGCGTATGGTGGAGTGATAGACAGCTTGCATCTTGAGTTGAGTAAACACCAGTCTAATAATCAGACCAAAGTGCGTATATATGTAGCACTTGCAGCTCAGTATCATATATCCTACATCGATTCAACTACGTTTTATGCTGAGAAGGCCTTAGTTCTGGCCCAATCTTTACAAGATAAGTTTGGGATAGCTGAAGCATACAAGTGTTTAGCTATTGCATCATCAATTAAAGCAGATAATGCGCAAGCCGAATTATATTGTAAAAAGGCCTTGGCTATTTATGTAGAGCTACGTGATTTTAAAGGCGAAGCCTCGTGCTTAAATAATTTAGCACTTATTTACGAAGCTTTTGGAAGATTTGAAGAGGTAATAAAATACCACAAATTGGCGCTTACTATTAGGTTAAAGTTAAATGATGAACGCCTAATTGCCGCAAGTTATAATAACCTTGGTAATGCTTATTTGTGTGTAGGAGATTATAAACCCGCGTTAGATAATTACATAAAATCTATGGTTATTAGAGAGCGGATACAAGATAGTATTGGCCTAGCAGACAGTTATATTAATTTAGGTGGAATATTATCAACTGTTGGTAATTATACTGATGCCATGAAGTATGCCCAAAAGGGCCTTAAAATGTGCGAGAATTTACAAAATTGGTTAGGTGTAGTTGATGCAAATATTAACGTAGGTGGTTTAGAAAACGACTTGAATAATGAATCGAAGGCAATGTTTTATTATCGCAATGCACTTTCGTTAGCCTTTAAACACGGATTCGAATCATCGGTAGCACTTTGTTACTATAATATTGGTAATGTGTTTGCCAAACAACATCAATTAGATAGTGCTTATTATTATCATACCAAGTCGTTGTTTTTTGCCACCAAATACAACGATTTAGAAGGTATAGCCTTAGCTGAAATTGGATTGGGTGATATTGCTTTACATCGTAAGCAATATACGGTAGCGTTAAAGTATTTAGAAGACGCATCTAGAATAAGCAATGAAATAGGAAGTAAATCAAGAGGAGTGGAATCGGCCAAGTTATTAGCCCAAGTGTATACCCATTTTAAGGATTATAAAAACGCCAATAAGTATTTAAATATTTATGCCTCGTTAAAAGATTCGGTAAACAGAACGGAATTATCCAAAGAGCTTTATCAAAACGAGTTTAAAAACGAACTTGCACTTAAGCAAAACGAAATTACTTTACTAGAAAAAGATAAAGCCTTACAAGAGCAACGAGAGAATTTTCAGATACTGGTAGTAGTAGCTCTAGTATTGTTAATACTAGCTATGGTTTTCTTTTTGGTGATGCAGTATAAGGCTAATAAAAGCATTAGTAAGGATAGGTTAGTTATTCGTAACCAAAAGGATATTTTAGAAGCACAAGCCAAACGATTAGAAGAGTTGAATGGATTAAAAGATAAAACGTTTTCTGTTTTATCTCATGATATACGTGGCCCAATATCATCACTTATTAGCATTATTGAGTTGATGGATTTAGGCTTAGTAAGTAATGAAGAGTTTTCGCAATTGCATGGTAAATTTAGCCAACAATTAAAATCGGTAAACCTAATGTTAGATAATCTATTGCATTGGTCGAAAGGAAATATTTCTGGACGCACAGATGTAAGACTATCTCAGGTTAATATTGCTAGTGTGGTGCAAGCAAATTTTGAATTGTATAAACAAATTGCTTCCGAAAAAAAGGTAAGACTTACCTCTTACTTAGACAAAGACAGTAAAGTATTTGCAGATTCGGCACACGTAGATATTATTATGCGAAATTTAATTTCAAATGCATTAAAGTTTTCTAACTCAGGTGACGAAGTAATCATATCAGAGGAAGTAATGGATGATAATCGCATTATTTATGTGATAGATAATGGAGTAGGTATGAGTGATGAATTTAGCAAACAATTATTTGCCGATAAACCTGTACAACCGCAATATGGCACCAGTGGCGAAAAAGGTACAGGTATAGGATTGCTACTTACCAAAGAGTTTGTTGAACGTAATCATGGTAAAATAGCTGTACTAACTAAGGAAGGACAAGGAACTACTTTCGTAGTAACCTTGCCATTAAGTTAGTTTGTTATTTCACTTCACAAGTTAGCATTAATTGGTTTTCTATAAACCCTTCTAGTTTATCACCAATGTTAATTTTGCTAACACCTGCAGGTGTTCCGGTATAAATTAAATCGCCAACTTTTAAGGTAAAATACTGCGATACAAAACTTACAATTTCCTCAAACGGAAATATCATTTGGGCTGTGTTGCCTTGTTGCACCATTTCTCCATTTTTGGTTAAGCTAAAGTTTATGTTCGATAAATCTTTACCTTCAATATTTATAAACTCGCCAATAGGTGCCGAACCATCAAAAGCTTTGGCTAACTCCCAAGGTAAGCCCTTTTCTTTTAGTTTTGATTGCACATCGCGTGCGGTAAAATCAATGCCTAAACCAATTTCGGTAAAATAATTACGGGCAAATTTTGGCTGTATTTTTTTACCCATTTTACTAATCTTAATTACCAACTCCACCTCATGGTGTATGTCTTGGCTAAAATCAGGATGGTAAAATGGTTCGTTGTTTTTAATTAAGGCAGTATCTGGTTTGCTAAAAATTACTGGATTTTCGGGAACAGCATTGCCTAATTCCTTCGCGTGTTCGCTGTAATTTCTACCTACACAAAGTATTTTCATATGTATGTTATTCGTAATTAATATTAGTTGTATAGCGTAAATCAAATCGGCATTAACAAGTGTGTATTGCTAATGCCGATTTAAGTATAATGGATTACAATTTGTGCAATTCGCTTTTCACAAATTCCATCAACGATTTAATATAGCTTGCACTAAAGTTAAACTCTACTCCTGCTGTTTTATAAATTTCGCCAATAGGTTTGGTGTAACCTAAACTAAGTGCGGCTTTATATTGTGCTACAGCTTTAGTTTTATCAGTTAAAAAATTACGCCAAACGCCTAAAGCGCCAAGTTGTGCCATACCATATTCAATGTAATAAAAAGGTACTTCGTACAAGTGCAATTGCTTTTGCCAAGTGTATGCTTGTATGTTTTCATAGCCACTCCAATCAACCATACCAGTTCCAAATTCCTTGCTCAGTTCAATCCAATAGGCTTTGCGCTCCTCGGCAGTGTGGTTAGGGTGGCTGTAAATCCAATGTTGAAATTTATCTACTGTAGCAATCCAAGGTAATATTTTAATAATGCCCTCTAGGTGTTCTTCTTTAGCACGGTTAAACTCTTCTGGTGTGCGGTAAAATTCATCTTGGCCATCATAGCTAATTAGCTCCATACTCATGCTGGCTAATTCAGCAACCTCGCTTGGGCAATTTTTAAAGGCCGATAATTCTAAATCCTTGCTTAAAAAAGAGTGTACTGCATGGCCACCTTCGTGCACCATAGTTTCTACATCACGGGTTGATGAGGCTGCATTCATAAAAATAAAAGGCACACTGGTTTCTGCCATTGGGTAGTTGTAACCACCCGGTGCTTTACCTTTTCTGCTTTCTAAATCCAAGCGTGCCATGTTATCCATGGTTTCAATACACCAAGCAAAATAATCATCTACCTTGCGGAAACATTTTACTGTTTTATCTAACAAATCAGCACCGCTTGTAAAAGGTTCTAAAGCTTCGCGGTTTTTAGTATCAACATCTAAATCCCATGGGCGAAGTTTAAAGCCTAGCTCTTGTTCACGCTTTTGGTTAAACTCTTTTACCAAAGGCACCACCTCTTGTTGTATTGCGGTATGAAAAGCAAAGCAATCTTCAGGTGTGTAATCAAACCTGCCCATAGCAGCAAACATGTAATCTCTAAAATTAGCAAAGCCAGCATTAATGGCCACTTGGTTGCGTAACGAAACTAGTTTGTTAAACAACTCGTCTAACTCTTGCGCATGTGCTTGGCGTTTTTCGTTAATCTTTTTAAAGGCTTCTTCGCGCTTTGCTCTATCAGGATTTTTTAAATAATTTGAAGCTTGTTGTAAGGTAAGTTCTTTACCATCTAACTCCACCGTCATACTGCCAACAATGCTTCCATATTTCTGACTCTCGGTAGCAATTTCGGCCATTAAAGGCACGTTGGCTTCTCTAAAAATTTCAATCTCTTTTTTTATCCCACGTAAGTAAATAAAGTACTTATCAGTATCTAACTCATCAATATATGCACTAGCAATTAGTTTGCGGTTTAACTGATCGCTTAATGGCGAAATTTGTGGTTCAATTTCATTCACAAAAAACAAGTAGGCTTCTTCCAACGATTTGTCTTCGGTGTTGCAAGTCATTTTTACATAGCGCCAAGCTAAATCTTCGCTTACAAAAGCTTCCAATTCGCTACGGTCTTTTAGCCATTCTTCTAAATCGGTTTTGCTATTTATACTACGCTCGGTAAGTTGCGTAAAATAAGGTGCCAATACCTCCCACGAGGTAACTTTAAGTTTATTAGGCAAAAATCTGCGTTGTGTAATGGTAATCATAAAAATATGTTTTGATATGCGAGTTTATGGATAATAAACCAATTATGCGCAAATAACTAAAATCATGCTTTGGTTATGCGTGTAGTCATTTTTTGGGGCAATCTATTTTACGTTGTTGCAGGTCCCAAAACACAATTATGAGAACGATTATTGAACCATTTAAAATTAAATCGGTAGAGCCGATTAACATGACTACGCGCGCCCAACGCGAAGAATACTTAAAACAAGCTAATTACAACTTGTTTAAGCTCGATTCGGAACATGTAATTATTGATTTACTTACCGACTCGGGAACCAGCAGCATGAGTGCCAAACAATGGGCTGCTATTATGCAAGGCGATGAATCTTATGCGGGTAGTCCTTCGTATTACCGTTTTAAAAATGCGGTACATCATTTAATGCCGTTTAATCACATTATACCTACCCACCAGGGTCGTGCTGCTGAAAAAATATTGTTTTCAATTATTGGTGGTAAAGGCAAATTTATTCCTAACAATACCCATTTTGATACTACACGTGCAAACATTGAGTTTACAGGAGCTGTTGGGGTTGATTTGGTAATTGAAGAAGGAAAAAATCCAGCTGTAGAACATCCGTTTAAAGGCAATATAGATTTAGTAAAACTGGAGCAGTTTATTCAAGAAAAGGGCGTAGAAAATATTCCGGTGGTTATGCTTACCATTACCAATAATTCAGGTGGCGGACAGCCTGTTTCTATGGCTAATATTAAAGCAACAAAAGCCATTTGTACTAAGTACAATTTACCCTTATTTATTGATGCGTGCCGCTTTGCCGAAAACGCATACTTTATTAAAACGCGCGAAGAAGGATATGCCCATGTTTCGGTAGAACAAATTGTGCAAGAAATTTTTTCGTATGCCGATGGATGCACCATGAGTGCTAAAAAAGATGCTTTAGTAAACATTGGGGGTTGGCTTGCCATGAATAATGACGAGTGGGCACAACAAGCCCGTAACGTACTAATTTTAACCGAAGGTTTTCCTACATACGGTGGTTTAGCTGGCCGCGATTTAGAAGCCATGGCAGTTGGTTTAGAAGAAGTAGTACAAGAAGATTATTTGCATTACCGCATAACCAGTACACAGTATTTGGGTAACCATTTATTGGAGGCAGGCATACCAATTGTGCGCCCCGCAGGCGGACATGCCATTTATATTGATGCACGTGCTATGTTACCACATATTACACCATTGCATTACCCCGGACAAAGTTTGGCTGTAGAAATGTATTTACACGCAGGTATACGTGCTTGCGAAATTGGTACTGTAATGTTTGGCTTACAGCCCGATGGAACAGAAAAAGAAGCTGCGATGGATTTGGTACGCTTAGCCATACCACGCAGGGTTTATACCCAAAGCCATATTGATTATGTAATTGAAGCACTGACAGAAATTAACGAACAAAAAAATAAACTAGGCGGCATGCGCATTACTTGGCAGCCACCACAGTTACGACATTTTACAGCAAATTTTGATTATTTGTAGTGTATAGTAAGTAGTGTATAAAAGCCCCGAGTGAAACCTCGGGGCTTTTATTTGTGATGTACTTTTCTGTTATTATTTGATATGGAAACTTTACACTACTTCATAACAAGCGCTGAAAGCGCGAAATAACCTTGCGAGAAGGTAACACCTCTCGCAGTAAGGGGTGAACCGACAATAACGCCAATTGCTGGCTAGGGATGTTGTTTACAGTTATTTAAAATAATTTTGTTAATCCATATGTTGTCAAGGCAAACAAAGTAGAAAGTATTTGTATCTTGTGGGTCTCCCATGATAAATTACCCAGTGATCTACAATATTTTCGTAATAAGTTAAATTTTATTTCTAAGGTTGAAATGTCAGAGAAATCATTTTCTGTTATAAATGTAATTCTGTTTTGCATTGCATTAGCAAAAATATGTAGTGTGTTTTTGTCTTGTTCAATAAACAGGTCTTTAAACTTTAAACTTTTATGTTTTAAAGCCATTTTTCGTACCCAAATAATGTGACGTGTTAGTCGAAGGTCATAAAGTCTACTTAGTATTGATATGA
>CAZJHS010000028.1:0-31845 GCA_964545895.1 uncultured Chitinophaga sp. | reverse complement strand
AATCTTTTCCTCCAGTTTGCTGACCTTTGTACATACTCTTCAACAATTAAGGATAACGTTTCGCAACTGCCGTATGGTAACGCTTGCGAAACGTTTAATTGTCGTGCTAAGATAAATAAAAATACGGAATGAAATATTGAATTTAATGATATAAAGCAATGTCTCTAAAATGATGTTGAAAATAATATTAACTCACCCAATTTTTTCTCGTAAGAACGAGAATCCATTTTCCATTTATTCTTCTGTAGAAGCATGAATAACCAACACCACAAAGGCTTCCACAAATCTCACTCCATGAAAAATAGGCAATGTCATAGGTGGAGTTGAATACAGGAATAGAAAATCTAAAGTATGGAGCACCATATTTTTTTCTATATTTTTTCCAGCCCTTTCCAATGTCTTTCTGAAATAAGTTTCTTAGATTATCTTGGGTTATAAATGTCTCGGCTAAGTATTCTTTAGTCCATTTGTTCAACATTCCATTGATCTCTTTGATCCTATTAGAGTCAACCTCGTTAAAGAATTGATTTAATTGAAATAGTTGCAAACTATCTGATTTTTCAAAGATGAAAAGAGAAGGCTCGCTGGCTTTGATAACATCGTCTAAAACTATTATTTTATTGAAATGATATCTATAGTATTTGGCTTGAATATTATATCTAGAGTCAATAGTATCCACTTTACGGTGAAGTGAATTTGCTGCGATATTATTGGAACTTATTGCGGCAACAGAATCTCTTAAGCGGTCTGTTAATGTATAATGTGTTGAGTCGTGAAGTATATCTGCTAGAAAAAGTCTTATTTCTTTTTGATACTCTGCTGTCATGTTTTGAGCTAAAACAGTCATATGTAAAGGTATGAATATAATTATTAGGAGTCTTCTCATAAATTATGGTTAAATCTGTTCACATGCCTTATAATTGGTGCGTTAACGGGCAAAAAAGTATTATTACAACAGTTGGTATACAAACTCTTCAATCTCCATGTTTCGGGCGTTGGCAAATCCTTTTTCTTTTGCAATTAAGGTAAAGCCACATTTTTGAAGCACCCTTTGCGAGCCCACATTGTCGTATGCAGTATGCCCGTAAAGTGGTCGTTTGGCTACACCTGCTATAAACAGTTGTAAGCCTTGTGTTGCAATGCCTTTGCCCCAATAAGGCCTGTCTATCCAATACGAAACGTGTGTTTTTCCCATCATATCGAAATGAATTACGCTACCAACTATTTGATTGTTTAAGCGTATGGTTTGCATACTTATATCGGGGTTGGCAATAATTTGACTCCATTTGTTCATGTAAAAATCTTTGTCGGTTGGGTTTTGGGCGGTAAATGCGGCCATCCAAATGCCTTCGGCATTGCTCTGAAAAACAAATAAACTTTCTAAATCTTCGCGCGTTGTTTGGGTTAGTTCAATCATGATTGGGTTTTAACAAGGTAAAATTACCTAAAAGTATTTAGTAATAACCAATAATTTTAGGGTGTTTGTTAAACTTAGTTAGGGTAATTTATAGATTTTCGAATATCATTATAATCCCGAAGTTTCGGAATGGGATGCAACCCCAAGAATAAAATCAATATTTTGTTTAATCAGTTTCTAAACATGAATTTTATTTTTAGGTGTATGTTGAATTAGTGAGAATGTTCATACATTCTTTTCTGTCACTTTTTGTGTGGGCAAATGTTAATTCAACGAGGCTAAAATATAATCAACACCAGCGAGTTAAAAAGTAACCAAAAAGCCCACCACGAATGCCAAATCCGACCTGATTCCTCGCACAAGGCCAACCGCCCCTTTGGCCGAATCAGTCGTATTTCACACCATTCGTGGACACCCACCGCACCTGAGTCATTCAAACATAATTTATTGATTTAATTTAAAATGAATTGATGCTTGATTTTTTAATAATCTTTGACTGACTCCATACGGCCTATGATGATTTTACGTAACAATCAAGGTGACTGTTTACGGGCATGGTTGAGTAAGCAATCCAGAGAAATGAAGCGTAGCGAAATGGCTTGGATTGCGTGCTAAAAACAGGCACAGCAGATTGTAGTAAAAACATCATGAGCCTTGAATTTTTTGCTAACTTTTTGTTTCAAGACAAAAAGTTAGGTGGGTTTGGGGTGCAACCCCAAGTTTTCCTTATTCCCTTTTTAGTATCATACTTTTAATGTTTAAGATAAATTATATTTAGGAAGTTAAACCCGGCTTAGGGATTGTAGCTAGCTGCTTTGCAGCGCGTAAAGCCCGGTGCAGCCTGTAGCGCAGCGAAATGGTTGCAAAGCCCCTTACCCCTCATCCCGAAGTTTCGGGAATGGCCATGCATAGGCTTTATATGACAGCTCCCCTAAAAGTGGAGCAATATAAAAAACGCCCCTCCAAAAAAATTGAAGTGGCGTTTTGGGTATAAAAAGGTAAAGAAATTACCAGCCTAAAATCCAAGCAAACATTAATGGTGCTACAATGGTAGCATCACTCTCTACAATAAATTTAGGTGTATGTATATCTAATTTACCCCAGGTAATTTTTTCGTTTGGCACCGCTCCCGAGTATGAACCATATGAAGTGGTTGAATCGCTAATTTGGCAGAAGTAACTCCAAAATGGAATGTTTTCCATTTCCATATCTTGGTAAAGCATTGGTACTACGCAAATAGGGAAATCGCCTGCAATACCACCACCAATTTGGAAAAAGCCTAAGCCTTTACCTTCGCTGTTTTTTACGTACCAATCGGCTAACCAAGCCATGTACTCAATACCACTTTTCATGGTGCTGGCTTTAATTTCGTTTTTAATTACGTAGCTGGCAAAAATGTTACCCATGGTGCTATCTTCCCAACCTGGTACTACAATTGGTAAATTGCGCTCGGCTGCTGCTAACATCCAAGAGTTTTTAGGGTCAATCTCGTAGTATTGCTCTAACTCGCCACTATTTAAAATTTTGTACATAAACTCGTGCGGAAAATAGCGCTCGCCTGCAGTATCCGCATCTTTCCAAATTTTATGGATGTGCTTTTGTAACCTGCGGAAAGCTTCTTCTTCTGGTATACAAGTATCGGTTACACGGTTGTAATGGTTTTCTAACAAATCCCACTCGTCTTGCGGAGAAAGATCGCGGTAGTTAGGCACACGCTTGTAGTGGCTGTGCGCAACTAAGTTCATAATATCTTCTTCAAGGTTAGCACCTGTGCAGCTAATAATATCAACTTTGCCTTGGCGTATCATTTCGGCCAACGATTTTCCTAACTCAGCAGTACTCATGGCACCAGCAAGGGTTACCATCATTTTGCCACCTTCGGTAAGGTGTGTTTCGTATCCTTTGGCAGCATCAACCAATGCAGCAGCATTAAAATGCTTGTAGTGGGTTTCAATAAATTGAGAAATTGGTCCTTTAGTCATTTCCTGTAAATTTTGGGCAAATATAACCTTACCCCAATAATTAAAAACAAAAAAGGAAACCATTGCGGATTTCCTTTTTTGGGCAAATTTATTTGTTGTTGTTGTTTCGCTGTTTCATACTGCGTAATAATTGCAGTTTAAACTCCTGCTCAAGACTTAATAAACGTGCTACTTTACTTGCTGGAAGTACTTTTTTAAACTCGGGTAAATAGCGTTTTAGTAAATCTATTTCTTGTTGTTTTAGTTGCACTTGCTCTGCTATAAATTTATCAGCCTCTGCTTCGGTAACGGTAGTTTTATCTTTAAAAATACGTGAAGCTTGTTTTTCTTTTTTTCTTACGGCTTTCATTTCTTGTTCAAACCTGTTAAACACTGGCCAAAAAAGTTCGGCTTCTTTGCTACTTAGGTTTAGCCTTTCGGTTATAAACGCAATTTTAAGTGCGGCAACTTTTTCGTTTTTGCCTTCATCAGCATCATCATTATTTTGTGCAAAAGCCCCAAAACTTAGGCTTATAAGCAGCAATACAAGTATTTTTTTCATGTAATTGGTTATTTATAGTTCGGTTAAAATGGTTTCTTCATCTAGGTGTATCAATAATTCAGCTTCTGTTTCTTCGTTGGTATTGTTTACCAAGGCCGCAGCAGGAATATCGTTTAAGTTATCGTTAGCCACATAATTTATAATATCATCGTCAGTAAGTGTGGCAGCAGGAGCAGGCGGTGGCATTAAATAAAATAAACCAGCTACCAATAACACACTTGCCGCAACTGCATACTTTATCCAAACTAATTTAAGTTTTTTGGAAGGTTTAGTTTTAGCTAACAATTGCGCTTGGGTTAACTCAAAATAGCCTTCGGGCACGGTAAATCCTCCGTTGTTTACTTTGGCCAGCAATTGTGCTTTGCTTTGCTCAAAATAACCTTCGGGTACAGTAAATCCGTGTTGCTTATTGTTGTTATGTAATGGGTTGCTTTCCATGTGTTTGGTTTGATAATTTGGTGCAGTAAAGGTTTAAGCTTTGGTTACAAATTCTTCTATTTTTTTTACTGCGTGATGGTAGGAGGCCTTTAATGCCCCAACCGATGTTTCCAAAACTTCACTCATTTCTTCGTACTTCATTTGGTCGAAATATTTGAGGTTAAACACCACACGTTGTTTTTCGGGTAGGGTTAAAATAGCTTGTTGCAATTTTAACTCAGCCGCATTGCCATCAAAATAATGGCTAGCTGTTAAATGATGAAGCAGTTCGGGCGATGTGGCATCAATATCAAGGTGCTGTTTTTTCTTGTTTAAAAAAGCCAATGCTTCGTTGGTGGCAATCCTATAAATCCAAGTATATAATTGTGCTTCGCCTTTAAATTGAGTTAAGTTTTCCCAAATTTTAATTAAGGTATTTTGGCACACATCATCTGCATCATCGTGGCTAATAACTATACGCCTAATATGCCAGTAGGTTTTTTGTTGATACTTAGCAAGCAACCACTCAAAAGCCTGATGCTTTTGCGCATGCATGCCAAAGGCTTGCAAAATCTCTTGGTCTGTTTTTAAACTTGCCATGTGTTTTTTGGAGTAGCTAAGGTATGATTTTAATTTTAGCTATTGGTTTAATGCATGTGTTATACTTGTTTATAACATCCTCAGTTACTTAGGTAAATAGTTTGGCACAATAGCATTTACCCCTTAGCTTTGCGGCAATGGAAATAGTGTATCTTATACTTGGTATAGCTATCGGATTTACGTTAGCCTGGTTTGTTAAAAAATCGCAGCAGCCTCTTGTGGCCGATAATACGGATGCATTAGAGGCTTTGCGTAACGAACTACAAACGGCTACCAACCAAAAAAGTGGGTTAACATCAACCGTTGCTTTTTTAGAAAAAGAAAAGGAGCAGCTTACCCAATCGTTACACCAACATCAACAAAAAGTGTTGGAGTTAAGCAATAGCCTTACATCAGCCCAAACTCAAACCCAACATATTGAGGCCCGCCTTGTTGAGCAAAAGGAGGAATTAAACCAACTGCAACAAAAGTTTACCAAAGATTTTGAGTTAGTAGCCAATAAAATTTTAGAAGAAAAAACGCAAAAGTTTACAGATCAAAATCGCCAATCGTTGGATGTAATTTTAAATCCGTTAAAAGAGAAGATTAAGGATTTTGAAGATAAGGTGCAAAAGGTTTACGATACAGAGGCTGCTGAGCGTAACATGTTAAAAGGTGAAATTAAACAGTTGATGAGCCTTAACCAACAAATGCACGTTGATACACAAAATTTAACTAAAGCGTTAAAAGGCGATACCAAAACACAAGGCAATTGGGGCGAGTTTATTTTAGAAAATATTTTAGAAAAATCGGGATTAGTAAAGGATAGCGAGTACAAAACACAAGCGAGTGTAACTACCGAGGATGGTAAACGTTATCAACCAGATGTGCTCATTAATTTACCTGATGGCAAGTGTTTAATTATTGATTCGAAGGTGAGTTTGGTAGCCTACGAACGCTTTGTATCAAGCGATGATGATGCAGTTAGATTGTTGGCTGTTAAAGAACATGTGCAATCGTTACGCAATCACATTAAAGGATTAAGCGATAAAAATTATCAAAATTTATATGGGGTAAAAAGCCTTGATTTTGTGTTGCTGTTTATGCCTATTGAACCCGCATTTGCGTTGGCTGTACAAAACGATGCCCAATTGTTTAACGATGCTTTTGAACGTAACATAGTTATTGTAAGTCCATCTACATTGTTGGCCACTTTGCGTACCGTAGCTAATATTTGGCGACAAGAGTATCAAAACAAAAACGCAGTGGATATTGCCAATAAAGCAGGCGATATGTACGATAAGTTTGTAGGCTTTGTTGATGATTTAATCTCGTTAGGAAATAAAATGCGCGATTCGCAAAAGGCTTACGAAAATGCCATGAATAAGTTGCACCAAGGTACCGGAAACTTGGTTAAGCGCAGCGAGGACTTGAAAAAATTAGGTGCAAAAGCATCTAAAAGTTTACCACCCGCTTTGCTCGAAAGAGCTGACGAAAATCAACCCAATTTACCTGAGGCATAATTATTGTTTAACCGATATTTGAATTTTTAGCATACACATACATCATGACAAAAAAAGCATTGATTTTACTAGCCTTTATTTCATCGTTAGCATTTGCTCAAAAGCCCGCTGATAAAGGTGCCGATAAGTTATTAAACTTAATTAGCAATAGGTATAAAAACTTTAAAACCATTAAGGCCGATTTTATTTATAGCATAGAAAGTAAAGCCGAAAATATTAGCGAAAAGCAAAAGGGCAGTATTTATGTAAAAGGAAATAAATTTAGGTTAGATATTGCCGACCAAATTATTTTGTGTGATAACAAAACGGTTTGGACATACAGCAAAGAGGCTAACGAGGTACAAGTAAACAACTACGATCCTAAAAAAGCACCCATTAAGTTGGATGATATTTTTACCATGTACGATAAAGGCTTTCTTTCTAAAGTTTTAGAAACCAAAAAGGAAGGTAAAAACGATATTGTGGTGGTAGAGTTAACACCAAAGGATAAGAAGAAAAACTTCTTTAAAATTAAACTTACTATTGATAAAACTAATCAAACCATTACCAAATCGCAGGTGTTTGATAAAAATGGAACCATACACACTTACATTGTAACCAATCAATTTCCTAACGTAAAATTAGAAGATAAGTTCTTTGTATTTGATGTAAAGAAGTTTCCTAAATGTGAGGTAATTGATTTAAGATAAAATAAAAATCCCCATCCGGTTTAAACCAGATGGGGATTTTTTATGGAATAAATTTGCCTTCAATTTTATACACAGCTTCATCGGCTAATTGCGTTTGTTGCTGGTTGTATATGCTAAAACCACTATCCACAACATAGCGTAATTGCTGTGCCGAACCAAATAAATTGGTTTGCTGTGCCGTGCTAAACGTAACCGCTTTTACATGGTGTTGCATGTCTAGTTGTATCAATACATGTTTAATGCGTTGGGTGCTATCTAAAGCTTTGTAGGTAATAACTATTTCGTTATCGGCAAAAGTAGTATCAATCGTAAATTGGTTACTATTAGTTGGTTTTGCTAAATCAAACTCGCTAAATAAGCGCAATTCTTTTTCCCAATTAATCTCTTTGTTTACTACTAAGCTATCGCTTAAATTATTGTATGCAACATGCTTATGCAGGGTTAGGTTTTGCTTACTAAGCTTAGCTATTTGTTGTGTAAAAAATAGCTTGCTATCAAACAACTGTTGTGCTTCTTTGGTATTTGTTTGGCACGCAGCAAACAGCAATCCAATAACTAGTAAATTGTTTAATCGCATAACAAGCTTTTTCCTGTCATTTCTTGTGGTTGTTCAATACCTAACAACTCCAAAAGGGTAGGAGCGATGTCTGCAAGTCGGCCTGGCTTTATACGTTTGTTTGGTCCGTTTACCATCACACACGGAACTTCATTGGTGGTATGTGCTGTATTTGGCGAGCCATCTTCTTCATTTTTCATGTATTCGCCATTGCCATGGTCGGCAGTAACTAACAGTGTAAAGTTGTGTTTCAAAGCAGCCTCCACAATTCTACCCAAACAGTTGTCAACCTTTTCAACCGCTTTAATTTCAGCCTCAACCACACCTGTATGACCTACCATATCAGGGTTGGCAAAGTTTACACATATAAAATCTGTATCGGTATTTTGCATGGCATCAAGCGTGTAACCACACACTTCTTCGGCACTCATTTCGGGTTGTAAATCGTAGGTAGCCACTTTGGGCGATGGTGCTAAAAATCTGCTCTCACCTTTAAAATTAGCTTCTTGTCCTCCGCTAAAAAAGAAAGTTACGTGTGGGTATTTTTCAGTTTCGGCAATACGTACCTGATTTTTCTGATTCTTTTCTAAAACTTCACCCAAGGTCATTTTTAACTCTATTTCAGGAAAAACTACATTTACATTGGCAAAGGTTTTATCATATTCAGTAAGCGTTACATAATGCAAGTTTAGTTTATGCATATTATGTTCATGGAAATCAGCCTGACTTAATGCTTGTGTAATTTCGCGGCCTCTGTCTGTTCTAAAGTTAAAACAAATTACCACATCATCTTCGGCAATTTGCGCAACAGGTTTGTTTAATTCGTTAACACAAACAATAGGTTTAATAAATTCATCTGTTTCGTTTATGGCGTATCGTTGCTGCATTGTTTGCAATACATCTGTAGTTTGTTCGCCAGTTGCATGTACCATACAATCGTATGCAAGTTTTACTCTTTCCCAACGTTTATCGCGGTCCATGGCGTAATATCTGCCTGTAACAGTAGCTAATTTACCACCAGTATTTTGTAGTTCTGGTAACAAACGAGATAAATATCCAATGCCATTTTTAGGGTCAGTATCACGTCCATCAGTAAATGCATGAACAAAAAAGTTTGATACTTGGTGTGACTTAAATAAGTTACATAGTCCAATTAAATGTTCAATGCTAGAGTGCACACCACCATCACTAACCAAACCAATTAAATGAATATTTTTATGATTAGATTTTGCATAATCAATGGCATTTAAAAGTGTTTGATTTTGGTTAACGTCTCCATCTGTAAATGATTTATTAATTAACACCAATTGCTGATAAACTACACGTCCAGCACCTAGGTTCATATGTCCTACTTCACTATTACCCATTTGTCCATCAGGTAAACCCACATCAAGCCCACTTGTTTTAATACTTGTACCTGGGTACTTTTTTACAATCGCATCAAAGTTTGGTGTATTAGCTTGGTAAATAGCATTTCCATCATAGGGTTTTCCGTTTCCCCAACCATCTAAAATTACAAGTGCCGCTTTTTTTGTCATGCTGCAAAAATAACCAATAAAAGTTTTTTACGGATGTATTTTCCTTCTCAACATTTTTAGTAATTTGCACCTGTGGCACGCTTTTAGCAAGTTGAAGCCCGTAAATAAACTGAACCATGAAAAAGAGTGTATTAAAATATATTTTAACTACTGTTTTAGTGTTGGTTATGGCAGTTGCCTTTGCCGATGTTTTTGATGATGTAGTAGTGGCTATGAAAGCCCAAAGTGCCAAGGATATTGGCAAATTAATGAATACAAGTGTAGAGTTGACAATAAACGATAACGAAGGCGTATACAGTAAGCAACAAGCTGAGATTATGTTGCGTAATTTTTTCGCTCAAAATCAACCTAAAACTATTACAATTCAGCATAAAGGTTCATCTGGTCAAGGAGCAAAATATGCTATTGCCATATACGAGTCGGCACAAGGTAAGTTTAGGGTGTATATTTTTATGAAAGATAATGGCAGTGGTACTGCATTAATTCATGAAATGCGAATAGAGAAAGAATAATAAAGTATCCATGAAAGATTTATTAACTAATCCATTAGTTATTCAACTAATTGATATTGCATTTGCCGAAGACATTGGGCCTGGTGATTATACTTCTTTAGCAACTATTAATGCTGCCGAATCTGGTAAATCTATAATTGTAGCTAAAGATGAAGGTGTATTAGCGGGGCTAGGTTTAGCCGAGTATATTTTTAAAAAAGTAGATCCAAGTTTGCAAGTAAAATTGCTTATGCAGGATGGCGATAAAGTAAAATATGGCGATGTAGTTTTAGAAGTACAAGGTTCATCAAGAAGTATGCTTACAGCAGAACGTACGGTGCTAAATTTTGTACAACGCTTAAGTGGTGTAGCCACCCAAACTGCTAAATATGTTGTGGAGTTGCAAGGACTTAAAACACATATTTTAGATACGCGCAAAACCACTCCTGGTATGCGTTTGCTCGAAAAATGGGCTGTTAAAATTGGTGGAGGCGAAAATCACAGAATTGGTTTGTATGATATGATTTTGATTAAAGATAATCATGTTGATTTTGCTGGTGGAATAGCTCAAGCCATACAACGTACTCAAGATTATTTGGCTGCAAATAATCTTAAGTTAAAAATCGAAATAGAAACGCGCTCTATTGATGA
Source organism: uncultured Chitinophaga sp. (assembly GCA_964545895.1). GTDB lineage: Bacteria > Bacteroidota > Bacteroidia > UKL13-3 > UKL13-3 > UBA6183. Next base: position 21,461 of record CAZJHS010000028.1, on the reverse strand, counting down.
GTTGAAACAAGTGATGGCAATAGGTGGAGTAGATAGAATAATGTTGGATAATTTTTCGCCTGAGTTGTTAGTTGAAGCAGTGGCACTTATCAATGGACAGTACGAAACCGAAGCTAGTGGAGGTATAACTCTTCAAACCTTGCGTACTTATGCCGAAACAGGTGTTGATTATATCTCGTCAGGTGCATTAACACATAGTGTAAAAGCAATGGATTTAAGCATGAGAGCTGTTTAAAAACAGAATCATGTATAAATAAAAAAGGCTGTCTCGATTATTTCGAGACAGCCTTTTTTGTATTCAATATTGGAAACTATTTTTTTCCTCCGCCTTTTCTTGAGTCACCCACGCGATCCATTACACAACGGAAACCAATGGTAGCAGTTGATAAATCCTCATCAAGATATCTTCTTGAACCTGGAGTCATCCAATAAGCTCTATCAGCCCATGAACCACCTTTGTATACACGTGAGATGTTTCTAATTAATGAAGTTGCAGCATAGTCATACTTTTGCTCAATATCTTCATAAGTAGTTTCATCTTTATAGCCAATGTTATTAGCTTTTTTGTAGTTTCTACGTTTTGCGTTTTCTGCTTCAGTTACATCTCTGTAAGGTATACGTCCTAAGCTATCTTTTTCAGCAACTATACCATCAGCATCAGTAACTTTAGTTTTGTATACGTTACCACGGAAAGGCGCAATCTCTTGACCATCTTCCCACGATAAAGGACGGAAAACATCCATAGTCCACTCACTTACGTTACCTGCCATGTGGTATAAACCAAAATCATTCGGAAGGTAATCTTCATTTTTAACAGGCACTGTATAAAAACCTGCATCGTTTAAGCGACCAGCAACACCTGCCGCATCACCTCTACCACGCATGTAGTTGGCATACATTGTACCACGATTTTTTTCTGAATCGCTTCTACGCATGGTTAAACCATCCCAAGGGTAGATGCGTTTTACATCAATGTTTTCATTATACTCAGGCGAGATGTAGCCATAAGCTGCATATTCCCACTCTGCCTCTGTTGGTAAACGGTAATCAGGTAATAAAATACCATCTTCCATACGGATTTGACGTTTTTTACCACCAGGCGTATAATCTTTAAGTTCTTTCTTAATATTGGTTGGTTGGTGTAAACCTAATAAGTATGCTTCTGTGTTGAATGCTTGCTCTCCTAATGCGTTTACATCAAGTTCAATAAAGCCTTCACGCACCATAATCATTTCGTTTACACGATCTGTACGCCATTCGGTGTAAGCTTTTGCTTGTAACCAGTTAACACCAACTACAGGGTAAGTTCTGTAGGCTGGGTGACGTAAGTAATACAATACATAAGGTTCGTTGTACGAAAGTTTATTACGCCATACCAAAGTATCAGGTAATGCACCACGATAAACCAATGGATTATCAACGTGTGTTCTGTTTAACCAATACAAGTACTCTAGGTAATGAAAGTTAGTTACCTCTGTTTCGTCCATGTAGAAACTAGGAATCGAAACACGTCTTTTTAACGCATTACGTTCGAATATTACATCATTTTCAAAGTTACCAAGCGTAACTGTACCGCCTTCAATAAATACTAAACCCGGTCCGGTTTCTTGCTCTTTGAATTTTGGTTTTTCAAAGCCGCCCCATTTCTCATTGTTGTATTGCCAACCGGTGGTTTCCGATTTAGGTTTTTTACAACCTGTGCCAATAAACATGGTATGGGCAAGTGCTGCTAAAAGAAAAACTTTTGTGGCCTGCTTCATATAAAATTTGTTATTGATGTATTAAATTTTTCACAATATAACGGAAAATAAATCAAATTATTCCAATATATTTTAATTTTTTGTGGTTAAAGTGCCGGGCACGAAAGTACTTTTATACGTGTTCTGGCTTTTTTAGGAGGTTTAATTTCAAACGACATGCTTATTTCATGCGAGCCAGTGGTTGCTGTTCGTGCTCCTGATATCGTTGCATCATAGCTATATCCTAATCTAAATTTAGGGAACTTAATACCTACCATTAATATAGCTGCATCGGTATTTGTGCTTGTTTGACGGAACCATAAACCCGCAATAAGTGATTGTCTTTTAACATACATACCAATGTTTAATTGATTGTAGTTACGTTGGGTCATGTACAATATGTTGGGTGATAAAATTACACGTTCTTCTTCGTTTCGTTGGTTAGTAAGATGAATATTCATGCCTGCGTGGAAGGTTAATCTACGAGGTAATTTAAAGTCTTCTTTAGGGCTATTCGCAAAATAAAAAGACTGATTAGGTTCTGTTAAGTTGTTTACAGCACCGCCAATAAAAGCTCTATCAGAGTAAATTACAAAGCCCGTACCAAAGTTGGGGAATATTCTGTTCTGATTTCCGATGGGTTCTTGTGTAGGATTTATAAATCCTAAACGGTCATCAATTTGGTCGCCAAATCTAAATTTACTAAAGTCGTATGATTTTTGTACAAACGTGGCTTGTAATGCCGCACGCATGTGTATTTTACGACTTAGTGGGGTATGAAATGAGTAAGAGAAACTTGTTTGATTAGTGGTTAGTCTACCGTCTCCAGCAACATCATTTAAGAAAGAAACGCCAACACCACCACTCAATTTATTTACATGTGCATCAAAAGAAGCATAACTAGTTTTGAAATTGTTTGACAACGCAGTATACTGATCTCTGTAGGCGGCATTTATTCTAATATTTCCGGATGCACCAGCTAATGCAGGATTAGTATATAATGGTACGCCATAAAACTGACTAAACTGCGGGTCTTGTGCCTTAGCAAAATTGCTTATGACAACAAGTGCAATAACTAATGTAAGCGTACTTTTTTTATACATAAATACCATTTGTACAACAAAGATAGAAAAACAAAGTGTAATTAAAACTCCGGACATCTAATTGCACGAATCCTAGTTTTAGGTTTACGCTTTTTAAGTTCAAAAGCAATTGATACTTCGTGTGATGCAGGGGCTCCTGGTCTCGCATTTGATACTGTGGCATCATACGAATAACCAATTCTCAATTTTTCTCTTCTTAAGCCCATTAAAAAGATAAATGCATCTGAGTTTGCAGATGTTTGACGGAAGTAACCTCCTAAAATGTAGGCTCCTTTATTGTAATACATACCCAAGTTTAACTCGGTAAAAGGACCTTGTTGCATAAACAGTACATTAGGTGCAATACTACGTTGGTTCTTAGCATTTTTAGCTTTTGGCCCAATAGGTATTTGCAATCCACTGTGTATGGTTATACGTCTTTGTATAATGTTTTTACTTTGATAAGTCCCCCAAAAAGCTTGGCTTGGTTCGGTAATGTTGTGCAGGGCAATACCTCCATAAAACGAGCGGGTGTATGCTACAAATCCTGCTGAAAAATTTGGAATAATAATAGCTGGATTTGGTGGTGCTTCTCCAGTAACTGGTTTAACAATTCCATAACGCTTCAAAATTTGATCGCCCCAAGTATAATTTCCAAAATCTAGTGTTTTTTGAATAATACTTCCTTGCACACTCGCACGTATGGTTAAATATTTGTTAACTGGAATTTGATACGAATATGCTCCTGAAAAACTATTGGTAGTTAACAAACCTATACCTGCTTGATCTCTAGTAACAATTAAGCCAATACCTCCATTTATTACATCAAAATGTTCGTCATACGCAGCCGACATGGTGGTAAATGTACCCGATATACTGCTCCATTGGTTACGCGCATTTGTAACAACTCTACCGTGGTGGGTACTTCCAGCAAAGGCAGGGTTAGTGTAAATGGCATTAGCATAGTACTGCGAAAAGTGGGGGTCCTGCGCAAACAGGTCGCCTTTCACAACCAATATTAAAACCATATATAGTACTAAACTCTTTCTTGCCGAAAGTAAAAATTTCATGTTTATAGTTACCCCATTTTTCTGTATTGTCCCAAATTACTGGTTCTTTACAGTTGTTTCCCCATTTTTAATATGTGTTTATACAAACCGTTTTTTGATATAAACATATAATTAATTTCATTTGTTAACGTTTATGTTTCGAGCTAATGTATTTTTCAATAATAAATAATTTGATAACTTTTATGCAATTTTTATTGCTTTTGAATAGATATTTTTACGTAATTCTTTCAATTACAGTGCTAATGGGGGTTAAAGTAAATGCCCAAGAAGCCCGTTTTACAAGGAATATTGTATGGAATGAGGATCAAAATATTGTAAAACATGATATTACTTATCCCAATTTTGTTTCGTTTAAAAATTGCAAGATTGATGATAGTTTAGGGTTTTTACCTTTTTACACAGAAGCAATCAGACTTTCTGGAAACTTTTCTGTTACCAAAGTGCAAATTCGAAAAATTGCAGAGGTTACTCTTAGTAATCAAACATCAATTCAGAACCAACATTTGCTTAACTCTGGCAAGCTTGATGAAGTAAGGTTTTTTACCGGATTAGAAAACGGAAAAACCGTTGTTAGTCTTTCGTTTTTGCCGCTGCAGTTAGCTCAAGGCAAAGTTTTTGGTTTAACAGATTTTGAAATTGTAATTTCTTATGTACCCGCAGTTTCAAATGTGGGCAGTTTATTGGCTAAAAAGGCGTTTGCAAATAGCTCGGTTTTAGCACAAGGAGCGTGGTATAAATTAGCGGTTACTAAAACTGGTTTTCAAAGATTAGATCGTAACTTTTTTAATGCTATTGGCATTAATCCTGCAAGTATCGACCCACGAACAATTAAAATTTATGGAAATGGAGCAGGCGTTTTACCTCAACCCAATGCAGCGCCAAGAGCTGATGATTTAATTGAAAATGCAATTTGGGTAAATGGCGAAAGTGATGGTGTTTTTGATGGCGGAGATTATGTGTTGTTTTATGGCAAATCGCAAGCCGATGTATGGAAGCAAAGTGGAACGGCCATAAAAAGAGAAAAAAATGTATACGCAGATACTACGTATTATTTTTTAACGATTGGTGCAAGTAATGGTAAACGTATAGCCAAACAAAGCTCGCAACCGGCTGTTGTTAATACCCAAAATACGCATGTATACTGTTACGCACACGAACAAGATTTAGTTAACGTAGGCCGAAGCGGGAGACAATATTTAGGTGAAGCATTTGAGCGTACTCCGTCTCAAAATTTTTCGTTTTATATTGATGGTTTTTTACCCACAGAATCTATTAATATGGTATCGGCAGTTGCTGCTCGATCATACATTACGCCAGCTCGTTTTGACGTGAGTGCAAACAGTCAGCCAGTATATGCACATGCAAATATTCCAACAGTGGGTACCAGTTACGATTCGTATTATTTTTCTAACTCTGGTCCTGCAAATTTTTCGTTTCAATCTCAAACCCCACAAGTATCCATCAATTATTTGTACAATACGCCTGCCGGTGGCGCAACAGCATGGTTAGATTACTTTGAAATTAATACCAATGCGCAACTTACTTGGTATAGCAATCAAGTATTATATAGGGTATTAGCACCAACCAATGCAGGTGCTACACAGTACACCATTACGGGTGCAAATAATACCACACGTGTGTTTGATGTAACGGCTAATGCAGAGGTGACTGAACTTATGGTTGATGCCACTGCTAATCAAGCATCATTCATCAATAACACCACAGCCTACACCGAGTTTGCGTGTATTAATTCTGCCTCTTCTTTTTGGGTACCACAATTGGTTGGCAAGGTTTCAAACCAAAATTTGCATGGATTAACTACTGTTGATGCCTTGTATATTACTCCAGATATTTTTTATGCCGAGGCAGTAAGATTAGCGGCCTTTCATCAACAAAAAGGAATAACTATACACGTAGTAAAAGTAAGTGATATTTATAATGAGTTTTCGAGCGGAGTGCAAGATTTAACAGCCATTCGTGATTTTATACGCATGATTTACTTGCGTGGTACAACTGCTGCTGATAGGTTAAAATATGTTACCTTATTTGGTCGTGCATCGTACGATTATAAAAGCCGAGTAAGTAATAACACAAACTTTGTTCCTACGTACGAAAGTTTAAAATCCGACAATCCAATTTGGTCGTATTGTAGTGATGATTATTTTGGTTTGCTTGATGAGCAAGAAGGAAAATGGGAAACTGGTGGTGATGTTAAAGAATTTTTGGAAATTGGAATTGGACGTTTGCCTATTTCAACCGCTACGGAAGCTGCACAAGCCGTAGATAAAATAATTTATTATCACAAGGAAGATAGGATGGCCGATTGGAGAAATAAATTGGTGTTTGTTGCTGATGATGAAGACAGTGGCGTGCATCAAAGTGATGCAAATGTGATGGCAAACTCAATAGCCAATAGGTTTAAAAACTATAATATTCAAAAAATATGGATTGATGCCTACAAGCAAGAGGTAGTGGCTGGAGGACAAAGATATCCTACAGCTCAAAAAGCAATTTCGGATGCGGTTCAAAAGGGGTGCTTTATGGTTAACTACACAGGCCATGGAGGCGAGCTTGGTTGGGCTGCCGAGCGTATTTTAACTATTGAGGATATTAACAGCTGGACCAACGAAAATAAGTTGCCTTTATTTGTAACAGCTACATGCGAGTTTAGCAGGTTTGACGACCCGGGAAGAGTTTCGGCAGGGGAGTTGTGTTTTTTAAATAACAAAGGTGGTGCAATTGCCTTGTTTACTACGGTAAGGTTGGTATTATCTTCATCAAACGCGCTTTTAAATAATTATTTATACAACCGCTTAGGGTTAGATTCAACTTCAAAATTAGCACCTAAAACAATTGGCGAAATTATAAAATTAGCCAAAAACGATTACACCGATAACAATGGCAACGAGCGCAATTTCACCTTGCTTGGAGATGCAGTAATGACCTTGGCTTATCCTAAATATAATGTGGTAACAACGGGTATTAATAGCAAGCCAATAGTTGATGTAACTGATACATTAAAAGCACTTGCTAAGGTTACCATTGCTGGTGTAGTGCAAAACACATCAAACCAAATAATGAGCAACTATAACGGTGAAGTATTTGTAACTGTTTACGATAAACCAACTACCTACCAAACATTATCTAACGATGCAGGTAGTGGCGCTCCAATGCCATTTGAGATGCAAAACAATATCATTTATAGTGGTAGCTCATCAGTGGTTAATGGCGCTTTTGTATGTTCGTTTGTGGTACCTAAAGATATTTCGTACCAAATTGGTAGAGGCAAAATTTCGTATTATGCAACAGATAAAGTGTTGGATGCAAATGGCAGTAATTTTAATTTTATGGTGGGAGGTACTGCCGATTCGGTAAATGCTGATAATATTGGTCCTGAAGTAAAGTTGTATATGGATGATTACAAGTTTGTATACGGAGGTTTAACTAATGAAAATCCATTGTTTATTGCAAAACTTTTTGATGAAAATGGCGTTAATACCATAGGACGAGGAATAGGAAGAGAGTTGATGTTGGTTATTGATGGCGATAATACCAAAGCAATACCTGTAAACGACTACTACAAGGCTCAAACCAATAGCTACCAACAAGGCGAGGTACGTTATCCCCTTAAAAATTTATCAGCGGGAAAACATACAGCAACTTTAAAAGCGTGGGACACCTATAACAACTCGAGCGAAATTACTACAGAGTTTATTGTAGCAACTAGCGAAAACTTAGCACTACAACATGTATTAAACTATCCTAATCCGTTTAGTACTAATACTACATTTCATTTCGACCACAACAAGGTGGGCGAGAACTTAACAGTGAGTTTGCAAATTTTTACCATTAGTGGTAAATTGGCAAAAACGTTAACTTATCAAACTGTGGCTACACAATCGCATTTTGATCAATTAACTTGGAATGGAACTGATGATTATGGAGATAGGTTAGCAAATGGTGTGTATATATACAAAATTAAGGTGCGCAGCGATGCTGGTAAAATAGCCGAGGCAACCCAAAAACTGGTAATATTAAATTAGGTTAGGCATATCCACTTAAAGCATTATTTTTGACACTCTTTTTTTAGATAAATGAATAGAAAAATTAAAGGTTTAGCATGTATACTGGCTGTTGCAGCATCTCTGCAATCAAACGCTCAAATTACCAACGCTAGTCAGTTAGATGGTAGGCAAAATACAATTACCTCAGCGGTTCCGTTTTTGATGATAACTCCTAATGCACGTGCAGGTGGAATGGGGGATGCTGGTGTTGCTACTCCAGATGATCCTAACTCGATTCATTGGAATGCTTCAAAAATGGTTTTTAATGAAAAGTCGGGTACCGTAACTTTATCATACAATCCTTGGTTAAGCCAGTTAGTTCCAGATGTGTCGTTATCTTATTTATCCATTATGGGTAAAATCAACGAGAAATCATCAATAGGAGGTTCTTTACGTTATTTCTCACTAGGCGAGATTCAATTTACTGATCAGTTTGGAAGTAGTTTAGGAAAAGCTAACCCAAGCGAATGGGCAGCCGATTTAGCTTATGCGCAAAAATTATCCGACCATTTAAGTTTAGGAGTTGCATTTCGTTTTGTGTATTCAAACATTGCCGGAGGCGCACAAACACAAAGTCAAACCGCCATACAAGCAGGTACTGCTTACTCGGCCGATATAAATGCATACTACCGCAACAAAACTAAAATAGAAGGCTACAAAGTAAACTATGCCTTTGGTGGAGCCATTACCAATATTGGCTCAAAGCTTACTTACACTACCGATCAAAACAGTAATTTTATTCCTGTAAATTTACGCTTAGGTTCATATGGTCAGGTTGAAATTGATAAGTACAATACCATTGCTTTAGCATTAGATTTTAATAAATTACTTATTCCAACGCCACCAGTATACCAAACAGATGCTAACGGTAACATTGTTTATGATAATGGAGAGCCTGTGATTGCTTATGGGAAAAAATCAAACGTTCCATTATTGCAAGGTATGGTGCAATCTTTTTCTGATGCTCCAGGCGGATTTAAAGAGGAGTTAAGAGAGATTAATATCTCAACAGGTATTGAGTATTGGTACGATAAACAATTTGCGTTGCGTACAGGTTACTTTTACGAAGATAAGTACAAAGGAAATCGTAAGTATGCCACTTTTGGTATGGGCTTAAAGTATAATGTATTTACTATTGATGCAGCTTATCTAGTTTCATTCGGACAACGTAATCCGTTGGATAATACCATCCGCTTTACTTTAGGATTAGATTTTTCTGCACTTAAAACTGCCGAAAACGAAAAGGAAAAACCAATTGGTACATTTGAAGCACCTAAAGACTAAGCATAATTATGATACGAATTGGTTTTGGTTTTGATGTGCATCAACTGCAAGAAGGACGTGAACTTTGGTTAGGCGGAGTGCAAATTCCGGCAACAAAAGGAGCCTTAGGTCATAGTGATGCCGATGTGCTTTTACACGCCATTTGTGATGCCATTTTAGGTGCATTGGCTTTGGGTGATATTGGAAAACATTTTCCGGATACAGATAATTCTTTTAAAGGAATTGATAGCAAAATTTTACTTGCAAAAGTAATAGCGCTAATAGATGAAAAGGGTTATAGAGTAGGGAACATTGACAGCAGTTTATGTCTTGAAAAACCTAAGGTGATGGCTTATGCAGATAGCATGCGAGAAACGATTGCGAGTATATGTAAAATTACACCCAACGATGTTTCTGTAAAAGCTACTACAAATGAAAAGATGGGATTTATTGGCCGACAAGAAGGATTAACAGCTTATGCTGTTGTGCTTCTTTTTAAAAAATAATATAGTTATTGTTATAAAAAAAGCGGTCGTAAGATTTTACTTACGACCGCTTTTTTTATAAGATAAATTCAGCTAATGTTTCTAGCTTCATACCTCGCGAGCCTTTTATAAACACCAATTGATTTTGATAGTGTTGCTGTTTAATAAATTCGGCTGCTTCAGCAGTAGTTTTAAATGCATTAAATGCCAAGTGTTGGGTGTTGTAAAAATCTTCTCCCACCAATATGACCTGTGTTAATTTTAACTCGTTACATAAGTCAACCATGCGCTGATGTTCGGCTTTAGCATAGTCGCCCATTTCAAACATATCGCCCATAATTATTAATTTATTGGGTTGGCTCATGTTTGCAAAGTTACGTAAGGCAACTTCCATGCTACTTGGGTTAGCATTATAAGCATCCATAAAAATTAAGTTATGTACTTTTTGTATCCATTGCGAACGGTTGTTGGTTGGAGCATAATTTGCTACGCCTTTTAGTGCATTTTCTATACTTACTCCCAAATGATTTCCGATGGCAATGGCTGCCATAATATTATCAAAATTATAATCGCCACTTAGCACTGATGTTGCACTAAGTGTATCGATGGTAAAATTAATTTGAGGTTGTAGTTGGTGTGCCAATCCTTCGTAATTGGCCTCTAAATTTCTGTATTCGGTATTTGCCGCAAAGGTTATGCGTTTGGTTAGGCGTGCACTCATGCGCATCAACCATTCATCATGTGCATTTACGAAAGCAATTCCATTGTTTTTTAGTAAGTAGTAATAAAGTTCGCTGTTGCTTTTGGCAACGCCTTCAATATCGCCAAAACCCTCTAAGTGGTCCATGCCATTATTGGTTACAATACCTAAGTTGGGTTCTGCAATTTCACACAACTCTGCATTTTCGCCAATGTGGTTAGCCCCCATTTCAATTACAGCCATTTGATGGTGGCTTTTTAATTGTAATAAAGTTAGCGGTAATCCAATATGATTGTTAAAATTACCTGGTGTGGCAAGTGTATTAAATGTAGTGCTCAATACAGCCGTAATTAACTCTTTGGTAGTGGTTTTTCCATTACTTCCTACAATGGCAATTACAGGTATATCTAATTGTTTGCGGTGGTAATTAGCCAACAGTTGAAGCGTTTTTAATACATCATTAACTAAAATACATTGGCTATTGGTGGCAAATTCTTTTTCATCAATAATGCAATAAGCAGCTCCTTTAGTTAATGCTTCAGCAGCAAAAGTATTGGCGTTAAAATTCGGTCCTTTAAGTGCAAAAAATAAACAGTTGGGTTCAATTTTGCGCGTATCGGTACAAACAATGGGATGTGCTAAAAACAGCTCATATAGGTTTGCTATTTCCATCAATTAAGAAGTTATTTAGTTTAAATTGTATTATTTTTACACTCACTAACCATCAATCAGTATGCGTAATATACTTACAACATTAGTTTTACTTGTTGTGTTTATCAACTCAAGTAATGCACAATTGTTTACCTATTATCAAACAAATAATGCACCTAAGGTTATTAAGCCAGGTACGCTAAATGATACTCTATTAAATCCATTTGTAGGTGGTTTAAATACGCCACAGTTTAGTAATATTGATTGGAATGGTGATGGCAAACAAGATTTGTTAGTGTTTGATAGAGAATCGCAACGGCCCATAGCTTTTGTGTATGATGTGGCCAAAGCAACCTTTGTGCACGCACCGCAATATGAAGGCTCTTTTGGCAATTATTTTTCGGGTTGGGCATTATTACGTGATTATAATTTTGATGGTAAACCCGATTTGTTTACTGCTTCATCGGCATATAATAAAATTACTAAATTTCCTTATACCAACGAAGAGCGCATGCAGCTTTTTGTAAACCGCACAACAGCAAAGGGTAAAACACAATTTAACCAATACAGTAATTTGCTTTTTGATACAGGTATGTATGTGGCCGCATTTAACCAACAGCTTTGGCCAGGTGAGATTACATCAGTGAGTAAGTCAATTCCTGCTATTGATGACATGGATGGTGATGGCGATGATGATATTTTAACCAATGAAGGTATTTCTCCCGTGTTTAATTATTACGAAAATGTAAAACGCAATAAGCAAAATGTACCTTTTAGTAACGATACTGCTATTTACATACAACGCGATAAATGCTGGGGATTTGTAAGCTACAACTACAATAGTCATACTTTCAACCTTAATTTTAGTCGTAGTTTAAGCTCTGATTGTGATTATAATTTTTGGGGTAAACGAGCGGCTAAACATGCCGATCAAACCATGTTGATGATTGATTTAAATGGAGATGGAATTAAAGACATAATTTATGGCGATTACGAATACAAAAGTTTAATTGCTTTAATCAACGGACGTTTGCAAAACTCATTACGCATTGATTCAATTGTAGTTCAAGATACCTTGTTTTTATCTTCTAATAATTTAAGACGTAATTTTATGGAGTACCCGGCAAGCTACTATGTAGATATTGATGCCGATGGCAAGAAAGAATTTGTGGTATCAACCAATAAGGATTTAGCGTCTAAAACAGTAAACAATGTATGGATATTTGATGCTAATCGTATAAACAGTAATTTACAGTTTACAGAACGTACTGGTAACGATTTTTTATATAAGGATATGATTGATTTAGGCATGCGATCGGCACCTGTGTTTGTAGATATTGATGCTGATGGCGACCAAGATTTAGTGGTAGCTACCAGTGGCAATCTAGAGCAAACAGGTAACAATAAAGATAGACTTTATTGGTACAGAAATGAGGGCACAAACAGCAATCCTGTTTTTAGGTTGTTAGATACTAATTATGCTGATATTTCAGGTTTATCGGGTCAAGGATTCTTCTCGGCACATCCAACTTTTGGCGATTTAAATGGTGATGGCAAATTGGATATTTTAATAGGTGAAGCCAATGGTAATATTGCCTATTTGCAAAACACATCAACCAGTACAACTACTAGTTATAGTTTGGTTGATAGAAACGCTTTTGGAATTTTAAACGGAACATTTGCAACTCCGCAATTGGTAGATTTGGATAAAGATGGATTGTTGGATATTGTTTGCGGACAAGCTAGGGGTTATGTTCAGTTTTATAAAAATACGGGTTCGGTAAGTACCCCAATTTTTAGTGCAACACCAACTATTGATACATTGGGTGGTATTAGTGCTCGTGAATTATTTCCCGTGTTAGGATTTTCTAATCAACAAGAACCATATGGATTTTCTGTACCACATGTTGCCGATTTAGACCGTGATGGTGATTATGATATGGTACTTGGAACAAATAGTGGACGTGTACTAATTTATAAAAATGTATATGCCAATAAAGATAGTTTGGCTAAGTTGGTAGATAGCAATTATGTTGATTATAGTAAAGATGATGCTAAGCCTTATGTGAAAAGATTTGGCCGAAGAACTACAGTGGCTGTAGCTAGTTTAACCAATGATACTTTGCCCGATTTAATGGTGGGTAATATTGCAGGGGGACTTGTATTTTTGGGTTCTTATGTGCCATTAATTGATGGAATAAACGAGGTGTATACCAACAATAACGCCATAAGTTTATATCCTAATCCTGCACAAAACGAGGTTCATATCAAGTTTAATCAAGCTGTAAATTCAAATGCGCAGTATGCTATTTTTGATGTAATGGGCAAAAAAATAATGGAAGGCGAGTTTGATAAATTTCAAACCAACACTTCCATTACTACAAGTTTATTAGCAAACGGCTTATACTTTGTGCAGCTAACCACCAATACTTGGCAGGCTACTCAAAGGTTACTTATTAATAAATAATTATTGTTTAGCTGCTTTCTCTTTTTTGGCTTTAAGGGCCTTTAAATCTTTTGCATTCATTTTACAATCATCAGCACTAGCTTGGTCGTAATATACCAACTCGCCCGTGGTTGATGTAACTAACTTATTGCAATGCTTTTCGTCTTTGCTGTAAAAGTAAATGAGTTGATCACTGCGCGACATGATAGCTTTGTAAGTATCATCCACATCTACTTCTTCAACCTCTCCACCCCATAATGTGGCTGCATCTTCTTTGCCTTTTAAATCCAATGTACGCAACGGTATGTAAAGCGTTTGCTCTAATAAAGTTAAATCACGTGGTGCGGTTTGGCTTATATAAGATGTGGTAATACCCTTATCACTTTCGGCTTCAATTGCAGTGTTAAAATAAGTGTTTAGCATTTGTACAGCACGGGTAAGTTCAGGTCGCCAATCAAGTGTATCAATAAAATTGCTGCAATACGCGCCTGCAACTAGATCCATAGCCAAAGCTTTGCGTTTGTATTTGCCACCACTGCTAATCAACAAGCCATTAAAATCGTTTTCGCAGCTCCCTAATTTTGCTCTTATTTTGGTGCCTTTGCTGCGGCTAAAAATTAAGTATGAAAACTCTGGCTTGTTGTATGGTTTCATTAAACTATCATACACAAACTCAAAACCCGAGTTAAAGGTCCAGTATTTTTCAACAGCCTCAGTAATACATGCATTGTAAGTACTGTCGGCCATTAACACAACTATAAGGCGTGTGTCTTTAAATTTCTCTATATCTTCTTTCTTCTTCTTAAACCCAACTTGGGCCGAAGTTGTTAAAAATAGCAAAGCAGCCAAAGCTGAAAAAATCAATTTTTTCATATGTGTGTTAAACTAACTATTCCCAAATAAACTAAAAAAGCAGTTCAAAACCGAACTGCTTTTATAAATATTTTAAAAATGTTAGGCTACATTTTCATAGCCATATTCTTTAGCGTAACTATTTAACTCGTTTCGTAGTTGACGTTTAGCTACAAAAATGCGTGTTTTTACAGTGCCAATCGGTATGTTTAAAATCTCTGCTATTTCGTGGTATTTAAAACCTTTGGTATTCATGCTAAAAGGTTTTCTAATGTTTTCAGGAAGCGCTGCTATTGCTTTTTCAACATCATTTAGTACAATTTTGCTTTCAGCACTATTTCCAATTAATGGCGATGATGAATCCAAAAAGAAATCATTATCCGTTTGATAAATAAATGTATTGCGTTTCATCATACGTCTGTAATTGTTGATGAACGTGTTTTTCATGATGGTGTACAGCCAACCTTTAAGATTAGTACCGTCAGTATATTTATCTTTATAGGTTAATGCTTTTAGCATAGTGTCCTGCACTAAATCATTCGTATCGTCAACATTTCTGGTAAGTTGTTGGGCATAGCTGCGCAACGATTTTGTTTCGCGTTCGATGGTTTTACTAAAATCTAAGCCTGTCATGTTGTTTAATATTTTGTTTTAAATGTTAAACAAACATAAGGCGGTGTTTCTTTAAAAGCAAGTGTTTTGTTTATTCTTTTGTTTAATTAGTTAAACAAATCATAAGTGCCTGATTAACAGTTGTATTTTGTTAATATCTTTTCGTTATAGGCTGAATAAGCATTGATGAGTCTCTCAGTTTGCTCCATAATTAATGATTTTGTTCACTCTTTTTATATATAAGTAAAACAAAATACTTTATTCCGGGTTTTACTATTCGAAAGCTAAAAATTGTAGAAGTATTTTATAGTATAACTTACACATTACATTTGTAGCTTTGTATCTACTGTTACATGGAAATATCAATATCAAGAAAAGCCCATTTTAATGCCGCACACAGATTACATGTGGCCGCTTGGAGTGACGAGAAAAACAAAGCCTTTTTTGGGCATTGTAACAATCCTAATTACCACGGCCACAATTACGAGTTAATCGTAACTGTAACTGGGCAATTAGATGAGGAAAGTGGTTATTTAATGGATATTAAAGAGCTAAGTGATTTGATAAAGCTAGAGGTAGAAGATCGTTTTGATCACAAAAACTTAAATTTAGATACCATAGAATTTAAACATCTTAACCCAACTGCCGAAAACATAGCGGCAGTAATTTGGAAGCTTTTGCGTGCTCAACTAAAAAGCAGCCTTCAATTAAAAGTAACATTATATGAAACCGAAAGAAACTTTGTTGAATACACAGGAAAATAACGATAAGCACGAACACCATGATCATGTGGGTGATTCACATGGTTCGTTCTCGCTTGAAACGCCCTTAAGAGCTGATGCTTTTAAGCTTGATGACGACTTGAAAATTGAGTTGATTGAAAAGCATTTTAAAGAAATTATGCTTATTTTAGGGTTAGACCTAAGTGATGATAGCTTGCAAGGTACGCCACATCGTGTGGCAAAAATGTATGTAAAGGAAATTTTTTCGGGCTTAAATCCGGCTAATTTACCTGAGGTAAAACTGTTCGAAAACAGATATCAATACAAAAACATGTTGGTTGAAAAATCAATTAGTTTTCACAGTTTGTGCGAGCATCACTTTGTGCCAATTATTGGAAAGGCACATGTGGCTTACATACCAAATGGGAAAGTTGTTGGGTTGAGTAAATTAAACCGCATTGTGCGTTATTTTGCCCGCAGACCACAAGTGCAAGAGCGCATGACGGTGCAAATTGCAAACATGCTTAAAGAGGCTTTAGGTACTGATGATGTAGCAGTGATTATTGAAGCAGATCACCTTTGTGTGGCTTCGCGCGGTGTACAAGATATTACTAGTAACACTGTAACTAGCGAATATTGTGGTAAGTTTTTAGATGCTAAAACTCGCGAAGAGTTTTTAAATTATATAGCGCTTAATAATAAATAAGCCTAACCAAACGCTTTTAACAAAAAAGTCCCGCCCCGTCCCGATACTTCGGGATCGGGGCGGGACTTTTTTTATTTAGAACTTAACTACTTTAAAGCCTACTAATTTTTCTGGCTTTACTAATTCCTTTATAAAGTAATTACCTTTTTGTGGCGTTATGTATGATTTTAGCTCTTCTAAACTATGCAAAGGTGTATCGTGCGATAGATAGTTCATGCCATAAAATTTGCCTTCATTAATAAGTATACAACAAAAATTATCGGAGCTAATACCTTTATCAATAATGGCGTAGCTCTCGTTTTTTTGTAAGTAAGTAATAGCGGCATTAGCCCGTTGGTTGTAGCTTTCGGCTGTTTCGCTTAATTGACATGCACCAGTGCAACAGCCTGCAATTAAAGCCGCACAAGGTTCTTTAGCAGCATTTATTAAACAAAGTTTTGGGCATAAGTTAAACTCCAACACAATTTTTTGTAATTGGTTAAATGCATCGGCAAGTTTAGGATAGGTTTGCACCGGTGTACTGTGTTTTCTGCTTTTATCAACCGCAATGCGTATATATCCATTTTGATCTTCGTAATCATAAATGGCATAATTAAACTCCAATGTTTTAAGTGCTTTGTTGTGTTTTGGCCAATGCTTTTTTATTTCCAACGATTCTAAAATCAATGCCTGAAATTCGCTTCCTGTAGGCTCGTGACCAATGTGTTTTAAATCGCGCAGTAAATCTTGGCGTTTGGCCGTTATTGCATTTCCTGTAAAATGAGAGAGTACTCGTTTTTTAATGTTTACAGCTTTACCTACATAAATTATTTTTCCTTGTTCATCATAAAAATAATAAACACCCGGTGTTTCAGGTAGTGCCAAGTAATCTTCTTTAGGCAGGTTAGGAGGGAGCGTGGCTTCTTTCGAGCCCTTTTTTAAAAAACTATTTATTATGCTGCCATCTGTATCGGCTTTAAATGCACGCTCTAAAACTTTAACAGTAGCGGCAGCATCACCATGTGCCCTATGCCTATTTTGCAACGGAATACCTAATGATTGGCAAAGGTTACCCAAACTGTATGAGTTAAATCCAGGGAATACTTTTCTGCTTAATCTAACCGTGCAAAGCTTTTTAACATTTAAATCAAGTCCTGCATGTTGTAGGTGATGTTTAATAAACGTGTGGTCGAAATTTACGTTATGTGCTACAAAAATTTTATCGTGTAACAGCTCGTAAACTTTATCGCTTATCATCTCAAAAGTAGGTGCGTGCTCCACCATTTCGTTGGTAATTCCAGTATAGGTTTCTAAAAAAGGTGGAATAGGAATACCAGGATTTATTAAGGTGGTATATGAATCAATTATTCGGGTTCCATCATGTGTAAAAATGGCTATTTCAGTTATTCCATTTTTATCAGCGTGACCACCGGTGGTTTCTATATCAACAATTGCGTACATGTATGGCAAATGTAATGGGTAAGTATGAAGTAAAATGCTAATTATTTTAGTAAATGTCAGGCATTTTTAATGTCTTCCATCATTACCTTATAATTAATTTTACCATGTGTATTTTTTAAATGTGTTAAAATGCCAATTCCGTTTCTAATGCGTAAGTCGGCCGATTTGGGTTTGGCAATGATGTACAATAATGAACGCTGTTTACCGGGAGTAAGTTTAAAAAACTCATCAGCACCAGCTAAGTCTTGCTCAAGCAATACGGCAAACTCTTCGGGCATAGGTATGCCAAATTCGCTGTCGTCTTTTTCTAAATCAACAAGCACATCATCACCATCATTAAGCTTTAGTTTTTTGCGTATGGTTTGGTTGATATTAATAAAATAGTTTCCATCGCCTAAAGGCATTAACGCGGCATGTATTTGTTCAGTTTTATTAAGCATGCAAATCACTCTTCTATTGGCTCCTTCAATAAATAAGTTGCCAATTTTTTGTGGTATAACCACATGGAAATGCCAAATATTACTGTTAAACCTATCTAGCTTTGTTTTTATTGATTTTGATACGGAAGGCATACTGCAATTAACAAAAAAAGCCCAGACGTTTTAGTCTGGGCTTAGTATTTATTTTGAGTTCATCAATTCTTCAATATGATCGGCTTCAATAGGAATATGAGCCATTAAATCAATGCAACCATTTTCGGTAATTAGTATTTCGTTTTCTAAACGTATACCAATGCCCTCTTGCGGAATATAAATGCCTGGTTCGCAGCTAAACATCATACCAGCTTGCATGGGCTCGTAACGCATACCTACATCATGTACATCTAATCCTAAAAAGTGCGAAGTGCCATGCATGTAATATTTTTTAAAGGCAGGCCAAGCAGGGTTTTGATTTTTGATTTCATCTAAAGTAATCAACTTCAAATCAACCAATTCTTTTTCCATTACTTTACATACCTCGTTATGATAATCCATTAGCATTACGCCTGGTTTTAGCATTTTCTTGGCCTCGTTCATTACGCGTAAAACCGCATTGTATACTTCTTTTTGGCGTGCAGTAAATTTA
The DNA here is from genome assembly GCA_964545895.1 of uncultured Chitinophaga sp. GTDB lineage: Bacteria > Bacteroidota > Bacteroidia > UKL13-3 > UKL13-3 > UBA6183. The sequence goes on along the minus strand of CAZJHS010000028.1, from coordinate 2,564 downwards.
CCATTTACTGGAAACGTACGCGTCATATCACTAATGTAGTTTCCGTAATCTGTTCCTGTATCAAGCAATAATAAGTCGCCATCCTTGCAGGTATCTGCATTATCAATGTAATGCAAAACGCATGCATTTTTTCCGCTGGCCACAATAGGGGTAAACGAGTGACCTGCCGCTCCATTGCGAACAAATTCGTGTATTACTTCAGCTTCAACCTCGTACTCCATTACGCCTGGCTTAATAAACTTAAGCACGCGGTTAAACATTTTGTTTGATATTTCAACCGCATGTTTCATGTACTCCACTTCAAGCGGAGATTTAATAGAACGCAAACGCTGCATAATAGGCGCAGCACGCTCATATTTGTGTAAAGGAAAACGCTCACGCATTTGTAGCGCAAAAGTTAAATCCTTGTATGATGCAGTGTTGCTTGCACGGTCGTTTTCGTTGGTGTTTAAATACACTTGGTCGGCCATGTTAATTACGGCACGCATAAGGCCATCAAACTCGTCCATCCAAAATACATTTTTAATACCCGAAGCCGCTGTTGCTTCTTCTTTGGTGTATTTGTGTCCGTCCCAAACTGCAATATGCTCGTTAGTGCGTTTTACAAATAATGCTTCGCGATAAGCTTCCACTGGGCAATCAGGAAAAATCACTACAGCACATTCTTCCTGATCAATACCTGTTAACCAAAACATATCGCTGTTTTGTTTAAAGTTGTAAGTGGCATCGCCATTTCGCGGCACTTCCTCGTTGCTATTAAAAATGGCTAACGATTTAGGCTTTAGTTGAGCTGTAAAGCGTTTACGGTTCTCTACAAAAAGCGTGTTTTCAATAAGTTTATAACGTTTCATGTTTTACGTTAATTAATGTTGTTTAAAAATGATTAACTGCGATAATCTGTTTTATCGCGTTCGGCAAAAAATGTTTTTTGCCCCAATAAAATAATAACAAAGCCAATGCTTATGGCTGCATCTGCTACATTAAAAACAGGTCTAAAAAATTCAAAATCTTCGCCTGCCCAAAATGGCCAGTTTTGTGGTATGGTGGTTTGAATAATAGGGAAGTAAAACATATCAACCACACGGCCATGAAACCAACCATCATAACCAAATGCCACACCATAAAATACGCTATCAATAATATTGCCTAACGCTCCAGCCACAATTAGTGCCCACGATGTGATAAACAATTTATGCGCTTCTTTTTTAGTAAGGTCGATAATATACCAACTCATAAAACCAACCGCAATTAAACGAAATACAGTAAGTAAAATTTTACCACCCTTGCCACCAAACTCAAGCCCAAAGGCCATGCCGTAATTTTCGGTAAAATGTATACGAAACCAATCGCCTAATACGTGTATCTCTTCGCCAATATAAAAATGTGTTTTTATAAAAAGCTTTACCAATTGGTCAATAATTAAAACCGCAAAAACGATAGAAATAGGAGCTATTAATTTTTTTAGATTCATGTAAGTTTTTGTAACGAGCAAATGTATAAAATGTTGGTGCAATTTATAAAATAAAAACGGCTACCCGCATTACTGCAGATAGCCGTTTAAAGTGCATGTTTAGTGCAAATTATTTGTACTGTTGCAGTTTTGCCTCCATACTTAGAGTAGTATGCGGCACAGCGCGTAGTCTTTCTTTAGGAATTAATTTACCAGTTACTTTGCAAATACCATACGTTTTGTTTTCAATACGTACCATGGCATTCTCTAAGTTCTCAATAAATTTCTTTTGACGAGCAGCTAATTGAGCAATGTATTCTTTTTCTTGGCTTGATGAACCATCTTCTGCAGTTTTGTATGAGCTGTCGGTTTCGTTACCTGCATTCATACTTGGGTTTTGCATTTGGTCCATTAAGTTGTTTAACTCTTTGCGTGCATCTTCAATTTTTTTAGTAATGATTTCTTTAAACTCAGCTAAGTCAGCATCACTGTATCTTTTTGCTTCGGTAGCTTTTTCTAAAGTATCTTTTTTCTCAGCAAAGTGAACAGGTTTAGCAGCAACTGCGCGTTCTACTTGTTCTTTCTTTTCTAATATTTTTTGTATTGGAGTTGCAACAACCGGAGCAGCCGCTTTTTTAGCAGGCTTAGCAGGAGCAGTTTTAGTTTTAACCACCACTGGTTTTTCAACCTTAGCTGGTTTAGCCACTACAACTGGTTTAGCTACTACCACTTTTTTAGGAGTTGGTTTAGCCACTGCTTTCTTAACTACTACCGCTTTTTTAGGAGCTGGTTTAGCTGCCGCTTTCTTAGCAACTACCACTTTTTTAGGAGCAGGTTTAGCTGCTGCTTTCTTAACTACTACCGCTTTTTTAGGAGCAGGTTTAGCTGCTACTTTTTTAGCTACTACCTTTTTAGGAGCTGGTTTAGCCGCTGCTTTCTTAGCTACTACTTTTTTCGGAGCTGGTTTGGCTGCTGCTTTTTTAGCTACTACCTTTTTAGGAGCTGGTTTAGCTGCTGCTTTCTTAGCTACTACTTTTTTAGGAGCTGGTTTAGCTGCTGCTTTTTTAGCTACTACCTTTTTAGGAGCTGGTTTAGCCGCTGCTTTCTTAGCTAC
>CAZJHS010000027.1:20937-31903 GCA_964545895.1 uncultured Chitinophaga sp. | reverse complement strand
AATTACATAGGGCGTATGGCTAGCTTTGCTTTAATACTTATTACCTATATGTTTTTTGATTGGTTTTATAGTTTTGGCAGTGAAGAAATTAAGATAAATGATTTTTGGGGATTGGGAACCACCAAATACGCCTACGTTAGTATGGTTGATGTTTACGAAATGGATGCCCATACCGATATTTTGAGCAGAACTTACGAAATGCCTTACTACATGATTAAGTTTGAGGATGGAGCTTATTGGAATTCGCTTACCCAGGGTTATCCAAGTTTTGAGCAGAACAAAGCCACCGTGCAACAATATGTAGTACCCAATTTTAAAGGTAAAGTAATTAAGGTTGGTCCTTAAGTTTTATAAAAAATAAAAGCCCCGTTCTGGTTTTCAGAGCGGGGCTTTCTTGTTACTATACTTTAATTATGCTAACGCATTTTTTAAGTCATCCATCAAATCTTCTAAATCTTCAACCCCAACACTTAAGCGCAATAAGCTATCAACAACACCGGCTTTTTCACGCTCTTCTTTTGGTATACTAGCGTGGGTCATGGTGGCTGGGTGGTTAATTAAACTCTCAACACCTCCAAGGCTTTCGGCCAAAGTAAATACCTTAAAGTTTGATGCAATGCGGAAAGTTTCTTCCAAATCAGCACCTTTTAATACAATAGAAATCATACCACCAAAATCGCGCATTTGTTTTTTGGCAATATCATGGTTTGGATGATCGGTAAAACCAGGCCAGTATACTTTTTCAATTTTGGGGTGATTGCGTAAAAAGTTTGCAATTTCTCGTCCGTTTTCGCAATGTGCTTTCATGCGCAAATGCAAAGTTTTTAGCCCGCGCAATACCAAAAATGCATCTTGTGGGCCAGGAGTAGCACCGCAGCTATTGTGTATAAAGGCCAATTGCTCGTGCAAAGTATCATCATTAGTAAGTAATGCTCCCATCACCACATCACTATGTCCGCCAAGGTATTTAGTTACACTGTGCATTACAATATCAGCACCTAAATCAAGTGGGTTTTGTAGGTAAGGAGAAGCAAACGTATTATCAACGGCAAGTGTAACCTTGTGTTTTTTAGCAATGCTTGCACATAAAGCAATATCAATAATTTGCATAGTTGGGTTAGTTGGCGTTTCAACCCAAATTAACTTAGTGTTTTCGTTGATGTAGTTGCTAATGTTGTTGGCATCATTTAAATCAATAAAATGAAACTTAATGCCATAGTTAGCAAATACTTTGGTAAACATGCGGTAGGTACCACCATACAAATCGTTTCCGGTAATTACTTCATCACCCGGGCGAAGTAGCTTTACTACTGCATCTGTAGCGCCCATACCACTACTAAAACATAAGCCATGTTTCGCATTTTCTAACGCAGCCAAACATTTTTCAAGTGCGGTACGTGTAGGATTTTTTCCGCGGGCATAAGCATAGCCTTGGTGTTTACCTGGGCTGGCTTGCCAAAATGTACTGGTTTGATAAATAGGTGTCATTACCGCTCCCGTTGTTGGGTCGGGTTCTTGCCCTGCGTGTATGGCTTTAGTTCCAAATTTCATAAAAGTAAATAATTATAGTGCGGCAAAGATATAATTTGCCTTATGATTAGCTACCCTTAGCTAAAAAATGCGCCAAACAAGTTACTATTTGTATTGTTTTTAAAATTAACTATTTAAAATCAGTCCAAAATGTGCACACTATTTTGATATTGTAGTTGCTAAAAAGTATTTTCGCCACACTTTAAAAACAATACGTTATGAACTTTGAATTAACCGAAGAACATTTATCAGTACAACAAGCTGCACGCGACTTTGCTCAAACCGAATTATTACCGGGTGTAATTGAGCGTGACAATAAACAAGAATTCCCTACCGAGCAAATTAAAAAATTAGGCGAGCTAGGATTTTTAGGTATGATGGTTGACCCTAAATACGGAGGATCAGGTATGGATACTGTCTCTTACGTATTGGCCATGGAAGAACTTTCTAAAGTTGATGCATCAGCTTCAGTTGTTGTTTCGGTTAATAACTCATTAGTATGCTGGGGCCTTGAGCACTATGCTAACGAAGAGCAAAAACAAAAGTATTTGGTGCCAATGGCAAGCGGTAAATGCCACGGTGCATTTTTACTAAGCGAGCCAGAAGCAGGTAGCGATGCTACAAGTCAAAGTACTACTGCTATTGATATGGGCGATCATTACTTATTAAACGGTACTAAAAACTGGATTACCAATGGTAATACAGCTACGTACTATTTGGTAATTGCGCAAACAGATGTAGAGAAAAAACACAGAGGTATCAACGCATTTATTGTAGAGAAAAGTTGGGCAGGCGTTACCGTAGGTAAAAAAGAAGATAAAATGGGTATTCGTGGTAGCGATACACACTCTATTATGTTCCAAGATGTGAAAGTACCTAAAGAAAACCGTATTGGCGAAGATGGATTTGGTTTCAAATTCGCAATGAAAACCTTAACAGGTGGCCGTATTGGTATTGCTTCGCAAGCTTTAGGTATTGCAAGCGGTGCATACGAATTAGCTTTAGCTTACTCAAAACAACGTAAAGCTTTTGGTAAAGAAATTATGCATCACCAAGCTATTCAATTTAAATTAGCAGATATGGCTACTCAAATTGAAGCAGCACGTTTGTTAATTATGAAAGCAGCTTGGCTAAAAGATAATGATATGGATTATAACATGGCTGGTAGTATGGCTAAAGTATTTGCAAGTGAAGTAGCTATGTGGGTTACCACAGAGGCTGTTCAAATACATGGTGGCTACGGTTTTGTTAAAGAATACCATGTGGAGCGCTTAATGCGTGATGCTAAAATTACTCAAATTTATGAGGGAACTAGCGAAGTACAACGCATTGTAATTAGCCGCGAAATTTTAAAATAATCGGTTAGATTTTATAGGATAAACGTCCGCTTCAAATTTTTTGGAGCGGACGTTTTTGTTTGATAGGAAACAACAGCGAAGAGTTGCTCACATAAGCCACAGCATTTTTACCACAAGGTTCACAAAGGTCTGAACCTTCGGAAGCACAAGGTGCGCAAGGAGGAATTGCTCACAGAAACCACAGCACTTTTTACCATACGCTTGAGTTATTAACTCAGTGCCCTTTGTGCGTGCTTTGTGTGCGTTGTGGTTAAATTTTTTTATGCCGAGTGCATTCCTAATTGGTTAAAGGCAATATTTTATCGGTAAAGCAAACTACTACTACCATAAAAAAGCAGTTATTTCGTTTTTTCATTTTATGAGAATAGTAGCCATATTTATTTGTTGTTTTATCTGTTTACAGTTTACCTGGAAAGATCGTATGCACACTAAAGTATTAACCAACCAACATCTTAAAACCATTAAGCCTAATTATGCTGGTAACCCTATGCGGGGTAATAAGTTTATTAATTATCAAGATGTGGCACTGCCTAATTTTACTAAGGTGATGAAGTGGCGCTTTAGTAAAAATCCGCAACGCATCGAAAAAAAACAAGATACCTGGTTGCCAACTGTAGTTAAAAATAATAGCATGTTTACTGGCCAGCAAAACAAGTTGGTTTGGCTTGGTCATGCTTCGTTTTTATTAACCCTAAATGGCAAAAACATATTAATTGATCCGGTGTTAAATGATATTCCATTTGTAAAACGTTTAGTTGGAATTCCTTTTGATAGAGACAGTATTAAACACATTAATTACATTTTACTTTCGCATGCACATTTTGATCATTGCGATAAAAAAAGTTTGCATACCATTATTCAACAAAACCCACAGGTTAAAGTTTTTGGTCCGTTAAAATCAACCGCTTTACTAAAAAGTTTTGATAAGCGTTTTGATGTACAAGAAGCAGGATGGTATCAACAATTTAAATTGGATGATGATGCCATTGAGATTTATTACATGCCTGCTTTTCATTGGTACAAGCGCGGTTTAAGCGATGATAATGAAATGCTTTGGGGGAGTTTTATTATTAAGTACAACGGTACTACTATTTATTTTATGGGTGATAGTGGATACAATACACACTTTAAAGAAATCGCTTCGTTTTTTCCAAACATAGATTATTGTTTAATGGGAGTTGGTGCATACCAACCAGCATATATGATGAAAACAAGTCATATGAATCCGGAGGAAGCTGTTGATGCCTTTCATGATTTGGGTGGAAAAACATTTATTCCGATGCACTACGGCACTTACGATTTAGCCGATGAACCTATTAGTGAACCATTGCGAAAACTTAAAGAAATGGAAGCCAATAAAACTATAAAAGGAAAACTGCTTGCACCTCAAATTGGCCAAACAATTGAGTTGCCTTAAAATCCACTCAATTCAACACCAATTTTGCCGGTGGCTTTAATATTTACACGTATTGCATTGGGTGTAATGTAAACCTGCGTTGGTGCAATTTCGGTAACTACACCACTTAGTTGTACGCTTTTACTATATTGTTTATTTACTGCTTCGTTGGCAAGTTTTTTGGCTTGTGTAAGTTGGTTGGCAATACTAAACTCAAGTTTACTTTCTATACTATTTTTAAAAAGTTTTGAGTTGGCTAGCCACGAGGCCGATTTAAGTAAAACATCTTTGGTTTTAACGTTCAGGTCTATATCTTTAATAGTAATAGATTGCTTATGGGTATTATAAATTGGTGTGCCTTCTAAGTAAATTATTCCTTTAATTTTTTTGCTGATAAGGCCTTTGTTAAGTTTTCCGTTAACCTGAACGCCAATCATTATTTTATCACCGTGTGCAAATACTTGGGCATCTAAAATATCAATCACATACTCTTTGGCTTCTAGCTTAATTGGCTTTCCTGCAATTTGTTCTTGTATGATTTTGTTTATTTGTTCAAACTTAATTTCGGTATTTAAAAGGAGGTTTACTTTATCATCAATTTTATTGGTTTGATAAAGTATCGGAAGGGTAGTTGAGCTGTCGGTTGTGGGCTTATAGCCACTTACTACTTCAATTACCGAGTACAAACCCAAGTTTATTTTAGCCAACGAGTCGTACCCTTGCAATTGGGTGTAAAATACATTGCGTGGTTTAATCACTAACCAACTGTTGGTTTTTTTATCGAGGCTAAAAGGTTGAGTAATTTGTTTCCAATTATCGCTTACCAATTTACGTAAATTTACTGCACGTGTTATTTCCTCATCAAGTTGGGCTGTTAGTTTATCAATACGTCCTTGAATAATTTTCCCGAACATTTTCTGAAAATCAACTTGAACTCCAATAACCGAAAAATTGGGTAAATCATCCCACCTAATATTGGCCTTACTATTCAATTTTAAATTCCAATCTTTATCAAAAGTAGGTAGGGTTTGCAGGTTTACAGTTACATTAAAATTAAAGGGTTGTTGGTGGGTAACATTCATGCCTAATAACTTGCTTGCAAACTGGTAAGAGCCTTCAATACGCATGGGTACATCAGCTAAAATATTATTTTCAATGGCTTGTATCACCAAGGGCTCGCGCTTAAATACCGTAATTTTTAGTTGGTCGGCATTATTGTTCTCGTATGAATCATCTGTGTAATACCTTTCAGCATATTGCGCATTAAGCGATTGGCTAATAGCACGTAGGTTAATTACCACAGGCAAACTAATACCCGAAGTGGGTTTTGCGGGTTCGGCAAAAACAGTGTTGGTGGGTTTTGGAGGCATTATACTGGTGGTATTACAGGCTAATACAAGGCAACACCAAGCACCAATGGCCATGATAAATCGGAATTTATTCATGCGGCAAAAGTAGTTAATGCCACTTAAATTAAACCTTATAATAAAGTCTTATCTGTTAATTTTGGGTGTAAACTATTTTTAATGAATACGATTGTAAAGCCTAAATTGCAACACCATTTGTTAGTAAACAACATGATTACAAAAGAGCAAGTTTTAAAAGCGTTATCAACCGTGCAAGAGCCTGATTTAAAAAAGGACTTGGTAACGCTTAATATGATTAAAGATATTGAAGTAAGTGGCCACAATATTAAGTTTACCGTGTTGCTTACAACGCCTGCTTGTCCTATGAAAGATAAAATAGAGCAAGATTGCATGGAGGCCATTACAAGTAAAGTAGATGCCCAAGCTGTAATAAATATAACTATGGAGGCTAATGTACTTACTTTACGATCGGATAAAGTGGTATTGCCTGGTGTGAAAAATATTATTGCTGTGGTAAGCGGAAAAGGTGGTGTAGGTAAAAGTACAGTAGCAAGTAATTTGGCCTTAGCATTAAGCGAACTTGGAGCCAAAGTTGGATTATTAGATGCGGATATTTACGGCCCAAGTATGCCCATTATGTTTGGCATACACGAAACTCCAGAAATGCAAGTTATTGATGGGAAAAACCACATGATACCGGTTGAAAGACATGGAATAAAACTGATGAGTATTGGTTTTATGATTGATCCTAACCAAGCTGTGGTGTGGCGTGGACCAATGGTGAGTAGTGCTTTACGTCAGTTTGTGAACGAAACTGTTTGGGGCGAATTAGACTATTTGGTTTTAGATATGCCACCGGGTACAGGAGACATACACCTTACCATGGGACAAATTATACCAGTTACGGGTGTAGTTTTGGTCACCACACCTCAAGATGTGGCATTAGCCGATGCTATCAAAGCTGCTGCGATGTTTGGTATGTTACCTACTAAAATTCCATTTTTGGGAGTAGTAGAAAATATGAGTTGGTTTACCCCTGCCGAATTACCAAACAATAAATACTACATTTTTGGTGAGGGAGGCGGACAAAAAATTGCACAACAGTTTAATACCAACCTACTCGGTCAAATACCTTTAGTAGCTGGGATTAGAGAGGGTGCAGATAAAGGTATGCCTGCAGTACTTGATGATCAGAATCCCGCAAAACCACTATTTTTGCAAGTGGCGCAGCGCGTTGCACAACAAATTGCTATTATTAACAGCGAAGAAAACAACAATACAAACTAAATTATGGACATGTTAAACCGAACAGAACTTGAACAAAAAATTGAAATTGCATTAAATAGTATGCGTCCGTTTTTACAAGCCGATGGTGGTGATGTAGAGTTGGTAGATATTACAGACGAAATGGAAGTGCAATTGCGCTTGTTAGGAAATTGCAGCAGTTGCAGCATGAGCAGCATGACCATGAAAGCCGGCATTGAAAATGGATTAAAATCTGCTATTCCTCAAATCACAAAAGTAACCGCTGTTGTTTAATAGTTACTGTTTAACGTGTTTTTTTTACATTACAATTAATGAAATAAACGGCAGCTACTGCTAAATGAATAATAAAATAGCGAAATATTGCCATTTTTAATCCATCAGAGGTAAATAGTTTTTTGAATAAGCACTTGTTATTTAGATATATTTAATATATTCGATATACAAACTTAATTCAAATACACTATGAGAAAACTCTTACTGATGATTCTCTGTACTGCCTTTTTGGTTCAGTCGAGAGCAACACAAGTATCAGGAACGTTGACCATTGATGCTAATTCAGCGGCATCAGCAACAAACTTCCAAAACTTTAGTTCCTTAATTACCTATCTAACCACCGCAAACACGCGAAGTGATGCAGGACCTAGTAACAGCGCTCCTTTTGGAGTAAGCGGCCCACTTGTTGTAGATGTGGTTGCCAATTCAGGACCGTACACCGGTCAGGTTGTTTTCCCAAACATCACAGGAGCATCAGCCACCAACACCATCACCATTAATGGTAACGGTAACGTAATTCAATTCGCCCCTACCTCTACAGCAGACATGGCTATTGTGAGGTTCAACAACGGTGATTTTTATCGTTTAAAAAATTTAGTAATTAGAACAACCAGTACACTTTATGGTTGGGGTATTCACTTTTACCTTGGCTCTGATGATAATATTATTGATAGCTGCGACATAGATATTGCTGCTGTTACCAGTACTACATCAGCAAACTCTGCTGGTATAGTTTTTAGTAACAGTTTATCGTCAGTTACAACTTCAGGTACCAATGGCTACCGCAATATTATTAGCAATAACATGGTACGTGGTAACCCAACTGGTGCGGGTATGTATTATGGTATTGTTGGAGCTCCGGCTACTTCATCAACTACCGTTTCTGCAAACAAATTTTATAACAACATCATTCAGGATTTTTATATGTATGGTGTTTATTGGAACAATGGTAACTCAACTGCATTTGACGGAAATACCATTAGACGTACAACCAAAACTTCATTCTCAACCACCTACGGTTTTTATTTAGGAACAAGTTCTGGTCGTCAGGATACCATCCGTAACAATGTTATTACCGACTTATTTGCAGGTAGCCCTACTACAACAAGTACTTGTTATGGTATTTATGGTATTAACTACAATGGAACCACAACTCAACCTAACATTATTGATAACAACTTGTTAAACTTTAACACAGGTAATGGTTCACATTATGGTTTCTATTTTTTAACTGCATTTAACTTTAAAATTAGAAATAATACAATTGCCTTTCACAACACAACTGTAACCGCTACTTACCAAACTTACGGTTTTTATTCAAGTTCAAGTACCAACACATCGAGTACATATGAATTAAAAAACAATATTTTTTACAACGCACGTACAAGCACTGTAGGGTTGTTTTACTCTATTTATGTTAATGGTACATTTAATACCGGAACAGATTTAGCCAAAAACTCGTATTATGGTTTAGCTTCTAGCTATAAAATGGCAAACATTAGTGGGGTAGACTACAACACATACAGTCAGTACAGCGCATATATGGGTACAGCAGACAATACCAGTTCTGATTTTAATCCGAACTTTGTAAACACACTAACCCGTGATTTTGCACCACAAGATGGCTGGTTTAATGGCAATGGCGTTGCAATGCCGCACATTACAAGAGATTTAAATGGTGTGTTAAGATCATCACCAATAGACATAGGTGCTTATGAAGCTGCTCCAATTGCGATTGATGTTGCATATAACAGCCTTGACCTACCTGTTGCGCCTTATGCTTCAGGTGTTCAAAACGTTAATGCTACTATTCGTAATGCAGGTACCACCACTATTACCTCTGCAACCATTAACTGGACTGTAAATGGAGTTGCACAAACACCTGTAAACTACAGTGGTTCTCTAGCTGGTGGTGCAACCTCAAGTGCCATTACACTAGGAACAATTAATGCGTTAGTAGGTACTGTTTACAACATATCATACACCATTAGTAATCCTAATAATACTACCGAACCAAATACTACCAATAACAGCATGAGTAAATCTACTGCATGTATGTTACCTGGAGGTGTTTATACCATTAACCAAGGTGCAGCGGCAAGTGCAAGTAATTTTACTTCGGTTAGCGGATTGGCAGATTACATAAGCATGGGTGGAATTGGAGGAGCAGTAACTTTTAACGTTGTTGCTAATTCAGGACCTTATAATAACCAAGTATTTTTATCTATGGTTCCGGGTGTTAGTGCCACAAATACAATTACATTTAATGGTAATGGCAACCGTGTTGAATTTAACAATACAAACTCTGGTTTGATTGGTATTATAAATGTAATTGGTACAGACTACGTAACTTTTAACCAACTAAACGTTAAATCACTAAACCAAAGTTACGGTGTTGGTTATTTGCTAACAACCGGCTCCGACTATGTAAGTATTTTAGGTTGTAACATTGATATTTCATCAGTTACAGGAAGCTCGGCATCTGCCGGTATTGCTGTTACTTCAAGCTTAAGCAACCCAACTGGTCTTGCTGCAAATACTGGATTATTTAATAGGTTTGTTGGTAATAACATTTTTGGTAATTCATCAGGTGGACCATACTGTGGTATTTCAGCTTGTGCTAACAATACAGAAGGTCCCAACAATGGTTATGTTATAAAAGACAACATCATCAGAGATTTTACCTTTTATGGTATATATGCCTACGGTGTAACGGGCGGCTTGATTCAAAACAATGAAATCTCTCGTCCTACGAAAGCGTCTCCAACCACATTTTACGGTATGAATTTCGTTTATTTATCTGGTGATACATTTGATGGCAATAAAATTACCAAACCATTTGAAATGTTACAGACAACAACAAATTCTTTCTATGGTATGTATTTCCAAATAGCACAAGGAACAAACCGTCCTATTGTGATTAAAAACAACCTTATTGCCGATATTAAAGGAGGAGGGCTTGTTTATGGTATTTTTCAGCAAATTGTGAACGAAAGTCAATTGTATCATAACACCATTAGTATAGATTATCCTGCCACAACTACAACATCATCAACATATGCATTCTACACATCAAGCTCTGTTACTTATCAAAGATTAAAAAATAATATTCTACATATTAACAGAGGAGGATCAGGCACTAAATACTTAATGTATATTGGCTCAACCGGTAATACATACGACTATAGAAATAATGGATTGTATTACGGTACACCAAACGGAAGTACCAATAATTTTGTTGGTTATTATTCAACAAATCGTATCGATTTAGCTTCATGGAGAAGCGCCAATGTCGTTAATCCATTAGACTCATTTAGTGTATTTGCAAATCCTAATTTTAGAACCGCATTCACGCAAGCTCCATTTACACCTGGTGCTGATAGTTTAAATAATATCGGAGCTGATTTACGTACAATTGTACCTACCGATATTATAGGAACTCCGCATGATTCGTTACCGGATCCTGGTGTATACAAATACGATGTATCCCCTAATGATGCGGGTCTTATTGGATTTACATCACCTGTGATGCCTTTAAGTTTAGGCGTTCAGAATGTTGATGCTGTAATCAAAAACTATGGTACTGCTACATTAAACTCTGCTAATATTGATTGGCAAGTAAATGGAGTTAATCAAACCGGTATTAGCTGGTCGGGTAACTTAGTTACAAACGACACAGTATCGGCAGCTTTAGGGTCATTCAATTTTGCTACTTCAGGTTTGTATACTTTAAAAGCATGGTCGTCATTACCAAACTCATCAAATGACATATTACG
>CAZJHS010000027.1:4486-20927 GCA_964545895.1 uncultured Chitinophaga sp. | reverse complement strand
TTTAATGATACCATTCAACAAACATTCTGTACACCGTTAAGTGGTAATTTAACCGTTAACCCTTCATTACCGGTAGGAAATGGTAATTTCCAAACTATAGGTGCAGTTGTGCAGTTATTACAAACCTGCGGAATGGCAGGTAACGTAATTGTAAATGTTTCAGCAGGTACTTACAACGAAAAATTAACCTTCTCAAACATCTTAGGTTTAGGAGCTGGTAGTCGTTTGAGTTTTGTAGGAGCTGACTCCTCAAATACAGTAATTACATTTGCAGGAGCAACCAGTGCTGACAGGGCAACCATATTGTTTAATGGGGCTGATAATATTTCTTTCAGTAACTTTAAAATTGAAAATACAGGTGGTTCAAATGCGATAGCCGTTCAGGTTATTGGTTTATCAGGAAATAGTGCAGATAGTTTATCGTTTAACAAATGTACGTTTGTTGTTACATCAAGTACAGTTTCTACGTTGATTAATCCGTTTGAAGTAAGTTCTTCATTAACTAACGCTACATCTTCAACATTTATAAATGCAACTGCTTTAACAATAGACAGTAGCTCATTTATTGGTGGATATTACGGTATGACTTTAATGGCTCCTAATGCAACAAGATCATTCGGACACAGGATTCGTAACTCATACTTCTTCGATCAAAACTCCTATTTTGCATATTTTAATGGTATTGAAAGGAGTTTATTCGAAAGAAACAGATTAATAGGCGGTGGCAAACAGAACGCAACTTTCAGTTACGGAATGTATATGACTTATGCGGGTGAAGGTATGGTTGTAGATGCCAATCAGTTTTCTGGTCAAAACGGTGGTTATGCTATTTATACGAATTACCCTCAAGGTAATGCAAGTAACAAAGTTGTATTTTCTAATAACATGATTCAAATTGGAACAGCTGCAAATACTGCATATGGTATATACATGGGCTACCCAACACATTTTGTGTTTGCTCATAATGCCATAAACATTACCTCAGGAAGTTCTACTGCTACAGCATTTTATTTATTTAGCAACAATGCATCATTGTATAATACTGTTGACGTGATAAATAACATATTCAACAACCCGAATGCAGGATATTGTGGTTGGTTGTCTGATGGCGGTGCATTATTCCCTATTACACAGGTTGGATTAAATTGGACTATTAATAATAATGTGTATTATGGTTTAGGTACTTATCCATATCGTTCAAACAACCAAATTACAAGTACATTTATAGGTTGGCAAAACAATACAGGTTTGGGTAATGATTCAAACTCGTTTGTAATGAATCCGAACTTTGTTACACCTAAAAACTTACGTTTAAATAGTATTCCGTTAAACGATAAGGGTAAAGGTAATACTTGGGTAGCAGCCGATGTTGATGGTAATTTACGTAATGCAACTACACCTGATATTGGGGTATTAGAATTTACTCCACCTGCTGATGATGCAGGTATATTATCATTTGTATTGCCTAAAGCACCTATCGATACTGGTTTAACTGATGTGAGAGTATTAATCAAAAACTTTGGGGCAGCTACTTTAACATCTGCTAACGTTACATACGTTTCAGGGGCTATAACTCACACCCAAGCATACGCTGGTAATATACCTTCAAACGGAACCGATACGGTAACATTTAGTGCTACTTCAGGCGCTGGAGCAACAAGTCAGCAGTTTTATTACACGGGTGGTAACATTAGCATGCGTGCATACACATCATCACCTAATACTAATTTAGATGCTGATAGAAATAATGATACGCTTAACTTGCCTGTATGTTTAGGTATGTCGGGTACATATACTATCAATCCAAGTGGTTCGGGTGCGCGTAACTACGTTAATTTCAATGCTGCTTTGGCGGCACTATCATGTGGTGGTGCTTTAGGTCCGGTGGTGTTTGAAGTAGCAAGTGGTACATATAACGAGCAGTTAACATTTGGTGTAATTCCAGGTGCAAGTGCTGCGAACCGAATCGTATTTAGATCATCAACTTTAAACAGAAACAATGTTACATTAACTTTTGCTCCAACTGCATTAGCTACAAACTATGTAGTAACATTTAATGGTACGCAGTATGTTAATTTTGAACACATGACTATTAAAAATACCAATGCCACTTATGGTAGAGTATTTAATTTAGGATTGGCAGGTTCTGTAAATTCAGCAAACATTGGCTTGCGTAATAATACAATTGAAGGTTTAACTGTAGCAACATCAAGTGATAATAACGCGTTGATTTTTGCAGCTGCAGGAACTAATGCTACAGACATTAACATTGCCAATAATAATTTATTAAATGGTAGTATGGCTGTAAGTATTGGCGGACAAAACATTGTAAACAATTACTCGTTCCGTTGCCAAATTGATTCAAATATTATTACCAATCCTTACTATTATGGTTTATACCTAAATAGCCGTGCCGAAATGAAGGTACGTAACAATATCATAACGCCAAGCGCATCTTCATTCTACGGAATTTATGCCTTTGGTATTTCAAGTAACTCTGAGTTCTCGTACAATAAATTGTATCAACCAAGTAATTATGGTTTCTACTTGGGAGGCTTCTCGCAATATGGCGAAATAGGAGGCAGTAAAGTGTATGGTAATGCTATTATGGTTTCTGGTGGTACTTCATCTCCGCTATACTTTACTGGTAGCTCTGATGTGAGAATTTACAACAACAGTATTAATACATTAACCACAGGTACATCAACTACAATGGGTGCTATAACTTTTGGTGGTTCGGTTGCAGGTGGTAATGCAGTTAATGCTTCTCAGGTGTACATCATTAATAATGCCATCAATGCGGGCTCATCACCAGCATTAAGTATTACTAACTTAACAGGTTTATCAGGTTTAGTACAATTAGATTACAACACTTACTATTCAACTGGTGCAACATTAATGTATTTAAATGGTACATCTTACACCAATGCTACTTTCCCTACGGCAAAAGGTTCATTAGTATCTATTAATGATATGAACTCTTATAATGGTGATCCTGCATTTACATCAATTAGTAATTTAATGCCATTGGCAACCAATGCTAACAGTTGGGTATTAAATGGCCGTGGTATACAAATTTATGATTTGGTGAAGGACTTAAATGGAGCCGATCGTAGTGTGCAAGTTTCAACTGGTGCACCAGATATTGGAGCATTTGAATTTACACCAACTACCGCAGCACCATTATCAACCGTTACCGGTTCTATTGGATATGGTAATACGCAACATTTTATATCGTTTGGCGATACCGTTGCTAGTGTTATTTGGGGCTATAGTGGTACTTTACCTTCTACGGTAAACATGCGTTTTGCGCCTGGTACATTAATTAGTAACCGTGCTTCAAGTCCTAATAATAATGCAACACAAGATACTGCTGCACATTTAATGGATGCTTATTGGAGAATGACTCAAGCAGGAGGTAGTAACTTTACGTACGATGTGCGTTTACGCTACAAGCCTTTCCAATTAGGAACTATTCCATCAGAAACTGATTTGAAGTTTGCTGATAGAAGATCAACCCCAAATTATAGCTGGTGGAATAACAACAGTTTTGCTACCATGTTAGATACAGTTGCCAATGTATTTGGTATGAACATACTTAATGATACCACTGCATTTACTGGTACCACAGATATCTCAGCACCGTTACCAGTTAAGTTAACAAGTTTACGTGCTACTAAATCTGGTATGGATGCGGTGGTAAGTTGGACAACAGCTTCTGAGCGTAACTCTGCATACTTTATGGTTGAGCGTTCGTTTAATCGTGCTAACTTCGAACAAGTTGGTAGAGTAAAAGCTGCAGGTAATTCATCAATTGCTAAGAAATACGAATTAGTAGATGCACAAATTGGTCGCGTGGCTAAAAATCAAACCATATACTACCGCCTAAAAATGGTAGACCTTGATGGTAAGGTTGAATACTCGCCAGTTGTTTCGGTACAATTTAACGATCGTATCGCTACCGCTATCAATGCTTATCCAAATCCATTTAGCAACAATGTAACTTTGGCTATAACTGCCGAAACAGCAACAACAGCTAATGTATTGGTAGTTGATTTGATGGGTCGTACGGTGGCCGAGTTTACCAACCCAGTAGTGGCTGGTGATAACTTGGTGCAAGTAGATGCGTTAGCTAAACTTGCCAATGGCGTGTACTTTGTAAAAGTAAACGTTGATGGTAAAGAGGCCGTAACTAAATTAATTAAAGAATAACTTTCACGAGTAATTAACCATAAAAAGGCGTCCCGAACATGTTTTCGTGGACGCCTTTTTTATGTGTTTAATATTACGGTACATAAAAAAACGCCTATCAATTTACAGTAAATTAATAGGCGCTTTTTATTGATGTTGTATTTAATTATTTCTTCTCAAACTCATCCAATCTATTCATGGCCATTAATTGTTTCATGGTTTTATCCATGCCTTCGGTACTGCCATCTAAAAATATCACATTGCCTTTTCCATTTTCAGCAAAGTTTTTAATCGATTCGGTCCACATACTAAATAAAAGGAACGATGCATCTAGCTCGGCTACTTTCATTTCTTTAGCGGCTTCGCTCATACCTTTTGCTACCTCTTGGCGGAACAATGCCACACCTTGTCCACGTAATTGTGCTGCAATTCTCTCTGCTTCGGCAGCAATTTTAATGGCGTTACCTTCGGCTTCTGCAGCCTTGGTTTTGGTAATTAATAAGGCTTGACCTTCGTTTTCGGCAGCAGCTTTTAAATTGCTTGATGCCACCACTTGAGCCATACTTTTGGTAATAGCTTCATCAAACGTAATGTCGTTTAGTTGTAAATCTAGTAAATGAAAACCCCAAGTTTCAACTACGGTGTCAATTCCTTCTTTTACGTATTCTACAATTTCTTTACGCAATGAAAGAATTTCAGCCTGTTTTTTTGTAGCCACAAAACCACGAATACCACCTTCAATAGTGCGTATCAAAGCAGTCATAAAATCGCGTTCGTTTACAAATTTAAAGGCTACATTTTTTAGCGTTTCTTCTTTGTTATCAACCACACTGTAAAGTAACATGGCTTTAAAGTATACATTGGCTTGATCTTGGGTAATGGCTTGAAAATCTAATTCGATAGAACGATTTTGAACCGATATTTTTTTGAAAATAACTTCCAAAAACGGAATTCTGAAATTTAAACCAGGATAAAGGATTCTGCGGTATTTACCAAACATGGTAAGTACAGATACAGTGCCCTGCTGTACGGTAACTACACTTAAAAAGGCCAAAAAGGCCAGTGCGGCAATTGCAATTAATGGTGTCATATAAATTTATAGGGTTGATTGTTTAAACGAATATACGATTAAATTTAACCGCACTTAACGACCTTTTCTGCGGCTGTTATTTCCTTTAGGTTTAAAGCCGCCACCTTTTTGCCCCGCAGACCCCTTGCGATGTTTGTTTTTTCTGTTATCGGGGTTAACATTAGTTGGCTTTTTAGTTGCAGTGCTACTTTTGGGTTTATTATTTTTCGGCTTTTGTTTTTTCTCATCCACATCGCTCGAGTCGGCAATCATGCCATAAATAATATCCAATTCATTCGAAGTTAAATCGCGCCAATCACCCACAGGTAATTTATTTAACTTTATATTCATTATTCTAATGCGCTCTAACTTCTTCACTTCATAACCAAAGTGTTCGCACATTCTGCGTATTTGGCGGTTTAAGCCTTGTATTAAAGTTATTCTAAATGCATTTGCACCTTCGCGTACTACTTTACATTTTTTGGTAACAACGCCCATTATAGGCACACCATTTCCCATTGCTGTAATTACATCATCAGTAATGGGTTTATTAACTGTAACAATGTATTCTTTCTCGTGGTTATTACCTGCGCGTAATATTTTATTTACCACATCGCCATCATTGGTTAAAAATATTAATCCTTGCGAATCTTTATCTAATCTACCAATAGGGAAAATACGCTCGGGGTGATTAACAAAACTTACAATATTATCAAGCACGCCTGCTTCGGTTGTACTGGTTACTCCTACAGGTTTATTTAAGGCAATAAAAACAAGCTTATCCTCCTTTTTAGGCTCTAACTTATTTCCGTTTACGGTAACTCTATCGCCACCAAAAACCTGGTCGCCAATTTGTGCCTTGCGGCCATTAATGGTTACATTCCCATTTTCAATAAAACGGTCAGCTTCGCGTCTGCTGCACAAACCACTTTCACTTATAAATTTATTTAATCGTGTTCCGCCTTGTTTTTGCATGATGGTTATTGATGTTGGGCAATTTTACTTGAAACTAATTTGGCTTTGGTTTCGCCATTGTATTGAATAATGGCGGTGTAATTTTGGTTAATGATTTCACCTTGGTTTATCCAAGCCTCTACATCAAAATTAAAAGCGAAAATCATAAACCTGTACTTGTGGTGGTTTAATGCTAACTCATTAATTACAGTTGTTTTTTCATCACGACTCACCTCTTCTAAATACATAGTTTTGGGTTTGAGTTTATGATGTAAGTAATAATCTAAAGCCACCAATTGCATCATTATTTCATCAGATTGGTAATGTAATTTTATTACAGCTTGCAGGGCATCGTATGCATCATACAAAGTATGTTTATGGAAATCGTAATGTGCATCAAAATAGGTTCCTAGGTTCATTAAAAAATCAAAAATGCCATATTTAGCTGCAGCATATTTAAGCGTGTGCGTAGCACGCTTTTTATTCCAATAAACTTCTAATGCTTCTTCCAACAAAGTAATTTTATGCAACTCTTCTTTGCTCAAATAATTACTTTCTATAATTTGGTAAGGAGGCATTGGGTCGAAAATATAACCATGTTGCTCGTGCTTTAAGCGCATGGGAGTGCCTTTTAAAAACTTTAAAAAGCCTAATTGCAACTCGGGTGGATGTAGTTTAAATACTTCTTCAATACTGTATTTAATATCGGCCCATTCATCCAATGGTAAGCCCACAATTAAATCAAGGTGCATTTCTATTTTATTATCCAACTGCTTAATTACGGCACTGGTTTTATCAAAATTTTGCTTCCTGCTTACTTGTAAATTGGCTTTTTGATTTACAGTTTGTATTCCAATTTCAAACCTAAACAAACCCTCAGGCACATGCTCTTGAATGTATTTTACAATATCAGGATGAACAATATCGGCTGTAATTTCAAACTGAAAAACTTGCCCCGGTTTATAACGTTCTAGAATAAAATTGAAGATATCAATCGTAAAATCTTTTTTAACGTTAAACGTTCTATCTAAAAACTTAATGGTGCGGCCGTGCTCCATTAAATAAGCCAAGTTTCGTTTAATATCATCAATAGGTAAATACCTTACTTTATTATCTAAACTGGCCAAACAAAACTCGCATTTGTATGGGCAACCACGCGATGTTTCTATGTAACAAACCTTGTTGTATAAATCCTCGGGTGGGTCGTTTTTGTATGGATTAACTCCTGTGTAATTCAATAAATCAAACGTAACCTGTTGCGGAAAAAACTCCATTTTCCCATTAACCTTATGTACCAAATTTGGCACACCTTGCACATGAGGATAGTTGTTTAAAAACTCGGCAAAAGGTATTTCGCCTTCACCCACAATAATGTAATCAACCTCGTTTAACTTAATTAAATCAGTGTAGTCGTAACTAACTTCTGGTCCGCCTAAAAGTATTTTTATATTTGGGTTGATACTTTTTAAAACACGTGCTACAGCCAATGTTTGCGTAACATTCCAGATGTAACAACTAAACGCTACTACGTCATAATCTTTGCAACGAGCTGCAATATCTTCGGGTTTTTCTTTAATGGTAAACTCATGCCAATCCAAACCTTCGTGTTGTTGAT
Organism: uncultured Chitinophaga sp.; assembly: GCA_964545895.1. Taxonomy (GTDB): domain Bacteria; phylum Bacteroidota; class Bacteroidia; order UKL13-3; family UKL13-3; genus UBA6183. The sequence continues at coordinate 13,098 of CAZJHS010000027.1, read as the reverse complement.
GGTTTAATTCGTACAACAACCTAATAGCTAAATTAAGATGAATGTACTTGGCGTTAAGTGTGGTTAAAAGCGTTTTCATTGAATTTACGAAGATAGCGGAATAACATGAAATGATAGGTAGAGGTTATTTCCAACGACTATCCATCCAGTTTTTTTGTTGGGTTGGTGTTAAAAATGTCCATGCAATAAAACGGCTTATTTTTTGACCTTGCGCCATTTCTACTACCTTAATTTCGGTGGCTTTAAGTTGGGTTAATAACTTAGTAATAACAGGTATGGTGGTTTGTTTTGAAACCAACGAAGTAAACCAAAAACATTGTTGCCCATAACTGGCACTCTCTTGGGCAAGTTTGGTAATAAAACCTTCTTCGCCACCCTCGCACCACAACTCTAAATGATGGCCACCAAAATTTAAAACGGGCGATTTAATGCGTTTGCCTTTTAGGTTACTTACTTTGCGCATGCTGGCCTGTTTGGCCTCTTCGGCACTGGCATGAAATGGAGGATTACAAATGGTAAAATCAAACTGCACATCGGGCGTAATTACACCTTTTAGCAAACTACCTGCACGCAACTGACGCAGCAAGGTAATTGCACCTTGTAAGTTTTCATTTTGGTTGATGATGTGTTGCGCATTATCTAATGCTTTATCATCAACATCAGTGCCTATAAAATTCCAGCCAAATAATTGATGTCCTAAAATAGGATAGATACAATTTGCACCCACACCAATATCAACCCCAACTACTTTTTTACCACGCGGAATAATACCTTGGTTATACTTAGCAATTAAATCAGCTAAGTAATGTACGTAATCGGCACGGCCTGGTATTGGCGGACAAAGGTATCCGTTAGGAATATCCCAATGATCTATTTTATAGAAAAACTTAAGCAGTGCTTTGTTCAGTAATTTTACCGCTTTAGGATTGCTAAAGTCAATTGATTCATCACCATATTTATTTACTGCCACCATAGGTTTTAACTCAGGACAAGCCTGTGTTAATGCAGGAAAATCATACCTGTTGCTGTGTGCATTGCGCGGATGTAATTCGTTTTTTAATGGCATTTTTGTTAGTAAGTAAAAAGCCATTCCGAAGCGTTGTTCGGAATGGCTTTTGGTTTTATTAGCCTTAGGCTAAAATGGTATTTTTACATGCTTGCAAAATGGCTTCTGCTTGATCTTGCGTTGACGATTCGCTGTATACACGCAATACGGGTTCGGTACCACTTGCTCTAATCATTACCCACTCCTTCGCTGAAGCTTCGGAGTGTGAGACATCGTTGTTTTTTAAATGAAACTTAAATCCGTCCAAATCTTCTACTTTTTCAATGGTATAATTTCCGAACGTAGTGTACTTACCAGCCTTGCAATTAGTTAATACGTTTTGTTTAATTTCTTCGGTAATGTGTAAATCAATTCGGCCCATGGCAAAGCTGCCCACAACCTCGTACACTTCTTTAATTAAATCATCCAAGCTTTTGCCTGTTTTGGCCATAAATTCCCAAAGGGTTAAGCCAATCCAAATGCCATCGCGTTCTGGAATAAATCCTTTAATGGCAATACCTCCGCTTTCTTCGCCACCTACTAAAACGTTTTCGGTAACCATTTTTTCGCAAATGTATTTAAAGCCGATTTTAGTAATTTCAATATCTAAACCATAAGCTTTTGCCAATGCAGTAATTTTTGATGTTGCACTAAAAGTAGTAATTACTTTACCACTCATGCCTTTGTATTTGTGCAAGTAATGCACCAATAAAAGAATGATGTGATGCGAATCAACAAACTCACCTTTTTTGTTGTACAAACCAATACGGTCAGCATCACCATCGGTAACTAAACCAGAATCAATATCGCCACGTTGTTTAATGGCTGCACTAAACTCAGCTAAGTTTTTATGAATAGGTTCAGGCGCTTGTCCGTAAAAGCTTGGGTTATATTCGCAATGCAATAAAAATGCTTCTGGAAATAAGGCTTTCATTACATTTTGACCGGCACCATACATGGCATCGTAACCAAATTTCATTCCGCTGTTTTTAATGGCAGCTAAATCAAAACTTGCTTTTACTTCATCAATGTATAAGGTCTCTAAATCAACATAAGTAATCATGCCCGATTCTACCAACTCATCTATTGGAGTTAAAACAGTTTCAACCAAATGATTTGGAATAGCAGCTTCCACTGCGTCAATTACAGCCGGACTGCTTGGTCCGCCATAATGTGCTTTAAGTTTATAACCACTGTATGCAGGTGGGTTGTGGCTTGCTGTAATAATTACACCCAAGGCAGCGCCATGTTTTACAGCACCTAAACTTACCATTGGTGTTGATACAAAACCTTTAGCCAATTTTACTTTTATGCCATTGGCACACATTATTTGTGCTACAGTTTCGGCAAATAATTCGCCTGCAAAACGGCAATCATGCCCCAATACAATACTTAAATTATCGGCATGGTTTTGCTTAATGTATGCAGCAGTTCCTTGCGCCACACGTTTTACATTATCTACATTAAATTCGGCAGCAATAATGCCACGCCATCCATCTGTTCCAAATTTTATTTGATACATAGTTACTTTTAATATTCTAAAGTTCTTTCGAGCAAAAATATACTTTATCCCACTTATTCTGCATCAATTTTAATCAAATTTCAATTAACGATTTTTGTATGGATTTTGTCGTTTGATATTTTTAATCAAATTGTGTGTTTATTAGTTTATTAAATGCCTTCTGGTGAATAGTTGATATTGTTTAAAAGCATTTTGTTATACATACTTTCTTTTTATTCAGTAAAAAAACCGTTAGGCAATGCCTAACGGTTAAAAGTTTAGTTTGATTTGATGATTTTTTGTTGAACAATTCCACTTGAATTTTTTATTTCAAGAATATAAATGCCTTCTGAAAGTGAGTCGAGGTTAAAACTTATGTTATTTTCAGTTGACGTTTTACTTAGTATTTTTTTACCGTCAATTGAATACAAGGAAATAGTGTGTTCTGAGACGCCTAAATTGGTTATAGTAATTTCAGAAAATGTAGGATTGGGATATATTTGAATATTTAGACTACCCGATGGAGTAAAGTTGATACTTGCTGGAACATCTCTTTTATTTAGTTGCACAACATCTTTTTTTTGCATGCATGGGTAATAAAATCCAACACTGTCAAAAGCTATTAAACTGTCAATAATAGCTTGTTCTGCTTCGTTTACACAATGCCAATAATCTACCAACGCCAAATTAGCACTATCCAAACTAAACACGTTCTTTATACTGTCTAGTAAATTGATTGCCATACTTCGATCATTGCTGTTTCTTAGTAAATTAGCTTTATCTAATAGGTAGTTAAAGGTCAAGTTACTCTGATTGTCTTGCTGAATTAATTTATTTATAACGTATTTTACATTGTCAATTGCTGATAAATCTTTTCCTGAATCTAATAAGTTAATTTGGTTATTCCTTACTCCTTCTGCAAAGGCCCAAAGCGTTTGGTGATATATTCGTCTTGCCTCCTTTTTTTGCTGGTAGTTGGTCATGGTGTTCACTTCTATTAGGTTTTTTAGCTGAGACAACCCTAGTTTGTAATTTGGATTTTGTCCATTAAGTTCGGCTAATACAGAGTCAAATACAAGCATACTACCACTGTTCATGGTTTTACCTAACCCATTGTTTCCACCATTTGTTGTGCCTTGTTGGCAAGTTAACGTTATCATGTTTTCAACTGCTTGCTGGCTATAATTTGTATTGCTATGAAATCGTCCATTATTAAATCCACATCTATAATAGAAGTGGTCATCAGTATTGGGAATGCCGAAATTTTGATTGGCAATAAAGTTGCCACTAACATCTACGGCCTCCATATAATTTCCAGATGGATCTGGAATAGTACTTTGTACACAGCTCAATGTTGGATAAACCCCCATTACCCCAAAGGCATTCCAATAGTTCGTAGCCCCGTTCGCAGCTTTTATGATACTATTTCCGTTAACTAAATTTAAATTGCCCCCATTTGAGGAGTTATTGGCATACAATGAAACTCCTTGCTCTATGCTATTTAGAATGGTGTTATAGCCACCACCAGTTAGATTATTAAAAGTTAATGTGCCTCCATCAGTGACATTTATACCTGTAAAGCAATTATTAATGTTAATGCACTTTGCAATCAATTCGCCTTGTGAAACATGAATACCTATGCTTGTATTTACAATGTTACTGCTTTCTATTTTAGCCACATTAGTATTTTGGTTATTAACCAATATCCCAACTGAACCATTATTTATAAATAAATTTTTACCTAGGGTGCTTCCAATTGGGTTTTGTATTTGCCAACCAATATCACAGTTGGTCATTGTATTACTAATTACCGTGCTACTCAGTCCTTCTGTAAAAAGTCCTGTTTGACAATTATTAAAAACATTATTGGTTAAAGTAACAGATTGACTATTTGTCATCCGTATTTTTAATCCCGTACTTCCGTAAACAAAACTACTGTTATTTATGTTAACCGTAGGTGTTATTGGGTCAACTTGATCAATAATAACGCCTTTATGATTTATTGTAGTGCCCTGTTTACGTTGTACCATGCAATTAAACAATGTCATGTTATTCGAAGTATAGATTTGTGTGGCACCTTCCATCTCAATGGTAGCATTTCTGCACTCAAACAAATATGGTTTATTGAATTGTCGCATGTATAAACCATATCGACCAGCAACCTCTAAAACTATTGTGCTAGAGGGCAACCCAGAATTTGCTGCATTAAAACTTATTTTACTGTTGCTACCAACTACAATTTGTTGTAAGTTATTTGTATTTACAATACGTACTTTACCAAGACCTTGATTTGGCACTGCAGCCGTAGTAAATGTACTGTTGTTTCCTAATTGTAGTGTTCCTTTTATTTCAAGCATACTTTCTTCTGCCAAAAGTAACTGAGCTCCTTGCTCCACTATTAAAGTTGCCCCCTCGGCTATAATTAATTTGCTGCCTTTGTGTATGGTTAATATACCTCCTGTATTTATACGTAACTTACTACCGGTGGTAAATGTTACTATTGCTTTATTATTATTAGTTGTTGGTGTTGCATCTCCGACTACCAATTGACCTCCATTGTTTATGGTTATTTCAGGATTGTTGTTACAATTGTTCACTGTTTTTATTTGCAAAGTGGAGCCGCTTAAGCTTGTTTGTCCGCTTATATTTCCATAGCCAATCAGTCCATTTTTGTTAATTTGGTACACACCTCCTGCATTAATTGTTTTAGTTCTTAAATCGCCAAGTACTTTTAATCCTAAGTTAAAATTGGCACCTTTAGCATTTGGTAAAATGGGATCGATGTTTTCGTAGTTAAGTTGCATTTGCTCAGCCAAGTACTCCATATTGCCTTTATAGCCATTACCCCATTGGTTATTTTTGGTTAAAAATACGTGCCCTTCGTTAGGCCAAAGCAATTCAGACCCTTTGTAGGATTCAAATGGGGATTTAGCTTCATTCCCAACATAGTTGTCAATGTTGTTTAGAATGTCATAAGAGTAATCAGTTACATTATATACATTCACCGCACTTATACTTGGTATAAAACTAACCAAGCCATTGTAATGAAGTGTTGGCAAGCTTAATTTACTGCTTGAAGCTAATGTGTTTATTCCATCATACAAACTCTTGACCCCATCATGCAAGCCACCAGGTGCTCCATCTAAATTGGGGCAATTAGCACCCCCGCAGTTCCAATTTTCTGCTTTGCCAAAACGGTCAATCACCAAATGGCCACAAATTAATACACCCCGGGCAATGCAACTGTTACAGTTATTGGGCCATTGGGTATTGCGAATGTGTAAACACCTCCGGTACCAAAGCAAAGTGCAGGTGTAAATTTGGGTTTTTCTTTAGTAATTAATCCATAAAAAACTTTATTATCAGTGCGACCTTGAGCGTATATATTGCATGCTGCTGCATCAAAAGATAGTATAGTAACTCCGAATAATTTTTCTGTTTTTGTGTAATTCCATTCCATTAATTGAGTGCCGTTTGCAATGCCATTTCCCATAGCGGATACATTACCATTAACAATGGCTATTTTCCTTAGTTTATCTGGCCACCCAATTTCGTTTAGTGCGTTAACTAAGTTAGCTCTAAAACAAGGTGCGTTTGTGCCAAATTCTCTAATTCCGTTAAAATCTCTGCTAACGTGCCTGATAAGCATTTGCTTGGCAGCAGGTAAATTTAAACGTCTAATATTCTCTCGTGATTGGTTATTGCTATTGGCAAAAAATAACAAGGCATATTGTAAACCCACTGGTATGTTTGCGCCCAAGTGTGGCGAATCAAAACTGCCCCATAACCTTGTGCAATGGTTTAAATTGTTTTTTTCCATATAGCTAAGTGCATAGCGGGTTGTAAGACCGCCCATACTTGCTCCAACTACAATGTTATCTTCTTTTGTGTTATTTTGATTTGCAATTTTAAGATCATTTATTTCTTGAATGACTTTAACTAATGCATAAGCATTTTTTTGTACATAATCTGCACCTCTCGCAAAATCAACAAGTATGATATCATAGCCTTGGTTAAGCAATTGCTGAATAAGCCCCTGTTGACCTGCAAGTGAATTTAAGCCTAAAGAAAATGGCTGGCCGTCTGAAAAATCAGGTATACTTTGAGTGTAAGCCCCACCACTTACAAACACATCCCAGCCAAACTCTCCATAGCGGTGTGCTGGGGGGAAGTTAGGGTTGTTGGGGTTGGTCAGGTAGTCTCGATAATCAAAATCAATACCTTCAACGAAGATGAATGGCCTTCGTAGCTTTTTATCAGCATTGGCATATTTAATATAATAACGGGCTAATCCATAAGGATTGTAGTTGTTTTCGTTTCCGCAAACTTGTTCAAAGGGCACATTTGCTAAGGCTGTTAAAGTTACATCTGGCAATATAACATCTGCTTTCTTTTGTAGGTAAAATGAGAAGCCCGTTTCGATAGTAGCACCAGTTTGGTATGTAATTTTAATAACACAAGTTTGCACTCCGGTATCTGCAAAATTAACGGTAAATGGTTCATTTTTTGAAATAGTTATGTAATCGCCATTTAGCTGTTTAAATTCAATTTTGCTTAAAGGTGTAGAAATGTTTGAAACATATAATTGTGATGGTAACACAAAACTAACTGAGTTGTTATTTTCAATAATTCTAGGATACCAAATAGAGCCAGCAAATACAGAGAATTGTCTAAACGGATTTGCATCTGTTGCATGTATTAACTGACTATCTGCATTCAGTGTTATTGCACCGGTTTCAAAGGCATCATCTTTTAAAATATCGTAAGCATATGCAAGTATATTAATTGGGATATTACCTTGTTTGATATATTCCCAATTTATAGTATCAATACTATTGTAAGTTGTTTCGGGATTTGTATTGCTCCCTGCAAAGCTTAATGCGTGTTGCCAATGTAGTTGTTTAAAGTCAGTTACTGTAAGGGTATTAAACGTGTCGATATAAATTCCTTGAAATTTGAGAGGACTTAATCCCTCAGGAACTCTGTCATACAGAAGGCCTGTAAGCATCTGGCTTTGGTTTAATTTGGCTGTTTTAAACTGTAAATTTTGATACCAAGTGCTAGTATCTCTTTGATTTTCTTGGGCAAAAGAAGCCCCACACAGGCACATAGCCCATGCAAAAAATAGTTTTTTCATATATTTTAGGTTGGTTTTAGTAGTTAATTTCTACCACATTGCCGGTGGCTTTGGTTGGAGTTGGAGAATAAATACCTATACTATCTTTATATTCACCATTTCTATTTCTTGTAATAATTGTTTGTAAGCGAACGGTCTCGTATCTTCTGGAAAATAAACAGCAAATAATGGTATCTACCTTTTTTCCTAATAAAGCTATGGGTGGACTGAAATCATTAATTCTGATTTGATCACTTTCATCAAACGGATTTACATTTTTAACGTGTAAAATCATTTCGGCTGGTTGGTAGAGGTAAATGGTACGGTTATATTTATCAAAAAAATCGCCAGGAGCATAAGGTTGCATACTTGCTGGTAAATAGCCAGGTGCAGAAGTTAACAGTTCGGGAAGATATTTCACATAATCAAACTCATACCTGCCATTGCTATCGGTGTATAGTGTATCTTGCACCGCCCACATAGGGTTTTTACCATAAACTACTACCATGGCATTGGGTATAGGTTTTTGGGTATAAAACTCTTTAACATAGCCCCAATTTGTAGTTATAGAGTTAGTAATGGGGTCTTTTTTACAGGCATGCAAATGTGCCATTACCATAAGGAGCAGTATTAGGTGTCGTGTTTTTTTCATAAGTTTTAGTAGTTAATTTCTACCACATTACCGGTGGCTTTAGTAGGTGTGTATTTTACATTATTTGAGTATTCTATAAAATCTTTTCTTACCCATGCTCCAATAACAACTTCTGTATATCGTTTTGCAGTTAAACAACAAATTGTAGTATCAACGCTAGTGCCATATAGGTATATAAAAGGGGAAAAGAAGTCGGTTAAATTGATGTAGTCACTTTCATCAAACGGATTTACATTTTTCACATGTAAAATCATTTCGGCTGGTTGGTAGAGGTAAATGGTGCGGTTAAAACTACCAA
>CAZJHS010000027.1:0-4386 GCA_964545895.1 uncultured Chitinophaga sp. | reverse complement strand
TTAGTAATGGGGTCTTTTTTACAGGCATGCAAATGTGCCATTACCATAAGGAGCAATATTAGGCGTTGTGTTTTTTTCATAAGAGTAGTTTTGTTTAATAGGAAGCTAATTATCAAAATAATGTATTGTATCTGCTATTCAAATATTAGTATAAGTAATTTAAGTTTTTTATTTCTTTTCAATAGAATGAAGCATGTTTAAAACAGCTTTAATTGTTTTTGTATAAATTATTTCGTTTGTGATTTTATTATTATTGATTTTGTATAAATTTACCCTATACAAAACCTAATTTATACTCAAACAATAATGGAACCATTAAGCCTGCAACAGCAATTATTTTATCAGATAAAAGCTAAACTAACACCACAAGACAACATGGCCAAAGCCATTGCCGAAACCCTAAACGTAACAGTTGATGCTGCATATAAGAAGATAAAAAGCGAGCGACTTTTAGATTTGAAAGAATTAGAAATATTACTAAATGCTTTCAAAATTTCGCTTACAGATATTGACAGTCGTTTACATATGGGCAAAGTAACATTTAATTTTAACCCCATAAATGAAACTAATTTTACACTTAAAGATTATTTGAGGCAAATGGTTTCATCATTACAAATGCTGGTAAATAATGACGTTAAATACATCATATACTCTGCTAAAGAAGTTCCTATGTTTTACAATTTTATGTTTCCCGAATTAGGATGTTTTAAGTCGTTTGTTTGGCAAAAAAGTATTTTAAATTTAAAGTCACACCAAGGATTAAAATTTTCGACACAAAAGCTTGATGAGGAAGTGGTAGAGCTTGGAGGTAAAATTTACGAACTGTATAATAAAATTTACTCAAAAGAAATTTGGAACTACGAAACCGTAAATTGTACAATAAGGCAAATAGATTTTTATAAAGTAGCCGGATTATTTGAAGATAGTGAGAGTTATCAGGTGATTATAAATCAGTATTATCAGCTACTAAAACATATTGAAGAACAAACCAATTTAGGGAAAAAAGTAAATATCAAGACTAATGAAACGTGTGCAAATTTTGATTTGTATCACAACGAATTGATAATTGGTGATAACACCGTTTTGGTAGAGTTTGAGAATTCACAAATAGCTTTTATAACACCCAATGCGGTAAACTCTTTCAGTACAACTCAGCCCGAAGTTACAACATATATCAGCGATAACTTTAGCTCTCTAATTCAAAAATCAATAAGATTAAACAAGCAAAACGAGAAAATTAAAACTCCATTTTTTGAGAGAATTAAAAGGGGGATTGAGGAATTATGACTCGTATTTAGTGTTTGAACTAAACAATAAAGACGCACCAATGATGCGTCTTTATGATTCAAATTTATAATTATTTATGCTTAGGCAAATGCATTTTCGCCTGTAATATCCAAACCTGTAATAAGTAAGTGGATATCATGTGTGCCTTCGTAAGTTACCACCGATTCTAAATTCATCATGTGGCGCATAATTGGGTACTCACCAGTAATACCCATGCCACCTAACATTTGACGTGCATTGCGTGATACGTTTAATGCTAAATCAACATTGTTACGTTTGGCCATACTAATTTGTGCAGGCGTTGCTCTGCCTTCATTCATTAATACACCTAAGCGCCAAGTAAGTAATTGTGCTTTGGTAATTTCGGTAATCATCTCGGCCAATTTCTTTTGTTGCAATTGGAAACCTGCAATAGGTTTACCAAACTGAATACGCTCTTTGCTGTAACGCAAAGCTGTATCGTAGCAATCCATAGCTGCGCCAATTGCACCCCAAGCAATACCATAGCGTGCGCTGTTTAAGCAAGTCAAAGGACCTTTTAAACCTTCTACACCAGGTAATATATTTTCTACCGGAACTTTCACATCGTTAAATACCAACTCACCAGTAGCACTTGCACGTAAACTCCATTTGTTGTGAGTTTCAGGAGTGCTAAAACCTGGCATGCCACGCTCTACAATTAAACCTTTAATTTTACCTTGTTCGTTTTTAGCCCAAACTACAGCAACATCAGCATAAGGCGAATTTGAAATCCACATTTTTGCTCCGTTTAATATCACGTGTTTTCCGTCACCAGCATCTTTAAAATTGGTGGTCATTCCTCCTGGGTCAGATCCATGATTAGGCTCAGTTAAACCAAAGCATCCTAACCATTCGCCTTTGGCCAATTTGGGTAAGTATTTTTGTTTTTGCTCTTCGCTACCAAATTTATAAATAGGGTACATTACCAACGAACCTTGTACCGATGCCGTTGAACGAACGCCCGAATCGCAACGCTCTAACTCTTGCATCATTAAACCGTAAGTAATATAATCCATACCACCACAGCCGTATTCAACAGGTAATTGTGGTCCGAAGCATCCCAAATCGCCCAATTGTTTAACCATTGCATAGTTAAACTTAGCTTGTTGAGCCATGTCTTCAATAATTGGCGACAATTCTTTTTTTACATAATCGCGCACCATGTTGCGCACCAACTTATGCTCTTCGGTCAGTAATTCATCCATCAAATAATAATCAGGATGGGTGTATAAATCAGGTTTGTTAGCCTTATGAAATTCGGCAGTTGAAACAGCTTTCTCAGTACTCATGTTTTTATTTTTGAATAGGTTGCGAATTTAATGTTTAATTGTTCATTTAAAACACCTAAAGTGGCTATTTTGTGTCAGAATTTAGTGCTTAATTGCTCAAAATTTACGCTATGATAATAGAACTCCAGCATATAAAGTTTTTTGCCCACCACGGCCTATACGATTTTGAACGCGCCAAAGGAGGTGATTTTTTGGTTGATGTACTTATAGATGCTGTTGATAATGAAACGTATAGTACAATTGAAGATGTGCTAGATTACGAGAAAGTATATGCCATTTTAAAGCATCAAATGGAAACGCCACAATTATTTATTGAAGAAGTAGCCCGCTTAATTAAAACAGACTTGATAAACTCCTTTGCAACTGCAAACTATATTAAGGTTAGTGTAACTAAGTGTGCACCACCTATTCAAGGCATGTTGGGTTCAGCCAAAGTTACTGCAATTTATAACAAGTAAAACCAGCTTGTTGGTAATAAGGCACAAAGGTTTGCTGCTTTGGCCAATCGGTTTTTCGGGTTACTTGGTCTACCACAATTACTTCATCGGTTGGGGTTAGGGTTGATGTTGGTTTTATCAGTTCAGCCGATTTTTCACTGATGAAATAAATGTAATCAGGAGCATTGCTGTAAATTTTACCAGTTTTGGTTTTTAGGTAATTTTTTAAAGCTGTATTTTTCATGCTTCTTTTATTATATCCACCTGTACCATTCTTTATGCTGTAATGCATAAAATAAAATGAAACCGCCATCATACACGCAGTTATACCTCCAAGCGCTTTTAAGTTTATTGTCCAATAAGTAGTCGACTCATCAATGGCCCAAATAAGCAGCGGAATAAGCGGAAGTAAATACCTCAATAACTCGGCTGCTGTTAACGGGGCAAATGCTAGTATTACTAACCAATATAGCCCCGCAGCAACTGCCATTGGTTTAGTTTTTTGGGTTGATTTTTTAAGTGCAAAAAATAAGATAGTAAATGCACTTAATTGTAATATCAAAACCGGTAAGTTGTGCTGCAAATTATGCCACAAGTTGGCCAGTTGATTCCATGCCAAGTTGTTTGCCACAATTTGTATAGCGTGGTAGCTGTTGTACCACAAATTTATACTTACAGGTAAAAGTGCTAAACTACCCACCACTAATTTAGGTGTTATTTTTTTATGCTGAATAAAGTTAGTAATAAGTATACCTGCCAATATAAATATACCTGCATAGCGTGTTAAACATGCTGCCGAAAATGCAATAAAAATAATGGCTAAGTTTTTTTTCGTGGGCTTAGATTCATCAAACCAAAATAGTAACCCAATAACTAGTAATAATAAAAACAAGGGTTCGCTCCAAAGCATGATGTAAAGCTTTATAAACGGAGGGAAAACAAAGCAAAGTGCCAATAGTATTTTACTTATGGGGTGTTTTAAGGTATGATTTAATATAAAGTAAGTAATAATGCCTAGGCTTAAGTTGGTAATGCCTGCAATAAGAAGTAGGTTAGGGGTGATGTACGTTAAGCTGGCCAAAAATATAGGATACAACAAAGGCCAATTGGTGATGTAGGAATTATCGTATAAAGTAAAGCCATTGCCAAGGTGTAAGTTTTTAGCTACAGCTAAGTATGCACACGAATCGGGGCTTATGCCGCTTCCCCAAATTAGTAGCGGAATACTAAAGCCAACATATACCAATAGCACCAATAACTTTAAATATTTCTCCATGTTCATGCATTACAAATAACGCAAAAAAAATCCCCGTTCCGATTTAATCGGAACGGGGATTTAAGTTTTAACTATT
>CAZJHS010000026.1:0-32032 GCA_964545895.1 uncultured Chitinophaga sp. | reverse complement strand
AATTGGGTAATTTCTAACTCGCCTTCACCAGCTTGGTTGTTGCCGTTCCAAGCATAAATAAAACCAACAGTACCATCGGTGCCTTTAAAATTGCGTTGCATGTTTGGGTCGGCCATTACCCATTTGTTAAAGTAATCTTGGTTTTTTAATTGCTTCACATAATTAAATACATCAGGCAAAGGAGCGTTTATTGTTGTTTCGCAAGTTATTTGGTAGCTCTTTTTTAGCACAAGTGCTAATGCTAAAATTAACACAATAAGTGCTGCAAGGCCAATTAAAATAGTGTATAATATAGTCATGTTTATGTTGGGTTGATAACTAATTCATCAATAATATTGTTAGTGCATTTAATGCAAGTGTCTATAATTTAATCGGTTTTATTAATACAATATTTTCATCAATAGTTGATGATTTTTTTACTTATCCAATAGTGGGCTATACATCATAATTGCATTGTTTTCTGTAACAAGTTCTTCAGTAACTTGCTCGGAAGTTAATGAAGTTATCTTTTTCCAAATTCTATTATGTCGAGTATAGCCACCCCACCACTGCTGTTTAAACATATGGTCTGTCTCATAAACTTCATATTTGAAATTCAAGTCTGTGTCGCATGTAATTTCACCATTTAAATATTCGTGGTCGAGCCACAAATTAATTTGAAAGAGTTTGTCTGTATTGTTTTCTAATTGTAAGTCTATGTAGTTGTATGATAATGTGGCTCCACAACCGAAAGGGATTGTTCTATTTATATCTGGAAATACATCGTAGCTATGTCGCCAACGTTCTTTAATAGTTAACGGAGTATGAAGCGCCATCCAGTATAGGAGATTTCCAAGTTGGCAAAGTCCGCCCCCTGTATCTTTGGTGATTTTACCATTGTGTAAAGTCATTCCATCCAGATATCCTTTTGATTTGGTCGGTCTGCCAACAAGACGCCAAATAGATAAAGTTTGCCCTGGCTTTATTACAACTCCGTTTATCTTGTTTATTGCGATACTAAGATTAGTTACTTTATTATGTTGAAGATGCATATCAACATCTTTAAGTGGTCTCAATAAAAACGATTTGTGTTTTATAACAGAATTTTTATACTGAACAGTGTTATTTATTCTTGCAAATTTTGTTCCTCCCAATAGCCAATTAATATGTCGCTTGAAGATAAAGAACTCTTTACCCAAGTACTTTCGTAAAGGACTTCTTGTTTTGGGTTTTTCTACTTGATTTATGCTTAACATAATGGTAGGGAAAGGTTGTATATTGTACTAATAAATATAAAATGGAAGGAAAAACAGAGTGAAGCCACTCAATCCAACGCTAAATAACAAAATAGTTTTTACAAATAAAAAGCAGGGATTGCGGTTTGGGCACTACTCAATTTTATTCATAACATTAACTTCATGAGGTTGGCTTTCATTTGTAGCAAATAATCTTATCTTTGCACCCCGTTTTTTAAACGTATAACCCTAAAAAATAAGAGATAAATTTAGATTATGATAGTATTTAATCCATGGCACCACGTTAGTTTTGGTGAAGAGGCGCCCGAAGTTGTAACCGCCATTATTGAAATTCCACAAGGTAGTAAAGGTAAATTTGAGTTAGATAAAGAAAGCGGTATGCTTAAGCTTGATCGTGTATTGTTTTCGTCAGTACATTACCCTGCACACTACGGCTTTATTCCACAAACTTATTGCGATGATAAAGATCCACTTGATATTATGGTACTTACTAGTATTGAGTTGCCACACATGTGTTTAATTGATGCTAAGGTAATTGGTGTAATGCACATGATTGACCAAGGCGAGGCTGATGATAAAATTATTGCAGTAGCTGCTAATGATATGAGCTGGAATCACATTAATGATATTAGCGAATTGCCTCCGCATACTTTATTAGAAATGCGCAGGTTTTTTGAAGACTACAAAGCTTTAGAGCATAAAGAAGTTGTTGTAAATGAGTTTTTAGGACGTGTAGAGGCTGTTAAAATTGTGGAAGAAAGCATGAAATTATACGATGCCCAAATCCGCGAAACGGTATTGTCGTAATAATTCGTAGTGAAATTATTTTAATAAGCCGAATGCGAAGCATTCGGCTTATTTTTTATTAAACGTACAAAACAAAAAGTTTTGCTCGGTGCCAAAAGGCGTAGTATGGTTGTGGTTAATACAACCTTTTAAGTTAAATGAGTGTTCAAAAAGTGGCTTCATCAACTCGGGGCTGTATTGTGTAATAGGCAAACCACTGCATTTTAAGGGCCCGTTTACGGCAAATGTGCCAAGTATTAAATGGCCTTTAACAAATGTACTTACCGTATTTACATAGGTTTCCACTTCCTGTGGTTGGGTTAAAAAATGAAAAGCTGCCCTATCATGCCACACCTCATAATGTTCTGATGGCGTAAACGCCAATATATCAGCAACAATCCATTTTACTTGTTGGGCTTTTTCTCCCAATCTGTTTTTAGCACGGGTTAAGGCATTAGCCGAAATATCTAAAATCGTAAGGTTGGTGTAGCCTGCTTCTAGTAAAAAATCCACCAAATTACTGTCGCCACCACCAACATCAATAATAGCCGCATTTTTAGGCACCTGTAGTTGGTTAATTAAGTTTAACGATATTGCCGGTACTTTTTCTGTCCAGCTTACTTCTTCGGGATTTTTGGTTTCATAAATCGTGTCCCAATGTGTTTGTTTATCGGTATTCATGCAGCAAATATCCACTGCAAAAAAGTATTGGTTTGTAACAATTGTTACCCTAATAATAAATCCTAATAAACCGCATTTGTCATCCTGCAAAATAGCACTACATTCGCATCGCCTTTTAGGTAAAAGGTTATCCCAACAGATTAACTACATTTAAAATTATAACAACAATATGAACGGTTTTTTTAAAGTTCCTGTTCCTGTAAACGAACCTATTTTAAATTATGCTCCTGGTAGCAAAGAGCGTGCTGAGTTAAAGGCCGCATTAGCTGATGCACGTAGCAAACAAATTGATGTACCTATGTACATTGGTAGCCAAGAAGTGCGTACTGGTAAAACCAGCCGCATGGCACCTCCACACGATCATCAACATACCTTAGGTCATTTTCATGAAGGTGATGCCTCGCATGTTAAAGCTGCTATTGACGCTGCTTTAGCTGCTAAAACCAATTGGGAAAACTTACCTTGGGAGCAACGTGCTGCTATATTTTTAAAAGCTGCCGATTTAATTGCAGGTCCTTACCGCGCAAAATTAAATGCTGCAACCATGTTAGGTCAAAGCAAAAATGCTTTTCAAGCAGAGATTGATAGTGCTTGCGAAATAATTGACTTTTTACGCTTTAACGTAGCGTTTATGAGCCAAATCTATAACGATCAACCACAATCAGGTAAAGGCATGTGGAATCGTATTGAATACCGCCCACTTGAAGGATTTGTATTTGCACTTACGCCATTTAATTTTACAGCTATTGCAGGTAATTTGCCTGCAAGCGCAGCTATGATGGGCAACGTGGTGGTTTGGAAACCAGCTAATACCCAAATTTATTCGGCAAATGTGTTGATGGAAATTTTTAAAGAAGCAGGTGTTCCTGATGGCGTAATTAATTTGGTTTACGTTGATGGACCTACTGCAGGCGAGGTTATTTTTAACCATCCTGATTTTGCAGGTATTCACTTTACAGGTTCAACTGGTGTTTTCCAAAATATCTGGAAAACAATTGGTGGCAATATCCATAAATACAAAACCTACCCACGTATTGTTGGCGAAACCGGAGGTAAAGATTTTATTGTAATGCACAAAACGGCTAAGGTTGATGAGGGTGTTACTGCTATCGTTCGTGGTGCTTTTGAGTTCCAAGGACAAAAATGTTCGGCAGCATCTCGTGCTTATGTGCCATCAAACCTATGGCCAGCTATTAAAGATAAATTGATAACTACTGTTAAGTCGTTAAAGGTTGGTCCTACCGAAGATTTTAGCAACTTTGTAAATGCGGTTATTGATGAACGCGCGTTTGATAAAATTGCCAATTATATTGAAGGTGTAAAGAAAGATGCACAAACCGAAATTTTAGTGGGTGGTGGCTACGATAAATCAAAAGGATACTTTATTGAGCCAACTATTGTGGTTACTCAAAATCCAAAATCAACTACCATGTGCGAAGAGATTTTTGGCCCAGTTTTAACCTTATATGTTTATGATGAAAACAAGTTTGAAGAAACTTTAGACTTAGTAAACACTACATCAGAGTATGCTTTAACAGGTGCTATATTATCTCAAGATAGATATGCAATTGAATTAGCAACTACCAAATTGCGTAATGCTGCTGGTAACTTCTACATAAACGATAAACCTACAGGTGCAGTAGTAGGCCAACAACCATTTGGTGGTGCACGTGCCAGTGGTACAAACGATAAAGCAGGTGCTATGGTAAACTTACTTCGTTGGGTTAGCATGCGTACCATTAAAGAAACTTTTGTTACGCCAACTAGCTACGAATATCCGTTTTTATCGGCCGAGTAATTAGCCGTTTATCCTTTTAAAACGCCTCTCCAAATACAGTTTTGGAGGGGCGTTTTGTTTTAATTACTAGTTAATTATAATTTGGTTATACTGCAACCTTATTCATCAAAATAGATACTAACCTTAGTACCTTTAATACAATATGATTAATTATAAAAATATACTAGCTGTTGGTGCCTTAGTATTAGGAACCACAGTAGCACAAGCGCAAATTGGCGCACCCATTAAATACGGAAAATTACCCGCAGCACGTACTTTAAAAGAGCGCGAGTTAAGCATACAACGTGCTAAGCAAGCACAACTTAATAAGGCTGATGAAAGCTTTCCAGCAGTAATTCGCTATCCGGGCGAATTTGAAGAATCTCAATCTGTATTTATTTCATGGTCGTATGATTATGATATGAATGGTAACGTTACTGGTGCCGATGTAACCAGCGAGTATGCTTTAGTATCGGCTCGTTTGGCTGATGCTTTGCAAAAAGTAGTTCCAGTAATTATTCGTGTAGAGAAGGCAACAGATACAACCGCAATTAAAAGTTACATGACCAACCGTGGTACTCCGTTAACCAATTACCAATTTGTAATTACACCTGGTGATGATTGGTGGACTCGCGATTTTGGCCCGAATGGCGTATACGTGGGTCCTAATGATAGTGCCTTAGCATTTATTGATTTGAAATATTATGATGGTCGTGATAACGATAATAATGCACCAATAGTGTTAGCAAATAAGTTAGGCATACCTAATTACATCACTCGTTTACATGCCGAAGGCGGAAACTTAATGGCTGATGGTTTTGGTACTACTTTTTTTAGTGATGTAATTACTGATGTAAATACGGATGCGTCTGTGGTAAACCCTGTATTTACAACGGCTGAGGTAATGGCTAAAATGAGCACCATGTTTGGCGCTAAACAAAATATTGAGCTACCAACTTTAAACTGCGATGGTGGTACAGGTCATATTGATTTGTATTTAAAAATGATGGATGAGCAAACGCTTTTGATATCAAAATACCCAACAGAAATTACGGCCAACGATAAGAAAATTATTGAAGATAATACACAACTTTTAGCTTCGTTAAAAAGTACTTACAATCGTCCGTACCGCATTTATCGCATACCACACCCAACCGATGATAATGGCCTTCATACCAAAAAATCGTGTGCACAGTTAAACGGTGATGCACGCACTTTTGTAAATGGAATTACGGTTAATAACACCTTCATTTTTCCTTCATACTCAGATGCAATAGATGGCAATAAAGCGCAAACCGATTCGGTAACTAAATTGTTTAAATCAATTATGCCTGGCTATAAAGTGGTTGATGTAGATTCGCGTTTGTTAAGCCCATTAGGTGGCGAGTTGCATTGCATTACGATGCAAATTCCTGCCGAAAATCCAGTGTTGTTTTGGCACCCAAGTGTTGATGGCTTTCAATATGAGTTTAAAAACAAGTTTCATATTTTAGCAAAAATTACCAACAAAAGTGGGATTGCAAACGCTACTTGCAAATGGCGTATTAAAGGCAGCAGTACCTTTACTGATTTAACATTAACAGATAGTGCAGGCTATTTTATTGGCGATATTGTGGCTAATGGTTTAACCTCTTCTGATGTATTAGAATACTACCTAACAGCTACCACCAATAATGGTAAAACTGCTACCAAGCCTATCAGCGCACCAGATGGTTTTTACAGCACATTTTTTAGTAAAACTACTGCTTTAGAAGCTTATGAAGTTGCTCCAAAAGATTACTTATTTGGTGCATATCCAAATCCAGCATCAACCCAAGTAACTATTCCTTTTTATGCTAAACAAGCCAAGGTGGCAAGTATAAAAATTATGGATGTAACAGGTAAAATGGTAAAAGAGTTAAGTCCTGAGCATATGCAAAATGGCCTTAATGAGGTAGTTGTTAATTTAAGTGAATTAAATGACGGAATTTATTTTTATACTTACACCTTAGATGGCAATATTATTGGCACTCGTAAGTTTGTAGTAAGTAAATAATTGATTTTTATAACACATGAATTTTAAACGTATAACCATATTGTTTGCAGGAGCGTTGTTTTTTGGCAGCGCTTGTGCAAACGATTCAACCAAAGTAACACTTAAGCAATTATCTCCCGAACCGCAGCATCAAACGGTATACTCTACGGCAATGCAATTAATTGCCAGTTACCATTATCAAAAGCCTAAAATTGACGATCAGTTTTCGTCAAAAGCGTTTGATAATTACCTCAAACACATCGACCCAAGTAAAGTGTACTTTATTAAAAGTGATGTAGAGAAATTTGAAAAGTACAGATACAGCTTAGATGAAAGTATTTTTAATGGAACCATTGAGCCTGCTTTCGAAATATTTAATTTGTATCAAGAGCGCATGAATGAGCGTATTCAGTATGCTTACAGCTTGTTAAAAGATTCAACCAAGTTTGATTTTACGGCAAACGATTCGTTTTTTGTTGATAGAGAAAAAGCTCCGTTTGCAACAAGCACGGAAGAGTTAAATGCGCTTTGGTTGTTAAAGTTAAAATACGAGTGTTTAAGTTTTAAAACTTCGGGTAAATCGTTCGCTAGCTACAGCGAAACCATTAAAAAGCGTTACGATAATTTATTGAAATTTGCTTCTAAAACTAAGAGCGAAGATGTGTTTCAATTGTATGTAAATGCTTTGGCCGAATTAGCCGATCCACATACCAATTACTACTCGCCACGCGCTAGTGCCGATTTTAATACCCAAATGAGTTTATCATTAGAGGGTATTGGTGCTACCTTACAAACAGAGAGCGAATACACCAAAATTAGAGAAGTAGTTAAAGGTGGCCCCGCCAGCAAAACAAAAAAGCTTTTTGCAGGCGATAAAATTATTGGTGTTGCACAAGGCGATAGTGATATGGTGAGCATATTAGATTGGCGCTTGGATGATGTGGTAAGTATAATTCGTGGTAAAAAGGGAACTACAGTACGTTTAGAAATTATTCCGGCAAACGAGCCTACAAAAACAAAAGTTATTTCTATTGTGCGCGATAAAATTATGTTGGAGGAACAATCGGCTAAAAGCATCATAAAAGAAGTAACACGCAATGGTAAAAAATTAAAATTTGGAGTAATTACCCTACCAACTTTTTATATTGATTTTGCTGCTGCACGTAATAAAGATCCTAATTATAAAAGCACCACACGCGATGTAAAAAAATTGATAGCCGAACTTAAAAAACAAAAAATTAATGGGTTAATTATTGATTTGCGTAACAATGGTGGAGGCTCATTGCAAGAGGCTGTTGATCTTACTGGTTTGTTTATTAAAAATGGTCCAGTGGTGCAGGTAAAAGATGGCGCAGGAGCTATTAAAAACGATTCTGATTTTAATCCTGATGTGTTTTATGATGGTCCGCTTGCTGTGTTAATCAATCGCTTTAGCGCTTCGGCTTCCGAAATTTTTTCGGCTGCTATACAAGATTACGGAAGAGGAGTAGTAGTTGGCGAGAAAACATATGGAAAAGGAACTGTACAAAATATGGTTTCGCTTAACGAGTTTGTGCAGTTTGATAACAAGCAATTAGGCGATGTGAAATTAACCATTGCTAAGTTTTATAGAATAAACGGAAGCTCAACACAACATCGTGGGGTTAGTCCTGATATTGAATTTCCGAGTGTGTATGCTGACAAAGAATTTGGAGAAGAGGCTAGTGAGTTTGCTTTACCTTGGGATCAAATTGCAGCTACTAAATACGAACCAGTTAATTTAGTTACAACTAAACTTGGCGATTTACGCCAGAAACATATGGCGCGCATGGGAAACAATAAAGAGTACAGTTATTTATTACAGGATATTGAGTTCTTTAAGGCATATAACAACAAAATGTATCAAACCTTAAATGCAGATGTTTATAAAAAAGATAACGATAAAATTGATGCAGATAAGAAGGCCAGAGAAGAGGAACGTAAACAACGTAATGCCAATGCTAACCCTGATTTAATATTAGACGAAACACTGGAAATTATGTGTGATTTTAGTTTGTAACAAAATACAAAAACAGATAAAATCAAGAGGCTGTCTCAAACGAGATAGCCTCTTTTTTTTGCTCTGAAAGGGCGCAATATCCCTGCGAATTGGCGAAGCCGTTCGCAAGGTAAAGATGATAGCGAAGCCAATCGCTATTTAAAGATGATTGTAATAATTACAAACCTATTGAGCAAAGGTTAATTGCATAAAAAAAGTCGGTGTCATTGACACCGACTTTTTTTGAGGTTATTTTAGATAAAATTATTTACCCATGTAATAATGTAAACCAAGTGAAGGCATTAAGCCTAGGCCAATACCAAAATCACTAGTTGATGTTTCAATTTTACCACCGTTGTTTGGAGCCTCAACAGTCCTGTTGTACATGTTGTAACCAATAAGTCTGTTTAATGTTAAATCAATACCCCATTTTGCTGTAGGGAAGTAGGTAATACCAGGAGCGATATTAATACCCATTGCTGTTATAGAGTTTTTGTCGTCATCTTTTAGCTTATCTAAGCCATCTTGAGTTTTATCTGTGTAGCTCATGCTTGAGTAACCTAACCCAGCATCAATAAACATGTAAACATTGGTACCTAGCTCTTTGTAGTAGCGGCCAAATAATTCAACTCCTAAATCAAATGATGCTACATTTTCTGTAGTCTTACCATCAGTCGTAGTAACTTGGCCCATGTTAGTACTTCCAATATTTAATCTCACACCAGCTGCTAAATTATCTGTAAAGAAATAACCAATTGCTGGTGAGAAATTCCAGTCAGAGGTTGCTGTTAAGTCTTTTGATGTTTTAGTCCCACCTCCACCGGGAGTAATGTCCACCGTTCCGCCTCCTGAAGAGTTAAAGCCTAAGCTACCACCCATCATTAATGAGCCTGAACTGATTTGTGCAAAAGCAGCAGTACCTGCTGCGATCATTGCTAAAGAAAGGATTAATTTTTTCATAATGTTGTAAATTTTTTGGTTGATTTTACATTTACAAATTTATAGGGCATTCCTTTCTTAATTCATAATTTGGTTTTTGAGGGAGGGGGCTTTAAAGTGTTTACAACTGGCTTTTTAAAAGATTGTTTTTGCTATAATGCGCCTATTTTATTGGTGTTTTAAGCGTGTTTAGTTTTGTTTACAACTTTGCTTTTTTTGTGCTTAATCATGCAGGAAAAAAATAATTATTTCCATCCATTTTCGCCAATTAATGGTACAAATTTGAATGTATCATGGACAATTTTTTCAAAACTTTTTTCTGTTTTACGCACTATGCTTAACATTTTTTGTTCTTTTTCATCGCCAACAGGTATTACTAAAATGCCACCAATTGCAAGTTGGGCAGCCAGTGTTTTAGGCACTACTGGGGCACCTGCAGTTACAATTATTTTATCAAAAGGGGCAAATTCGGGCCAGCCTTTTGTGCCATCACCACATAATAATTGGGCTTTATAATTAAAATGGCTAAGCATGGTTTGTGCTTTTTTCGATAGTGATTCGTGGCGTTCTATACTATATACCCGGGCACCTAGTTCGGCCAATACACAAGTTTGATATCCACTGCCACTACCTATTTCCAATACTTTATCTCCTGCATGTACGTGCAACAGTTGTGTTTGATATGCTACTGTGTAAGGTTGCGATATGGTTTGTCCTTCGCCAATCGGAAAGGCTTTATCATCATAGGCATGGCCTTCAAAGGTTTTATCAAAAAAGAAATGACGTGGTATTTTAAGCATAGCAGCAAGTACTGCATTATCTGTAATGCCTTTGCTAGCTAATAGTTCAATTAGTTTTTTGCGTGCGCCTTTGGTTTTGTATGAGTCTTCGTGCCTAATCATAAGTAATCAGCAAATATTGTATACAAGCCCCGATTAGTTAGCTGGTATTTTTAACATTTATCACTGTAAGTGTTTATTAAAATCGGCAGTGTACATTTTAGTATGATAAAAAAAAACGAAACTGTTAATAAGCGGTATAAAATGAAAAATCAAACATAACGTGTGCTTCTATCTTCGTATTGCATCAAAAAACAGTTATGATAAAAATAGGAATAATAGGAGCAAATGAGTTGGGAAAGCGCCATGCTGCACAATTTTTGCAAATTCCAGATTTTGAATTGGTAGGTTTTTTCGACCACTCAGCATCTACTGCTGCTGCTTTTGCTACCGAAAATAACCTAACATACTTTAACGATTTAAATACGCTGTTAGACGAAGTTGATGCCATCGATATTTTGTCACCAGTTGGTACACACTTTAGATATGCATCGCAAGCTATCCGAAAATCAAAACACGTTTTATTGAATGGCTTGTTAAGCGAAGATATTAGAGAAGCCAAACAACTTAGCGAGCTAGCTATTGAGGGTAACGTAAATATTAGAATTGTACACGAAGACAAATTTCACCCCGATTTAAAGACGTTTAAACGAATGGTTAAACGCCCCGGATATGTTGAGCTTAAGCGTTACCAAAATAAAGTACTAAGTGTAAGCAACGATTCGATGATTTTTGGAATGATATTGAGCGATATCGACTTACTTACACATATTATAGGCTCAAACGTAAAACGTGTAGTAGCCAATGGCGCTGCTGTTTTTAATTCGTATACCGATTTTGTTAATGTGCGTTTGGAGTTTGATAATGGCTGTGTGGCTAACCTTATTTGTGGTAATTTCATAAATGGTGAAAACAGTTACATACGTGCCTATCAAAAAGGAGAGTGTGTGGTAATGGGATTAAACGATTTTGAAATAACTCGTTTGGTGCGCGATGATAACAACGAAATGGTTCACCAAGAGGTTACTCCTAAAAATAACCGTAAGCAAGATGTGGTTAAGCTAGAGCTTGAGTACTTTGCACAAAGTATTTTAAGTCGCCAAAAAATGACCCAAGACACCCATCAATCCTACCAGAACTTGCGTATTGCCTATCAAGTAATAGAAAAAATGTACCCAAGTACTTTGTTTGATTACAATGGATAGGGTGGTATTTTCGTTATAGCATACACCCAAAGTATGCTAATTTTTGATACTTTTGTGTGCAGTACGTAATGAAAAAAATAAGCAAACTAATAGCTTTTGTGCTTTTTGCAGGGCTATTTTCCCAATGTAAGGTTTTTGATAATGAGGTGTTGGTGCCAGGCTATGTATATATACCTGGATATAAATTTGTAACCAATGCCGATGGAAGCCAAGGCGATAGCACCAGTAAAATAACCGAGGCTTGGGTTTATACACAAGGTAATTTAGAAGGTTCATTCGGTTTTCCGGCTTTAATTCCAATACAACGTAACGGTACTTACGAAATAGGATTAGATGCCGGAGTGCAACGCTCTGGTCAGTTTAGCGAGCGTAAACCTAACTTACTAATTACCCGCGAGTATTTTACAGTTAATTTAAAGCCCAATACAGTCGACACTATTTTTCCGGTATTTAAGTACGTAACAGGTACTAAGTTTTTAATGATTGAAGATTTTGACAACGTAGGATTTCGTTTTACTAAATATTACTCAAACCCAGGCGATACCATTATTGCCGTAAATTCAGGCGATAGTGCACGTACCACGGGCCGAAATTCGGGTATGATAAAATTAAGCGACTCTACTACGTTATTCCGTATGATATCAACCGATGCGTATCGCTTAACAGGCTTAAACATACCTGCCATGTTGGAGTTTGACTACAATACAGATATTACTTTATACATTGGCTTAGTGGCTAATACAGCAACAGGTAATGAGGTTATTCCGTTGTACTACGCATACCCAAACAAAACATGGAATAAGGTGTATTTAGATTTAAGTTTAGATATAGGGAAGTTGCCAAGTGGTACCGAGTACAAAATATTTATTGATATACTCCGCCCCGCTGGAACAGCTACACCACGCATATTTATTGATAACATAAAATTGATAGAAGGTTGATTAAGTTTAGAAAACATACACTGCCTTTTATTGGGGTTGATTTTGTAGCGGCTATGATTGCGTGGGCTAGTTTTTTTGCCTACCGTAAAGTTTTTATCGAGTCAGAAAAATTTGGCTACGATATTCCTGTTGAATTTGATACTAAGTTTTACCTGAGTTTACTCGCGGTTCCATTGTATTGGGTTATTTTGTATACCCTATCTAGCGCATATTTAGATGTATGGCGTAAGTCACGCATTAAAGAGATTTCGCGTACTTTTTCGGTTACTTTATTGGGCGTAGTTATTTTGTTTTTTGGTTTGTTATTGGATGATGAAGTGAGTTCTTATTCCGTATACTATAAAACCATTTTAACTTTATTCGCACTTCATTTTAGTACCACCGTTTGCGGCCGTTTAATTATTGCTACTAAAATTAAACACTTAATTGATGCCCAAAAAATTGGCTTTAATACTTTGGTGGTAGGTAGTAATAAAATGGCTGTTGAGTTGATTAAAGAAATTCAATCGGCTACACAAAAGCAAGGTTATTTATTAAAAGGCTATGTAAATGTAACCGATGGTAACGAGGTTGAAAATATGCTTCCTTACTTAGGTAGTTATACATTGCTTCCCGAGTTAATCAAGCAACACCAAATAGAAGAGGTAATTATAGCACTCGAATCAACCAAGCATAAAGAAATAACAGCCGTTACAAATTTGCTTGAAGACGAGCCTGTAATTTTAAAAATTGTGCCCGATATGTTTGATGTGATGAGTGGCAGTGTTAAAATGCAAAACGTTTTAGGTACTGCTTTAATCGAAATCAATCATCAAATAATGCCTACTTGGCAATTTGTATTAAAGCGTGTTATTGATATGGTGTTCTCGGGTATGGTACTTATTGTGCTTTCGCCCTTATATTTAATTTTAGCCATAGCAGTAAAGTTAACTTCAGAAGGTCCTGTGTTTTTTAAACAAGCTCGTGTGGGCTTGCATGGCAAACCATTTCATATAATCAAGTTTCGTTCTATGGTAGTAAATGCCGAGGCCAATGGTCCTGCACTTTCATCAAAAGAAGATAAGCGTATTACCAGTATTGGGCGCACCTTGCGCAAATATAGGTTAGATGAAATACCACAGTTTTACAATGTATTAGTGGGTGATATGAGTTTGGTTGGCCCACGACCAGAACGCCAATTTTTTATAGATCAAATTATGCAAGTGGCTCCGCATTATAAACACTTGCAGCGTGTAAAGCCAGGTATTACCTCATGGGGGATGGTAAAATACGGATATGCTGAAAATATAGAACAAATGGTAGAGCGCTTAAAGTTTGATATCTTATATATCGAAAACATGAGCTTAGCCATGGACTTACGTATTTTAATTTATACTGTTAAAACAATTTTGCAGGGACGAGGTAAGTAGGTTTTGTAAGCGATTTGCAGTTAGCTTTGGGCGGAGAGTGATTAACCTTTAACTATTAATGCCAAGAGCACTCGGGGCTTGGGGCTAAAGCAGGCAGCTGCCAACTAATTATCTAATACAGACGCTTCGGTCTGCGCCTTCGGTCAACAAACCATCTAATCAATCAACATTTCAACTAATAAACCAATCACCACTCCCTTAACTAATTTGTCCCCAGCGTGAAGTTTTGCCGTAGCTAATAAAATATTGTTTAAGTTGTTGGTGTTGCGGATGCTCTAATTGCGGGTCTTTTTCTAAAAGTTGTGTGGCAATTTCCCTCACTTCTTGCAACAAGTTTTGATCTTTAGCCAAGTCGGCCATTTTTAAATCTAACACACCACTTTGTGCGGTACCTTCCAATTGGCCTGGTCCGCGTAAGCGCAAATCTACTTCTGAAATTTCAAAACCATTATTAGTATCGCACATGGTACGTATGCGTAGTTTACCATCAGCACTTAGTTTGTAGCTGGTCATCAATACACAAAAACTTTGCTCGGCACCACGGCCCACACGCCCACGTAATTGGTGCAGTTGCGATAAGCCAAAACGTTCGGCACTTTCAATAATCATTACACTGGCATTAGGCACATTTACACCAACTTCAATTACTGTAGTAGCCACCATAATATGAGCTTCGCCTCGCACAAAGCGTGTCATCTCGGCATCTTTATCAACGGGTTTCATTTTGCCATGTACCATTGCAATTTGGTAAGTAGGCATCGGAAAATGTTTACTTAACTCATCATATCCATTTTGCAAATTCATGTAATCCATTTTTTCGCTTTCTTCAATTAACGGATACACCACATAAATTTGTCGGCCTTTAGCAATTTCTTCGCGCATAAAACCAATAACCGCTAATCGGTTGGCATCATTTCTATGAACAGTTTTAATAGGCTTACGTCCGGCAGGTAATTCATCAATTACACTTGTATCTAAATCGCCATAAAGTGTCATGGCCAACGTGCGTGGTATTGGTGTTGCTGTCATAACCAACACATGAGGCGGGTAGGTGTTTTTTTTCCAAAGTTTAGCGCGCTGTTCCACTCCAAATCTATGCTGCTCATCAACAATAGCTAAACCTAAATTTTTAAACTGTACCACACTTTCAATCAAAGCATGTGTGCCAATTAAAATATGAATTTCGCCATCGGCAATGCCTTGTAAAATTTCTTTACGTTTTTTGGTTTTGGTTGAACCAGTGAGTAGTTCAACTTTAACAGGCATATCTTTTAGTAACTCCGTAATGGTAACAAAATGTTGCTGTGCTAAAATTTCGGTTGGAGCCATCATACATGCTTGATAGTTGTTATCAAGCGCCATCAACATGCTCATTAAGGCAACTACTGTTTTGCCACTACCTACATCACCTTGCACCAAACGGTTCATTTGTTTACCACTTTTTACATCAACCCTAATTTCTTTAAGTACACGTTTTTGTGCATTGGTTAATTCAAAAGGTAAATAGGTATTGTAAAACGTGTTAAAATAATCGCCAATTACATCTAGCTTAATGCCATTGTAAATTTGGGTACGTTTTATTTTGTAACGCAACAAACGCAGTTGTATAAAAAACAGCTCTTCAAACTTTAATCGTTGTTGTGCTTTGGCCAGCATTTGTGCATTGGCTGGGTAATGTATGTTTACCAAAGCCTCTTTACGACTAAGTAATTTGTGTTGTTTTACTAAATATTCGGGTAAGTTTTCGGCAATGTCAAAGCGAGGGTCGGTAACTAATGCATTGGTTAATTTCATCAGCACACGGCTATCAATATTTTTAGCCTTCATGCGCTCTGTGGCATGGTAAAATGGCATAATGTGCATGTACATTTTACTCTCTACCGATTCAGGATCATCAACCGTTGGATGTGCAATATTAAAGTACCCATTAAACTCTGTTGGCTTACCAAATACCATGTACTCTTTGCCTTCTTTTAAACTTTCTTGAATCCACTTAATGCCCTTAAACCAAACTAATTCAATTTTACCGCTGCCATCAGTTAAATCGGCCACCAAACGTTGGGCACGTTGTTGGCCCATCATCCTAAAGTTTTGAATTTTACCACGCATTTGTATGTAAGGCATATCGGGCGTAATGTGGCTTATTTTGTATACCTGCGACCGATCAACATGCCTGTAAGGGTAATGAAAAAGCAAGTCGGCACAGGTAAAAATGCCAAGTTCTTTTTTTAGCATTTCGGCCCGGGCAGTACCAACTCCTTTTAAGTACTCTATTTGCGTGTTTAAAAATTGCACGCGGCAAGTTAAGGTAATTACAAAAGGCTACAAAAGTTGTTTTCCGCAACATAAATGTGCATTATTACTTCAATTCAAACTGTAAATTAGCGGCATGAGAAACATCATCAACACCAGTTTTTTATTGTTTGCAGCATTTGCGGCACAGGCTCAATCAAACTTGTATCCGGTGCAAATAAAGGGCAAGTGGGGGTATACCACCGTACAAGGTAAATTGGCTATTGCTGCCGAGTATGATTATGCCGAAACATTTTATGAAGGCTATGCCGTAGTGGCTTTAAATAATCAACCATGTGTAATTAACTTAAATAATCAACGGGTAATTGATACAGGTTTGTATACCAATATTCAACGTTTTAGCCAAGGATTATCAAAGGTTACTAACTTAAAGCAAGAACAGTTTTTTGTTAATACTAAAGGTCAAATGGTATTTAAACTAGCACCCGATTATTACGATGCCCGACCGTTTAAACATGGCTTATCAAGTGTGGCCAAAAAGGTTGATATACATGTTACAAAATTTGGTGCCGATATAGTAAATCCGGGTTATAAATTTGGTTTTATGAACACCACTGGCCAAGAAGTTATTGCTTGTAATTTGGATGATGTAGATGAGTTTACAGATGGCTATGCACGCTTTAGAGAAGGTACTACTTTTGGTGTGTTGGATACTTTAGGAAATGTGGTGGTTAAACCCATTTACAATAATTTAGGTAAGTTTTTTGAAGGGTTGGCTGTGGCTGATGCTGGTGGGCGTTATGGATTTATTGATGCTGCAGGCACAATGGTAATTAAACCTACTTTTGAGTATGCATACGATTTTAGTGAAGGCTTAGCAGGAGTGAGGCTAAATGGAAAATATGGTTACATTGATAATACAGGTAAATTGGTTATTGCTGCAACATACGATGCTATTCGCCCGTTTAGCGAGGGATTAGCTGCTGTAAAGCAAAATGGTAAATGGGGCTTTATTGATACCAAAGGTACGTTAAAATTACGTTTTGTGTTTGATGATGCTACCTTGTTTGTTAATGATAGATGCCCTGTATTGGTTAAACGCAAATGGGGCTTTATTGATAGCCGTGGAGCATTAGTTATACCTGCCGAGTTTGATGCAGTAGGTACTTTTAATGATGGTTTAGCAGAGGTAATGCGTGGGCAGATTAGTGTATACGTAAATAAAATGGGCGAAATTATTCCTATGCTTAGATAGTTTAATGAGCAACTAAAATAACTACGGCCGAGCATGCTTGCATGCTCGGCCGTTTTGTTACAACCAAATATAAATTTATTTTATTACCTATCGTCTGTTTTTATCAATCGGCTGCTTGAGCTTACTCCGTTTTGTTTTACCACCACGTAGTATGTTCCAATTGATAGCGAGCTTATATCAATAGTGCTTTGCATGCTGCCTACCCCAAATGTATATCGTCTTACTACTGCGCCATTGTTGTTTAATATCATTACTTCAATTGGGTCGGCAGTTGATGGTGTTAATCCAACACGCACATAGCTTGTTGCAGGATTAGGTGTTAAAGTAACCTCGCTTGGTGCCGATGGAATGGAAGCTGAGCCGCCACCAATAGGTTCACCAATTGAACCACCAGTTGGGTTAGCTAATTTGCCCGTACCATCTGGGTTAATTAAAATATTACCTTCTTTGTTTCCGTTTGCTGGGTTTACAATAGTGTAATTACCTGCTGGTAAACTAGCTCCTTGCGATTGTACATCTCCATTTTTGCCTACCAATACCGAAGCAATTGGGTTGTTATTTTGATCTAACACCAATACCCATTTGCTGTTTGTATCAGCAATAATAGAAGGGCTTTGGTATCTAACCACATGATTGGCCAACTGAATATCGTAGCCATTAAGGTTTTTATAGTCGTTTTCAAATACACGTACACCTGATGCGAACTCACGCTCGGTAGCATTGCCGTAATAAGTTTCGCTATAATTTCCCATACCTGCCGATTTAATTACATATTCACCTGCGGTTAACTCAATAAACTCGTAGTAACCCTTGGCATTGGTATAAGTGCTTTGCACAATCTCAAAAACACGTGTGGTTGGATTTAGTAATAATAAGTCAACCCTTGTTTTACCGGCATAAGTAGCATCGGCAAACACAGTTCCGTTAATAGTAGATGCACTTAACTCATTAGCTGCATTAACCAATTTTGATTTAACTAATGTAGTTGGTTTGGCTTCTTCTGATATTTTGCTAGCAGGTTTTACAACTGTGGTGTTAGGTGTTGCGGTAGTTGCAATTTTGCCAATTACTATGTTGTTAACTGCAGTATTAATTGGTTTAGTTAACTGAATTGATGTGGTAGCTAACACTAAGTTTGTTTGATTAACAATTAATTTAGTGTTTGATAATGCAGGCTTACTGTTAGTATTGGCCAATGCGTTATCAGTAGCAGAGGTATTGTTGTTAGCAACATCCGAGTTTGTTGCTAAACTATTAGTTTTTGAAGCTGGCGCATAATGAGCACTAGCTTTTATAGCCGTATTGTCGGTTGATGAAGGAGGCGTGTTTGTTTTTTGCGTAGCATGTCCGTTTACATTCATGCTGTATAGATATCCTAAAATTAGCCCGGTTGATAAAATGGCTAATCCAATAATGAGCTTAGTAAGATTTTTGCTGCGCATAAATCTATTTTTGCGAGCGTGAATCTCTGGCAACAGTTCCATATCTGGTTCTGCCTCGAAGCTGCCGAGTTTCTCTCGCATCAGCTCATCAAATCTATTTATTTGCTCGGTGTTCATAAATTTGCTGATGAGTTATTATCGTTCTGTATCAATTTCATTAAAAAGTTGCGCGATCGGGCTAGTTGCGATTTGGAAGTTCCTTCCGAAATCCCCAACATTTCTCCAATCTCATTGTGCTGATAGCCTTCTACTACATATAAGTTAAATATGGTTCGGTAGCCATCTGGCATGGTTTGTACTTTTGCCATCAATTCGTCATGCCCCATTTTGCCTACAATATTGCTATCAAAGCCCACATCATATGCGGCCTCAATATCAGTATTGTTGCTAAATTTCAAGTTTTTGTGGTAGTGTTTTATGGCAGTATTTACCATAATACGTTTTATCCATCCCTCAAAAGAACCTTCGGCTTTAAACGATTTTAGGTTTAAGAAAACCCTCACAAAAGCATCTTGTAAAATATCTTTTGCATCATCTCGGTTTTTGGCATAACGCATACACACGCCCATCATCTTGCCCGCAAACCTGCGGTAAAGCTCATTTTGGGCGAGCACTTCGTTATTCAAACAGCGTTGAATAAGCTCTGTTTCTTGTATTTGTTTGATGCTATCCAACCGGGTTATATTATTAGTAAGACACCGAGCAAAAAAGATTGGTTGCGCAGACTACGCATCTTTTTAGTTTAACGAATGTAATTTTTACAAAACAAAAAACGCGAACCCTATTGTCGGATTCGCGTCATTTTGAGATTAAACTACTTTTTATTGCGGTAAACTATTTTTTAGTTCTTGATAGCGAGCCGCAAAAGTGCCGGTGTTTCCGCCACTACCCAAACATTTCCAAGTTTCCTCAATATTAGTTACGCGGTTATCTGGGTTAGGGTGGGTACTTAAAAACTCAGGCACTGAGGTTGAGCCTCCAATTTTTTGGAAAAAATATTTAGCACCTTGTGGGTCGTACTCGGTGCCAAGTAAATAACGCACACTGTAATCATCAGCTTCGGTTTCATCGGTTCGGCTAAATTTAAGTGCAATTAATTGCGCACCAATTTGCGCTATTTGTTGTGTGCTTCCGCTGGTAAAAATATCAATAAGGGTTTGTAAACCGTATTGTTTTAACATTTGGTTGGCACTATGTCTGCGGTCGGCATGGGCAATTTCATGACCCAATACCCCAGCTAATTGGGTTTCGTTATCTAAATATTTAATAATACCAGTGTATACGTAAATGTAACCACCTGGAGTACAAAATGCATTTAAGGTATTGTCGTCTTTAATGATGCGTATGCGCCAAGGAAAATCATCTTTGTAATACACCTTGCCCGAGTTTAATATAGTAGATCGCATGCGGTATAAATGGCCATATGCAACATTATAGGTAGCCGAGTCTAAAATTGGATATGTAGTTGGGTCGGCTTCTATTTGTGCACGGGTAGCATCACCCATTTGTAAATCTTGGCTAATGGGCATTAGTATACCAACAGCACCTCCGGGAGCTTTGCCTCCACAATTATCTGTAAATACAGCATCTTTTTCGCTGGTGCAACTTGCCACCAATAATGTGGCAGCAAGCATTGGGGTGATTAGTGATTTAAAATTCATGTGATAAATTTTTTAGGGGTTCAAATTTAAACTTCTTTGGGTGTTAAGCCTAATTTAAGTGCCGATTCGATTACATACTGCAATGCTGCTTGGCGATTATTAGCCACTTTTCCTTCTAAAATAGCTTCGCGTATTTCGGTTTTTAAAACACCAACGGCTTTGCCTGGTCCTATGGCAAAAATTTCCATAATATCTTCGCCACTTACAGGTGGCTGCCAATTGCGTAAAGCATCCCGTTCTGTAACATCATTTACCAACTGCTTTACCTCTTCTAGTTTTTTTCTGTAGGTTTCTACTTTAACTTTATGGCGGCTAGTTATATCGGCCTTACATAACAAAAATAAGGCGTCAATATCTTCACCCGCATCAACAATTAACCTGCGTATTGCACTATCGGTTACACCATCTTCGGCTAGTACTTTTGGGCGATGATGCAAGGCCACAATTTTCTCTACAAACTTCATCTTTTCGTTTAGAGGAAGTTTTAGGTTGCCAAAAATTTTCTTCACCATGCGGCTGCCTTTATCTTCGTGGCCATGAAAAGTCCAACCGGTTCCTTTTTCAAAGCGCTTGGTTACGGGCTTAGCAATATCATGCAGCAAAGCAGCCCAACGTAACCACAAATCGGTGGTATCGGCACAAATATTATCAAGTACCATTAAGGTATGGTAAAAATTATCTTTATGCGCTTTGCCATCAATTACATCTACGCCATAAAGCGCAGCCATTTCAGGGAAAATTAGTTGTAATAGTCCGCTATCAAACAATAAATTAAAACCTATTGATGGTTTAGGGCTAAGCATAATTTTATTCAACTCATCGCTAATGCGCTCAAACGAAATGATTTTTATGCGCTGTGCATTGCGTTTAATTGCTTCAAAAGTTTCGTGTTCTATCTCAAACCTAAGCTGTGTGGCAAAGCGTATTCCGCGCATCATGCGCAAAGGGTCGTCACTAAAAGTTATATCGGCATCAAGTGGAGTTCTAATAATCTTATTTTCCAAATCTTGCATGCCACCAAACGGATCTACTAAAGTGCCAAAATCATCGCTATTTAAGCTAATGGCTAATGCGTTTATGGTAAAATCTCTTCGGTTCTGATCATCGGTTAACGAACCCGGTTCTACAGCCGGTTTGCGCGAGTTGTGGGTGTAGCTTTCTTTACGTGCACCAACAAACTCTACTTCCCAATCGTTGGTTTTAACCATGGCCGTGCCGTAGTTTTTAAAAAAAGCAAAGTTACTGTGAGGGGTTTGCGCTGCTAGTTGTTTGGCTAACGAAATTCCATCGCCTAAAACCACCACATCAATATCTTTACTTGGGCGGTTTAAAAAAATATCGCGTACAAAACCACCTACCACATAAGCGGGTATTTGGTTTGACTGTGTAATGCGGGCAATCTTCTTAAAAATTGGGTCGTTTAAATCTACCTTCACGTTGCAAAAATAACTTTTATGCCTTTGGCTTTGCCTATTTTTTAAATAATCGATCAAATTTTAAATAAGCCGTAATCACATACCTAATATTATAGTTGGCACTAAAAGGGAGGTACTGTGTGTTTTGATTAAATATATTTTTGACACTTGCATTTACCTGAAGGTAATCGGCCCATAGGTTTCTGCTAACCGAAACATCAGTAAAATACATGGCTGGCATTTTTTGATAAAACAGCTCTCCATTTTCATTCAACATTGCAAAGCTTGTGCTTGATGTAGCTGATGTGCGTATTCCTAACTCAAATTTTTTGGGTAATTTAACACCAGCTGTAATTATACATTTACGTTTGGCTTCTCTATCTAAAACATGATTTAAAAAACGTTTGCCACTTTGTGCATTGGCCGAGTAGTAATCTAAATCAACCCAAAAATTGCTTAGTACATTGTAATGAATATTTGCACCCCAAAGTTTGGTAAACGAGTTTCCTATTCTTGCACTTTCCCAATATGGAAACATGAAATTATGTTGCTCATCATAAAACTCAATATAAGTTGTGTTTATAAAATAGCGCAACCCACCATGTATGGTAAATTTAAAATTACCCGCAAAGTTTAGTTTGTAATAATAATCGGCAGTAAAGCGGTGTTGGCGGTCGGCAAGCAAGTGTTTTGTTCTATAATCGTATTGGAGGTAGCTTAACAACGGCACATTGGTATTTTGTGTGGGGAAATAAGATTGATAAGAGGCAGCAAAACTCCAACCGCTTATTAAGTTGTTTTGTTTGGCATGATTGAATACCAAGCTAGGGCTAACTTTATGATGAATTACGCAGAGAACTGCATCCCACTGTTGGGTTATTTTTTTGTTGGGTTTAAGTTTTAAGCTAGCATAGGGTTGATGCCAAGTTTCTCCTATCAAGGAGTTAGTTAACCAAGAGCGATTAACCATGTAACCAATATTTAATGTTTTATTT
This sequence comes from uncultured Chitinophaga sp., assembly GCA_964545895.1. Taxonomy (GTDB): domain Bacteria; phylum Bacteroidota; class Bacteroidia; order UKL13-3; family UKL13-3; genus UBA6183. Next base: position 9,168 of record CAZJHS010000026.1, on the reverse strand, counting down.
GGGTTGAAAATCTTACCAAACTCAAGATTTGCATTTTGTAGATAACGTTCGTATGATAAGCCAATTAATTGGTTAGGATAAAGATTATTGATGAGTTGAGTTTGAATATTAGCGCCTGCTTTTAAATAGGTTTTAGGATTAAAAACATGGTTAAAATTTGCGTAAATAAACTTGCTATTTCCTTGTGTAGGTAATTGAGTTCTTAATGATGTAAAGTAAGTGTAATCATCTGCCGATACATACGTTCCGCCTAAATTAATTAGGTTTTTTCCAAGCTGAAACGAACTCTCCACACGGCTTGTCCATTGTTTGGTTTGACGCGAAGTGTATCCCGGAAAAATAGAGTGGTTTAAAATTAAGGAGTCGCGTGTAAACCAATCTTGGTAGGAGAGGCTTGCATTGATATGGCCTCGTTTACCAAAATAACCTAACGATTGTGCATGGGTTAAGCCATTACGTTTAATATCTACTTGTGGGTAATTTGCGTTGGGTGCATTTCGTGCATCATTCACAATGGGGCTTCCAGTGCTTACCATGGCTTGTACTGTTAATCCGTAAAAATCGTTGCGGGTAACAATGTTAATTACACCAAATCCACTAAAGTTTCCGTTTATAATTTGTGGTCCATAGCTAATTTCAATATAGGCAATTTGGTTCACAGATATGCCTAAAAGGTTAATGTTTACAGCATCCCAATGTTCTAAATCTATTTTATTGCCATTAATTAATAGCAATACATTTTGTTGGTGTTGGGTTGATGTAGCACTTAAGTTAATGGCATACCTATCGTGGTTTACACTGCTAAACGTAGCCTGATCAAGATAAGTTAATGCATCGCTTAAACGCGTAATGCCTTGCTGCCTAATAAAATCTCCTGTTATGTATTGTTTTTCGCCTTTGTTGGGTTGTAAACTAGCCGATAAAACATCGTTAGGAATTTGCTTGTGGTATAAAGCCGTATCTTTTTTTTGTGCTTGTATTCCAAACGGAATAAGTACAGTTATGAGCGCAAGTAATTTTCTCACCCTATTTGGTAAATACTTTTTTCAAAATATCGTTAACACGTGCTAATGGGTCTTTTCTAATTGCCATTTCTTCATCAGCCACCTTTATAAATAAACCGGTAAGGGCTTTGTTGGTTACATGCGAGCTTAAGCTGTTGGTACTAATTTGCGGAAATAATATACCACCCAATGAGGCTGTATTATATGCGCTAACCAAATTGCTGTATGCCGAGTTTGCCGAGATGTTTCCTACCAATGTTTTACTCAATGATGCATCAATTTTTGGTTGAAATGCATTGTATAATGGGGTAAAGGTTTTGCCTTTTAAATAAGCTGTTGCGGCTGTATCGGTGCCATTTAAAATACTTAATCCATCGGTAATTGTTATGCCTGTAATGGCATCAATAAAAATGGGTTTGGCTTCTACCGCTGCGTCTTCGGCTGCACGATTAAGCGATTTAATGGTTTCTTCTAACAATAAACTTCCACCTGGAACTTTATTAATGTTGTCGTAAATGGCTTTTGCATCATCAGGTAATAAAATTTTTACCACATCGTCTTTATAAAATCCATCAACTTTATTCAGTATGGTTACTGAGGTGTCTGTGCCAACAGATAAAGCACTTTTAAGTCCTTGTATAATTTCATCGTTGGTTAAGCCTCCATTATTTAATACACTTTGAATTTGCTCGGGGGTACATGAGGCAAAGCATAAAACAGTTGCTAAAATGGTCATTAATTTTTTCATGGTACGAAAATACGTTTTACAGTTAATAATTAATAGTTTACTTATGCCACTTAGGCCAAACGGGCTTAGTTTTTAATACCTGTTTGTATACTTTACAATCGGGCGAATGTGCACCTGGTAGGTAGCCAATACTCATTAAAAATTCATTTACTATTTCGCCACCAGTAAATTTAAATGTTTTCTTAAACAGTTTAACCCACTCGGCTTTGGTATATGATTGATGTAAGGCTAACCAGTTTTTAAACGAACCATGTTGTGCTTGCAAGTTTAAAATAACTTGTGCATTAGTAATGGCTGCATTTATTTTTAACCGATTGCGAATAATGCCGGCATCTTCCAATAAACGTGCCACATCTTGTGGGCCGTATGCTGCTACTTTTTTTATGTTAAAGTTATGATAGGCGGCTCTGAAGTTTTTTTCCTTTTTTAAAATCGTTTCCCAGCTTAATCCAGCTTGGTTAATTTCTAAAATTAATCTACCAAAAAGTTCGTTATCATCTTCTATCGGAAATCCGTATAAAAAATCGTGGTAGGCCGCGTGAAGTTCTTTTTTCTCACCCGACATGGTTTGTATGGCGTTGCAGTATGACATTGGTATGCTTAAGTAATTTATGATTGTATAATTGGTGCTATTGCAACAGTTTTTTGATTAAAACGATTTGGCCTAAATGGTAGTGTAAATGTTCTATTATTCCGTTTATGTTTCTGAAAAATGAACCGTATTTTTCATCCGTAAAATGGTCGTTTAATTGTTCATCGGGTAATTGCTGTATTAACTCGCAAACCTCTTCTGTATTGGTAAAAATATGTTTTAGTAAGTTATCCCAATCTTGTTGCGAGTTTATGGGTGGAGTATTAAAACTCAATTCATCTTTGGCATTTAAAGGTTGGTTTTTTAATGCGCGTAAAAGCACATCAATATAATAGGTAGCATGAAAAGTAAGTTTAGCAATACTCATTAAACCTTGCACTTGTTGGTTTGCCTTTTGCCAGGGCAAATCAGTTAATACACTGTTGTAATTCATGCTTGTCCAGTTGCCACCCAACATTACTTGGTTAAGGTGTTTAGCCAAATGTGTGCTGCTATTCATGTGATGATAATGCATAGTTTAATGCAGCTTTAGCCAAGTTTTCCCATTGCTGCTGGTGTTGGTAAGGCACTTGTACCCATTCTTTCATTGGTCGGCCTTTGCCCGATGGGTCGAATAATTTGGCATTAGCCAAGCTAAGTGTTTGTTGGTGTGTTTCGCCTGTTATTTTAAATACCATTTCGTTTTCAAAAAAGCATACAAATGGTTTGCCGTTTATTTTAAAACAAGGCTTGCCAAATAGCTTACCCGAAATTACTTCGGGTAATTTATTACCAATAGCAAAATATAATTCTTGTGCTGCCAACATAGGAATCAAATATACTAAATAGGTTTAGTGTAAGCACAAAAAAGCCCCAGCAAAATGCTGAGGCTTTTAATAAGTTTATGGATATTGTTTACTCTTTACTAAACTTTACACATGCAATGCCTTTGGATGTATGTAATTTTATAAAATAAATGCCTGTTCCAAGTTGGCTCACATCAACTGTGTTATCATTTAATGAAGTACTTTGTAATGTGCCCGTTAAGTTAAATACTTCTGCTTTTTCAATAGGCCATTCGCAGGTAATATTTACTGTTGATTTTGTAGGATTCGGGAAAAGTAAAACAGCACTGCTTGGTAGTGAGTTTTTGGCTACAAAAGTACTGGTAGTTCCCTTGTAAAAATATGTACTATCACCCGATGAAATGTTGAGTCCTGTTCCATCATAGTATTTATTTACTATGATATAATTGTTTTGGTCGGCATCATAAGTATAATCTTTAGTTGTACCGGTTCTAAATTCACTTCCACCAGCCCAAACTTGGGTAAGCTCAGTGAGTACTTTTTTACTGGCATTGTAGGTGTAATAAACTCTACTTATCGATCTAAGTACTGTGGAGTATGGAGTGTTAAAGGTGGAGTCTATTTTACTGGTAAGATTGTTGTTTCCATCATAAGTGTTATCTGTTTTGTAGGTAGTTATGTAGGTTAGTAAATTTCCATTCCAGCCTTGTAGTGTAGTGCTTAGCCTGTTGTTGTTTGCATCGTAAGTATAAATATTTCGTCCACGGTTTATGGAGTCAAGTTGGGTAAGTAAATTATTGTTTGCATCATATTGGTTAGTAAACGAGTTGTTTAATACCGATTGTAAAAAGCCATTGTTCGACCAAACAGAATCTAATTGTTTAATTTTATTGCGATGAATATCATAAACACAGGTCCAGTTTTGGGTAACTAGCCATTGGGTTTCAAACCAATTTTTTTCTACATTCCGTGTCATGTTGTTTGCCGCATCATAAGTATTTTCCTTGTAGGTAATATTCCATGTTGCGCCTTGGTACGAGGAGTCTAAATAAGTTAATTGATTACTGTTTGCATCAAAAGTTGCAATAATGTGTCGTTGTGTTTCTAACGCGGTAAATCCGCTATTCATTACTTGTTGTAAGTTGTTAGTTACATTGTTGTTTGCATCATAACTAAATGTTACAACGGCATAGGTAATCCAATTGTTGCTTAGGTAAACTTGGGTGGTTGAAGTAAGTACTTTATGGCTGTTGTTAAAAGTATTAAGGGTTTTAAATTTGGTGATGGAGGTAGATGGCGGAAAGCTAGATTCGCGCGTTACACTTATTAAGTCGCCATTCGCATCGTACACAAATTCAATATTTCTATCGGCCAATAGCCAACCTGTACTTGGTGTGTTGTAATCCCAATTCCAACGTTTAATGCTATCCCATTGGGGTGGCGTTGCAGCAAATACGTTTGCCGAGTTAGCCAATGCACTCAACAAACAACAAAAAGCCACAACACGCATGAGGTTAATGTGAGCCATTTTAAAAGGGGTAAAAATAATTTTCATGATGAATATAATTAAGGTTCATCAACGTTCAACCTTATTAACCCCGCATACAATAGCATGTAATACGTATTTATTATAGGTATTAGTTAGCTGCATAAAGCACATTATCAATAGCTAACTACTTAAACTTTTTAGGATCTTGGTGGGCAAATGAATAGTTTAACTCATGCATAAGTTGTTTTGATGTAACTACTCTGCCACCTAAAGGAAATTCGTTAATGGTGTTGTCCAATATTCCATTTTGATAATTAATAACAGCATTTTTTGATGGATGTAATGGAGCCACTACATTGTATGTTTTAGCCACAAAATTTTGGGCTAACATGTTTTTAACTATCAAACATACATCTTGGTAATGCACATGATTTACGGGCTGCTCGGGGTTTGATACCTTATATTTGCTCAAGTACCTATCATCGCCCATTAAGCCACCAAGGCGTAAAATGTTGGTTTGTGTAAATTGCTGTTTCATCAAATTTTCAACCAAAACCATATTAGCATTTAGCTTTTCATCAGTAAAAGTATGTTCGCTAATTTCCGTATTCACATCAGGATAAATACCTGTTGAGCTCATTAAAAAAATGGGCTTTTTAAATCCATCCATAAATTTACAGATGTTTTGAAACCTATTTTGTAATTGAATTTGTTGGGCTTGTTTCGAAAATGGAACAGTAATAATCACCGCTTCTAAGTCTTTTAAATACTCCCATTTTGGGGCGTAGTGATTTAGCTCTTGATCAGAAAAAGCCACAACTGTTGCCTCAAAACCTTGCGCTTGCAAGTTTTCTTTTTTTATGATTGATGTGGTCGTAGTGTGAATGTGATGGGTAGAAGCGAAATGTTTTGCGAGGTGCAATCCTAACCAACCACAACCAATAATGCCTATGTGTTTCATTTTTGTACTTGTTAACAGCAATCGTTTCTGATTGGCTGATTGAAGTTGTTTTAAACGCAACAAGGTTTCGTTGCGAACACCGAAACCTTGTTACTAAATTTAATATTAAGCGCTAATTTTATTTCAGTTGATAATCCAACCACTCAAAAAATACACGCTGCCATAAAATGGAATTTTGAGGTTTTGTTACCCAATGGTTTTCGTCAGGGAAATACAGAAAACGACTTTGTAAACCTTTTAGTTGTGCGGCATTAAAGGCTTCTTGACCTTGTCCTAATGGTACACGGAAATCTTTTTCGTTATGTATTACTAAAATTGGGCTGTCCCAGTTTTGAATAAATTTGTGTGGAGAGTTATCGTAGTTTTTGCTACGTGGTGCTTGCCAATATGGTCCTTTATTATCGTTGTTGGCAAAAAACATTTCCTCGGTTGTACCATACCAACTTTCAATGTTAAACATGCCACAATGTGCAACAAAGGTTTTAAATCTTTTTTGATGATTGCCCGCTAACCAATACACACTGTAACCACCAAAACTAGCACCAACAGCACCTAATTTATCTTTGGCCACAAATGGCTCCATACTCATCACATCTACTGCGCTTAAATAATCTTTCATGCATTGGCCACTGTAATCACCAATAATTGCATCGTTCCAATCGCTACCAAAACCCGGTAAACCCCTGCGGTTTGGCGCAATTACAATATATCCGTTGTTGGCCATTAATTGAAAATTCCAACGGTAACTAAAATATTGGCTAACCATACTTTGTGGTCCGCCTTGGCAGTACAATAAAGTAGGGTAGCGTTTGCGGCTATCAAAATCAGGTGGGTAAATTACCCACGTAAGCATTTGTTTGCCATCGGTAGTTGTAATCCAACGTTTTTCTACTTTACCTTGTTTTACATTACTCCACACTGGTTGGGTAATAAAAGTTAGTTGACGCTCTTCGCCATTTTTGTTGATGCTAAACAACTCGGTTGGGTTGCTCATGTTTTGACGAGCACCTACTAAAGTATATGCTTTTTCGGTACCAGCTAAAGCAATGCCTAAATAGTCGTTATCACCTTTGGTAATTTGTTTTACTTCGGTGTATTCAGCACCTGTTTTCTTTACCTTTTCGGTTGATGTGAAAATATTGCGCGTGCCTTGGTACTGCGATATGAAAAATAATTGAGCGCTGTTGTTGGTCCATACAAACGCATCAGTGGTGTAGTCAAAATCTTTGGTTACTTCTACCTCTTGTTTGGTAGCAAAGTAATAAACCATTAAACGGTTTTTATCGGCTTCGTTGCCTGCACGTTTCATGCGTAACCAAGCAATTTTTTTACCATCAGGGCTAAATTGTGGCTCACGATCGTAGCCGCTATTTAGTTCGGTTATGTTGGTTGATGTTTTAGTCTCTGTATTGTAAATAAAAATATCCGTATTGGTACTTACAGCGCTTGGCGTACCTGTTAGTTTTTTGCAGGAGAATGCTAACTTTTTACCATCGGGGCTCCAGCTTATTTCATTTTCATCGCCAAATGGTGGTTCAGGAGCGTGGTATTTTTCATCGCCCAAAACATCTGTTGCGGTACCCATAATTACTCCATTTTGGTAACTAACAACAAATGGGTGGTTGTAAGTAAAGTCACTCCACGAATCCCAATGGCGGTAGTATAAGCCATCAATAATACGCGCTTTTACCAAAGGTAAATCGGGGTACATTTCGGCAACGGTTTGCTCTAATTTAACTTTAGCTATGTACATAATGTTATTCATAGCTGGGGCGTATTTATAGCCTTCAATACCGCCTAATACAGTAGTAATTTGAGCAATGTTTTGGCCATCAATTGTGGCTTCAAATAATTGGGCATCGCCAGTTTTGGTTGATAAAAAGGTGATGCGTTGTCCATCTGGGCGAAAGCGTACACTAAAGGCCTTTGCATCGGCATTTAAAACCTCAACTGGAGTGCCGCCTGCGGCTGGCATTGTATATACGGTGGTGTTACCTCTATTGGTGGGTACATCATATTTTTTTACTTCAAACAGCAATGTTTTACCATCGGGCGAAAGTACTGGATTACCTACACGGCCTATTTGCCATAAGGTTTCGGGGGTAAGTTTTTGTTGTGCAAAGGTTTGATGCAACATAAACAATGATAATAGCGTGATGAATATTTTTTTCATGATGTGAGTGATGAAATAGGATAGCAATATATAAAAAAGTGTTGCTGTTTGGTAAGTAAAATTGAATTATGGATGATTTGCGTTAGGGATAGTAGTGGATATACTTTTGTGTTGGGTTGATTGGCCGAGTGGGCCAAACTATAGCAGCGGATAGCGCAGAAGCGAGTTCGGGATTTTAATCCGACTCCGAGTGAAGCTCAGCGAAACATAGTGGTAGTGCCCAAACTCTTTATACATAAAAAAGCCACCCGTTTTTAAGGAGTGGCTTTTTGTATTTTACAAAGTAAACTCTACTTCGTTTAAAATTACATCTTCTAGTTTTTCGCGTTTGCGAATAAGGTGTGTTTTGCCTTGGTAAATAAGTACTTCGGCCGGTTTTAGGCGTGCATTGTAATTGCTTGCCATGGTAATGCCGTAGGCGCCTGCATTTTTAAAACAAAGAATATCACCTTCGTGTACTTCGGTAAGTTTGCGGTCCCAACCAAAAGTATCGGTTTCGCAAATATTACCTACAATGGTGTAAATGCGTTGTTTGCCATCGGGGTTACTAATGTTTACAATTTCGTGGTACGAGTCGTATAACATTGGGCGAATTAAGTGGTTTAAACCGCTATCAACACCAACAAAAACAGTAGCTGTGGTTTGTTTTATTACGTTTGATTTTACTAAAAAATAGCCGGCTTCGCTTACTAAAAATTTGCCTGGTTCAAACCACAATTCTAACTCGCGGCCATACTCTTTGCAAAACTCTAAAAAGCGCGAACCAAGCAATTGACCTAGTTCTTCAATATCAGTGGTTACATCATTTTGTTTGTAAGCCACTTTAAATCCGCTGCCAAAATCAATAAAGGCTAAATCAGGGAAATCCTTAGCGCAATCAAATAAAATTTCGGCACCTTGTAAAAATACACCTGCATCTAAAATATCGCTGCCGGTGTGCATGTGCAAGCCATTAATGTGCATGTTGTTTGATTTTACTACACGCACCACATGGCGCAATTGGTAAATACTAATACCAAATTTACTATCGATATGGCCAGTGCTTATTTTGCTGTTACCACCCGCCATAATATGCGGGTTTAAACGAATGCAGCAAGGAACTGAATTGCCATAAATGGCACCAAATTGCTCTAAAATACTAATGTTATCGATGTTAATATGAACGCCTAACTCTACCGCTTCTTTTATTTCATCAATACCCACACAGTTTGGTGTAAAAATAATTTCGTTAGGAGCAAATCCTGCGCGTAAACCAAGTTTTACTTCGTTAATAGATACGGTATCTAAGCCACTGCCTTCGTTTTTTAATAACTTTAAAATAGCAGTATTGTTTAGTGCTTTGCAAGCGTATTTTATCTTTATATCAATGGGTTTAATTGCGTTTTTCAAACGTTTATACTGCGATATATTTTTTTC
>CAZJHS010000025.1:0-32573 GCA_964545895.1 uncultured Chitinophaga sp. | reverse complement strand
AGCATATAAATATTATTACAACGGGCAATTACCGCCTAACCGCATATTTGATCCATTGGCGTGGGGCCAGTTTTATAAAGCCGTAAAACGCGGAGATTATAAAAAGAAATAGCTACAAAATGAAGTTATTAGCTCGTGGTCCGTGGTTAAATAAAACATCAAGCACACTTAGGTTTTCAGTAAACGGAAACTTTTCGGTAAACACCTGTAAGTATGGTTTAAAAGGTTCGTTAAGGTTTATTTTTGGGGTGATGATGTCCCGTAAATCAATGTCATTTTCTGTAGCTTCAACATAACTTGCACTCAAGTTAATATCAACCTGTACTTTAAGTAGTTTAATAATTAGTTTAAGCATGTTTAACTCAAACTCAAAAACACTAGTACAAGGCGTTTTATAAAGCTGTTCAAAAGCATCAATATAATGAATAAAATAGGAGGCCGAACCATAGGCTGATTTTATACTCTCTAAATGTTGGCGCTGCCATGCCACTGTATTGTCTGGCTCTAAGTCCATCATTTTAATTTTTGAAGCCGTTTTTTTTACCGGAATAGTAAGTGGCATTACTCCATTTGCTGCAAGTATTAATGTTCTGTTTCGGTAGGTTTGTTTCACAAAATACTCGTGCCCATCAATAATGCAGTTGCCCTGAAGCAATTGGCGCATCCAATAAATATTAGGTAAATAATGCAAGCTTAGTATGTGGCTCATGCCGCGAATATAAAAACAATACGTAGGTATTTTGGTTGATATTTTTTTGACAAATAAAATAACTATTGCCGCATACCTATTTTTATATATTTGCACCACTTTAAAATTGAATTATGACACACGAAAGTATAGCTGGATTAAATTTTGAACCCACCGAAAACCAGAAAATGGTGGCACAAATGGCCAAAGATTTTGCCGAAAAACATATCAGACCATATGTAATGGAATGGGATGAAGCGCAAACTTTTCCTAAAGCCACTATGCAAGAAATGGGTAAACTTGGATTGTTGGGTGTTTTAGTACCCGAAGAATATGGAGGTGCTGGTTTAGGTTACTTCGAGTACATTACGGCTATTCAAGAAATTACTAAAGTTTGTAGTTCAGTTGGGTTATCAATGGCTGCGCACAACTCGTTGTGTACAGGCCATATTTTGCAATTTGGTAATGAAGAGCAAAAGAAAAAATGGTTGCCTAAATTAGCCACAGGCGATTGGATTGGTGCTTGGGGATTAACAGAAGCAAACACGGGTAGCGATGCTATGCGTATGCAGTGTGTAGCCAAAGAAGATGGCGACCATTATATTATTAACGGTTCGAAAAACTGGATTACGCATGGTATTACAGGCGATGTAGCCGTAGTGCTTGTTCGTACGGGTGAGTTATTAGATAGCAATGGTATTACAGCTATTGTTGTTGAGCGTGGTACTCCAGGTTTTAAAGGCGGAAAAAAAGAAAATAAATTAGGCATGCGTGCCAGCGAAACTGCTGAAATGATTTTTGAAGATTGCCGTGTACCCAAAGCCAACGTATTAGGTAAAGTAGGAGAGGGTTTTAAACAAGCAATGAAAGTGCTTGATGGTGGTCGTATTTCAATTGCTGCGTTAAGTTTAGGAATTGCTAAAGGTAGTTATGAAGCTGCTTTACAATACTCAAAAGAGCGCCAACAATTTGGTCAGCCAATTTCAAGTTTCCAAGCTATTTCGTTTAAATTGGCCGATATGGCAACACGTATTGAAGCTGCCGAATTGTTAACCTTACAAGCTGCTGATTTAAAAATGAAGCATAAACCTATGACCACAGAAAGTGCCATGGCTAAATATTATGCATCTGAGGTTTGTGTTTGGGCTGCAACCGAAGCCGTACAAATTTTTGGCGGATATGGTTATACCAAAGATTTTCCGGTTGAAAAATTCTATCGCGACTCAAAGCTTTGCACAATTGGCGAGGGTACTAGCGAAATTCAAAAGCTAGTAATTGCACGTAATGTTTTAAAAGATTAAGAATAGTTTGGTTAATTAATAATTAGCCCTACATTTGCGAACCTTTTTAGTAATAAAAAGAGACTCGATAAGGAAGGAGGTAATTTAGAAATGATATTTGTAAACGTAAAAGAAAACGAATCGTTAGACAGAGCGCTTAAGAAGTTCAAAAAGAAATTTGAGAAAACTGGCGTAGTAAAGGAAATGCGTGCTCGTAAAGAGTTCACTAAACCTTGTGTTAAAAAACGCTTCCAGAACATTAGAGCTGCATATAAATTACACCTTCAACAAGAAGCTCAAGGTTAATAATTACAGCAATTAAATTATAAAAAATCCCTCAATCGATTATTTCGGTTGAGGGATTTTTGTTTTTGGTAATTATCTGTTTTTGGTTCCTTGTTCTTAGTTCAATATCGGCTAACTTCTAACCTCTAACCTCTAACTTCCATCATCCAATCACTAATTTGGTTGGTATTTTATATCTACGGGTGCTTTAGTTACCGGATGTTCAAACTTAAGCTCAACTGCCGCTAAGGCTATACTTCCATCTTCGTTGGCTTTTGATGCACCATATTTTACATCGCCAACAATTGGGCAGCTAATGGCCCCAAGTTGTGCTCTAATTTGGTGCTTACGTCCGGTAAGTAATTTGATACGCAAAATACAATTGTTATTGTTTTGGTATTTTATCTCAAAACTCAAGGTTGCTTTTTCGGCATTAGGCACTGGTCTAATATGTGCTTTTGTAATGTTTTTATTTTCATTACGTACCAAAAAATGGGTAAGCGTATCTGCTTCGTGTAAAGGTTTACCTTCAACTTTGGCTTCGTAATACTTTTCAATTTTCCTGTTTTTAAACAGCTCATTCATACGCACAAGTGCTTTACTGGTACGTGCAAAAAGCACAATACCACTAACGGGCATATCTAAACGGTGAATTACGCCTAAAAATACATCTCCAGGTTTTTGATATTTATCTTTAATGTAAGCCTTTACTTCATCCTCCAAACTAGTTGGTTTGCCTGGCTCAGGTTGCACGGTTTGTCCGGGGCGTTTTGCTACGGCAATTAAGTGGTTATCTTCAAATAATACGTTTAAACTCATTAGTTAGTTTGGGTTTAGGTAAGGCTTACTTACCTAATTGTTAAGTGTTAGTTGTGCTGCTTAGTATTGTTCTTTCTCGTTGGGGAAATCAACACTTTTTACATCTTGCACATATTGCTCAACCGCACCTTTAATTTCATCGTAAAGGTTCAGGTATCTGCGTAAAAATTTAGGCGAAAAGTCTTTGTTTATACCAAGCATATCGTGGCTTACTAGTACTTGTCCATCAACATGCGGGCCTGCACCAATACCAATAATAGGTATTTTAACAGTTTCGGCTACTTGCTTGGCAAGCTTGCTCGGAATTTTTTCTAATACAATGGCAAAACAGCCTGCTTGTTCTAGTAAAATAGCATCTTCAATTAGTTTTTGCGCCTCGGCATCTTCCTTGGCTCTAACCTCGTAGGTGCCAAATTTGTAAATGCTTTGAGGAGTTAAACCTAAATGGCCCATAACAGGAATGCCGGCAGTTAAAATTCGTTTAATTGAATCAACTACATCTTCGCCACCCTCTAGTTTTACAGCGTGCGCTTCGGCTTCTTTCATAATGCGAATGGCCGAGTTTAAGGCTTCTTTTGAGTTGCCTTGGTATGATCCAAATGGTAAATCAACTACTACTAAACTTCTGTCAACAGCACGTATTACTGCGGCAGCGTGAGAAATCATTTCATCTAACGTAATTGGAAGTGTGGTTTCGTGCCCGTGCATTACGTTGCTGGCCGAATCGCCCACCAGCAATACATCAATTTTGGCATCATCAAAAATACGAGCCATACTGTAGTCGTAAGCAGTTAGCATCGATATTTTTTCACCCCTAACTTTCATTTCTTGAAGCACATGGGTGGTTACTTTTTTTACCTCTTTGTAAGTACTCATACTAAGTGTTTAGGCATCAAAGGTATGTATTATTTGTTTATAAAGGCAATGGATTTAACGCAACTACTTGCTTTAAAAATAGTACTTATAATAAATTGATTTACAATTAAGCTTTAAAAATTATATTCGCACTGCATGAAAAATTTGATTTGGATAACATTGGTAAGCATAGTAACACTTACCTCTTGCGATAATACTTTAGACATAAACGCACCCTGGAAAGAAACTCCAGTTATATATGCTGTAATTGATATGGGACAAGACAGCCAGATTTTTCGCATTCAAAAAACATATCAAAACGACATCAGTCAATCAACTGTTGATTTAGCTCAAATTGCCGATTCGTTATACATGAAAAATATTTCGGTAAAAATTGTAAGTGGTAATAACCCAAATACATTTAAAGAATTAAAGCGTTTAGCACCACGTAAAGAGGCTGGTTTTTTTAGCAATAAAGATTCGAGTTATTGGGGGGAGTATATGCCCAATTGGTTTGCTGCAAGCGTAAAGTACAAGTTGGTTATTCATAGTTTTGAAACCGGAAACGAATATCAAGCCACCACTGATTTAGTAGGCAAAGCAAATATTACTTCGATAAACGCTACAAGCGGAGGCATTGATTTGGTAAATACCGCTGCGTCACTGTTTTCATATCAAATAAAATCATTAGGGTTAAATGCTGTTATGGTTGATTTATTTGTGCGATTAAACTACAGTGAACTAAATTTGGCAACTAATATTGCAGAAGCAAAATACATTGATTTTTATTTGAAAAAAGGAGAGGGAATTTCCTCATTTCCGGTTGATGGAAGTGGTTCATTTTACAATACCGGTATCACCAAAACTGCCATTGTTTCGTTCTATAAAAATAACATCAAAGCTGATGCATCGGTGCGCAGAACATTTACCTCTTTAGAGTATGGAGTGGTTGGATATAATAGCATTTTTAAAGAAATGTTGTTAGTTAATGCACCCAGCGGTAGCATTATTCCTAAGTATGGCGAGTATACCAACATTAATAATGGAATAGGTGTATTTGCGGCCCGTACATACACACATTTGGCACAAACGGTAAATAGCGCATCAATTAATATGCTAAATACCGAGGTATTAAACCCACAGTAAACGTCAGTTTTTGCTGACAAAATTTAGCCGTCTTTCTGTTCAAAATATAATAAACTGACATTTTAATACGCTCAAACTGCCAAAAGCTGCATGGCACTACAATTGATAAGTAGTGGCAAACAACTTTAAATATGAGCAAAGTAATAGGTATAGACTTAGGAACTACCAATTCTTGTGTTGCCGTAATGGAAGGTAACGAACCGGTAGTTATTGCTAACAGCGAAGGCCGCAGAACAACTCCTTCGATTGTAGCGTTTTTAAAAGATGGTGAGCGTAAAATTGGTGATCCTGCAAAACGTCAGGCTGTAACTAATCCTAGAAACACTATTTATTCCATCAAACGTTTCATGGGAAGTAGTTTTGATGAAACTAAAAAAGAAACATCACGCGTGCCATACGCAGTTGAAAAAGGAGATAACAATACTCCTCGTGTAAACATTGATGGTCGTATGTATACTCCTCAAGAAATTTCGGCTATGATTCTTCAAAAAATGAAGAAAACTGCTGAAGATTATTTAGGTACTGAAGTTAAAGAAGCAGTTATTACCGTTCCTGCATATTTTAACGATGCACAACGCCAAGCAACCAAAGAAGCAGGCGAAATTGCAGGCTTAAATGTAAGACGTATTATTAACGAACCTACCGCAGCTGCATTGGCTTATGGTTTGGATAAAACAGGTAAAAAAGATTTAAAAGTAGTGGTGTTTGATTGCGGTGGAGGAACACATGACGTTTCTGTATTAGAAATGTACGATGTAGATGGAACTGGCACTTTTGAAGTAAAATCAACTGATGGTGATACTCATTTAGGTGGTGATGATTTTGATCAAGTAATTATTGATTGGTTAGCTGATGAGTTTAAAGCTGAAGAAGGTATGGATTTACGTACTGATGCTATGGCTTTACAACGTTTAAAAGAAGCTGCTGAAAAAGCTAAAATTGAATTATCAAGTTCGGCACAAACAGAAATTAACTTACCATACGTTACTGCAACTGCTAGCGGACCTAAACACTTAGTTAAAACATTAACTCGTGCTAAGTTTGAGCAATTAGCAGATAGTTTAATTAAACGTACTATTGAGCCTTGCAAAACTGCGTTAAAAAATGCAGGAATGAGCGCAAGCGATATTGATGAAATTATTTTAGTAGGTGGTTCAACTCGTATTCCTGCAATACAAACTGCGGTTGAATCATTCTTTGGTAAAGCTCCATCAAAAGGTGTAAACCCCGATGAGGTTGTTGCATTAGGTGCAGCAATACAAGGTGGTGTATTAACTGGTGAAGTAAAAGATGTATTGTTACTTGATGTTACTCCACTTAGTTTAGGTATTGAAACTATGGGTGGTGTGTTTACTAAATTAATTGAAGCAAACACTACTATTCCAACCAAACGTAGCGAAACATTTAGTACTGCAAGCGATAACCAACCAAGTGTACAATTACATGTATTACAAGGTGAGCGCCCAATGGCTAAAGATAACCGTACTATTGGTATGTTTAACTTAGATGGAATTCCTCCTGCACAACGTGGTGTACCGCAAATTGAGGTAACTTTTGATATTGATGCTAACGGTATTATTCAAGTTAGTGCTAAAGATAAAGGAACTGGCAAAGAGCAAAAAATTCGCATTGAAAGTAACAGCGGCTTAAGCAAAGAAGAGATTGAAAAAATGAAGCGCGAAGCTGAAGCTAATGCAGAAACAGATAGAAAAGCAAAAGAAGAAGCAGAGAAAGTAAACGGAGCTGATAGCTTAATATTCCAAACTGAAAAGCAGTTAAAAGAATATGGCGAGAAGATTCCTGCTGAGAAAAAAGAAGCTATTGAAAATGCAGTTGCTGAATTGAAAAAAGCACATGAGGCTAAAGATTTAGCAGGTATTGATACCCACATGGAAGCATTAAATGCAGCTTGGGCTGCTGCTAGCGAAGATATGTACAAAGCAACGCAAGGTGCCGAAAATAATGGTGCTGCAGATGCAGGCGCAGAAGGCGCAACAGCTGGTTCAGAAAATGTACAAGATGTAGATTTTGAAGAAGTAAAATAAGTTTAATACGCTTATATAAAAGTAAAGCGGGCAACCCATTGGGTTGCCCGCTTTTTTGTTGGGTATGAAGTAACTAATACCTAACTTGTTTTATAAAGTTAGGTATTAGTTAGTAGTAACATTATTGATGAACAACTTTGTGCATCATTGTTTTATTTCCAGCTGTAATTTGTATAAAATATACACCCGATTGTAAGTATTCGATATCGGTAATTTTAATGGTGTTTAATCCATCATTACCCAATATGTTTAGGTGGTTAATTTGTTTGCCGGTAACATCAAATATCGTAACGGTAATATTGCCTGCAACTGTTAAGTTTACTTGCGCCAATAATTCATCTTTAAATGGATTTGGATAGGCCATTGATGAAACATCGCTAATGGTATTATTGAAGGTTACAGATACAGCGTTGGTATAGTTTACCTTGCCATCAAAATCAACTTGTTTTAGTCTGTAGTAAATAGTACCACCATAAAGTTTGGCAAACTCAGCAGCATATTTATCGGTAGCTTGATAGTTGTGTTTGGTTGATGTTGTTCCGTTACCTTTTACAACTAATGATGTAGTTTGGAATTCAATTCCATCACCAGATCTTTCCACTTCAAAATAACTGTTGTTTAACTCGCTTGCGGTATTCCAATTTAGTTGTACTGCATCACTTACTTTTTCAGCATCAAAATTAATTAAGGTTACAGGTAATGCACTGCCGCTACCTACACCAAAATGTGTAAATGCTGTAATGCCACTGCGTACTAAAGTGTAAGGATTACTACCTGTTGCTGCATTTGCCGTGCTGGCTTGCCAAGTTGTACCATTGTGACTTGCAACGTATGCATTGGTTCTGTTAAAACCGGCAAGTTCGTTACTTGCATTCCATTGTGTGGTAATTGAAGCAATACTTCCACCAGCAACAGCTTCGTTTATAAACCAAGTTCTATTAACTACACCTGCAGTAATAGTACTACCCGTTGGTGTTAATCCCGTATATGTAGTGGTAATGCTATCAACAACTCTTACCGTGTAATTATCTGTTGTACCTGTGTTGGTAAGGGTAATAGGGTTGTAGGTGCTGTTACCAATAGGTAATAAAACACCACCTGTTTTACCTGTAGAACCAATGTTGTTTACAACTAAATTACCCACTCCGTTGATTTTAACATAGCTAGTAATAGAGCCTGCAGAAGTGTATGATGCGTTACCTAACGTTAAGTTAAATGCACCTAAATTTACCACACCTGTCGCTAATATCAATGAATCGTTTAGTGTTGTTGTTCCTGCTAAAGATACGCCAGCAGTGTTGCTTACACGTACTTTATTGTAGGTTCCAGCAGGTATTGTTTGTAATGCACTTCCGCTAAAATCAACCATACCATTGCTGTTGATGAATGTGCCGCTGTTTGTAATATTACCAAATATACTTAGCCTAGATGTTGCGCTGTTTAATGTTAAAGTTGCGCTTGGTTGTATGGTAATATTATTAGCTTGTTGTGCATCACTAACTATTGGCATGTTTGCTGCTCCAGTAGGAATAGTAACATTGGTTGATGAAGTTGGTATTGAAGGGCAACTCCAGTTAGCAGTGTTATTCCATGCGGTGCTTGTAGCACCAGTCCATGTTCCTGGTGTGCCAACAGTAATTGCAACTGCTGCTGATGAATCAACACAAATGCCGCTTACTAAACGCTTGTACCAAGTGGTTTGAGTAGGAGTAGTGCTAGGGGTGAAATCTTTTGATGTAGCACCCGAAATTGCACTATAGCCTGTGCTTGCATTAGTAGTACTGCTTACCCATTGGAATTGATATAATCCAGAGTCAACCCGCACACGGTCGATAAACACGTTATTTCCGTATGCACTTATAAAGTCGAAACGAACTTGGGTGGTACCAATTGGCAGGCTAACTGCTTTAGTTAACCAGTCGTTAGCAGCAGGTACGGTAAATGCCCCAGTATTGGCTGCACCTGTTGTTATACCTCCCGTAAGTGTATCAACAGTTTGCTTAATTGTCCAAGTAACTAATGGTGTAAATCCACTGCCATTGTTAACCAAAATTCTAACGGTATCATCAGGGTTTGATGGGTATGCACGAGCAGCCACATCAAACCTAACCGAATCGCCTAAGCCAGTTGCATTAAAAATTGGCGAAATCAATTGGGCATTACCTGTTGTGTTTGAATAGTTATTGGCAAAAACAGCACCTGCAGTTCCCACTCTTGAGTAACTATTAACAGTTGAAGATAAAGTGGTGTATGTACCTGTTGTAGTAAACGACCAAGTTGCAGGTAATAAACCGCCATCAAATTCTTGTACAAAACGATCTGTTTTTAATAGTTTTACACCACCTGCAGGATTACTTCCTGTTAAAGCAGATACTGTACCACCAGTACAAATTGATTGTGCACCAGCAACACTATTTCCTGTAATTGCTGGAACCACATTAATTGCCACAGCATTACTTGAATCAATACAGCCACCAGAAGTTGTTACACGTCTGAACCATGTTGTATTTGTTAAAGCCGCACTTGCATAATTAGCACTGGTTGATGTGCCAGAAGCATTACTAAACCCAATGTTAGAGCCTGTTGTGCTTTGTTGCCATTGGTAAGTATAAGTAGAGTTACCACCTGTTGCGGTACCACCAGTTAAACTTACTGAAGAACCAGTACAGATTGCTTGCGTTAAACCTGAGGTATTGTTTGCAATAACAGGATTCACTGTAATGGTAATTGCAGCCGAAGTATCAGAACATCCACCACTTGTTACCACGCGTCTTAAATATGAGGTTGCAGTTAATGCAGGAGATGCATATCCGATTGCATTATTTGTGCCTGGAGCAGCACTATATCCAGAAGTAGCACTTGTTGTGCTACGTTGCCACAAGTATGTATAAGTAGTGTTTCCTCCTGTAGGCGTAGTGCCTGTTAATGCGCTTGGAGCAGAGCCCGAGCAAACAGTTTGTGCATTACTAACAGTGTTGTTTGCCAGTGTTGGGTTTACTGTTATTTGAATTGCAGCAGAGCTATCACTACATGCCCCAGAAGTTACTAAACGTTTGTACCATCTGTTTGCAGTTAAACTTGTAGGAGCGTAGTTAGCCGTATTGTTTGTGCCAGCAGCAACACTGTATCCCGAAGTTGCGCCAGTTGCACTTACTAACCATGAGTATGTAAAGGTTCCTGTGCCTCCTGTAGGTGTACTGCCTGTTAATGATGCTGGAGTTGCACCCGAACATATACTTTGCGCACCACTTATAGTATTTGAAGCAATTGCACTGTTAGTTGTAATTGCTATGGCTGCGCTCGTATCGTTTGAGCATGATCCAGAAGTTACCACACGTTTAAACCAAGTATTAGCTGTTAATGCACCTGCGGTGTATGATATAGTGTTTGATGAACCTATTGCCGTAAATCCTGCAGTAGCACTTGTTGTGCTTAACATCCATGTGTAAGTAAATGTTCCGTTTCCTCCACTTGGTGTTGCGCCAACAAACTGAGCAGGTGCGTTACCAGCACAAATAGTTTGTGTACCACTAATTGTGTTTGATGAAATAGGTTGATTAACACTAACTGCAATTGCAGCAGATGTATCGGCACTACAAGCACCCGAAATTACCACGCGTTTAAACCACGTATTTGCGGTAAGGGCAGCAGGCGAATAATTTTGTAAAGTAGCAGTTCCAGTTGCGTTGGCATAGCCAGTAGTAGCACTAGTGGTGCTTCTAATCCATTGGTAATTGTATGTTGAGCCATTTCCACCTGTTGGTGTACTACCTGATAATGCTGTTGGTGTACTTCCTGTACAAATGGTTTGCGCTCCACTAACCGTGTTTGCAGCAATTGCTGTTGAAACAGCAAGTGTTGCCCCATTTGAATTAGATGATAAACCGCTTGTTACTACACAACGATATAAGTATCCATTCATACCAGTTGATGCAGCCGAAATGTTTAATGTACCTGTTGTTGCATTGCTGTAAACACCACCATTTGTAATGTTTCCATAGCCACTTCCTTGGTCAACTTGCCATTGGTAAGTTAAACCAGTTCCAGTTGCCGAAACAGAGAAACTTGCCGCACTACCATTACATACACTTGCATTTGCTGGGTGTGATGTAATTGCTGGAGCAGAGTTAACGGTAAGTGTTGCACTATTTGATGTTGCATTAGGTGAGCAATATCCATTAACTACACAACGGTATAAGTAACCATTCATGCCTGATATAACAGCCGTTAAATTTAATGTTGAAGTGGTTGCATTACTGTATACACCACCATTGGTAATATTGGTAAATCCACTGCCCGTATTTACTTGCCATTGATAAGTTAGTGTGTCGCCCGTTGCTGCAACTCCAAAAGTAGTATTAGCACCCGAACCAACAGTGCTGTTGCTTGGCTGAGATGTAATTGCAGGTGCATTTAATTTAAGTATCATTTGCGCAACTGAAGTATCTGCACTACAGTTTGATGAAGTAACAACACGTCTGTACCAAGTATTTTGTGTAATACTTGCAGGTGTATAACCTTGCGTGTTATTTGTTCCTGTTGCTGCGCTAAATCCTGCGGTAGCGTTTGTTGTACTAGTTTGCCATAAGTAGCTATAAGTATTGTCGCCACCAGTTGGAGTTGTGCCAGTTAAAGCGGCAGGTGTTGAACAAACAGCTTGTAATGCAGATGTAATAGTGTTGTTGGCAACACCCGGTGTTACTGTAATCATAACTGAAGCAGAAGAATCAGCAGCACATGCTCCTGAAGTTACTAAACGCTTGTACCAAGTATTAACCGAAATGTTACCGCTTGGTGTATAGTTTTGGGTATTGTTGGTTCCGGTAGCTGGTGCAAAACCTGTATTTGCACTTGTAGTACTAGCTAACCAAGTATAGGTATACGTTGAACCATTTCCACCAGTTGGTGTTGACCCGGTTAATCCAGCAGCTGTAGTGCCTGCACAAATGGTTTGTGCACCACTAACTGTATTAGTAGCCACAGCCACATTCACTCCGATTTGAACTGCTGCTGATGTATCGGTAAATATACTAGAGCTAACTACCCTTCTGAACCAAGTGTTTTGAGAAATGATGCCTGGGGTATAGTTTTTATCAACGCTAACACCAGTAGCCGTAGTAAAGCCCGCAGTAGCACTAGTGGTACTCATTTGCCAAACGTAGTTGTAAAATCCTGTTCCGTTTTGTGGGTCGCTGCCATTAATAATAGTTGCTGCTGAACCTGCACAAACTGTTTGCGCACCACTTACTGTATTGTTAGTAATTGGTAAAAAGTCTAATGGGTTTGTTGAGTTACCACCCATATACCAACTACCAGCGATGGTGGTTTCATTTAACCCTGTTCTGCTAATAATAGGGTCGAAAATTGTTCCTGTGTTTGTTCCTGGAGCTCCAGCAGCTATTCCCGTTCCCGTTGTTAAACGCAAGTCGTTTATGTTTGAAATATTAGTTGAGTTTAATCCCGAACCTTGGAAGGTAATATTTAAGTAAGGACTTGTACCTGTTATGGTACTTGTACTAATATTCCAAGTCGAGTTGGTTCGTCTGTCAATAGTAACTGTGCCATCAGCATATGGCGCAAGAGCGGTGATACCGTTGCTCGGTGCGTGGCCAACAGTTACTGAGCCGGCATTGGTTGGGTTTGCAGTACTAGTTAACACTACCGAGCGGTTAAAGTTAATTGGCGTATTGGCCAAACCTAATGGGAACACACCAACATTGCCTGATATTGCAGTTGCAGCATTAAACCATCTGGTTATTGAGCCGCTTGTTAATATTAGATTATTTACACCAGTAAATGTACCGGTTAAGGTTACTGCTTTTGCAGTGCTACCAAGTGTAATGTTATTAGTACCTAAATTTAAATAATTAGCAGTTGCTCCAAACGTAAGCGTAGAGCCAACAGTTCCTAATGGTTGATCAATTGTAATTGCTCCCGACAATGAACTTAAATTTACACCTGCAGCGCTGGTGTTATTTATGTTTATATTACTAAAACAAGGATTACAAGTTGCCGCAGTATCGTTTAAAAATAATCCACTACCTGTTACGTTTTGAGTTGTAGTAGTTGCGGTTGATCCATTTAGTCTGAACCCTAAGGTTGAGTTAGAACCAATAACTAATTTTCCATTATTTAAAATATGACCTCCAATATTAATACCTGCACCAGCAAGTGTAGTTGTGTTTGATGTTGATGCAAGTGTTCGGAACTCACTACCTGAGTTAATGATTAATGAATCTGATATATCAAGTGAGTTTGCAGACGCTAATCCAGCAACTGTTGTTACACGGTTTAAACCACCACCATTAACCACTACTTTTGATAATGTTAAGCGTGCTGTACCAGTAACCGTAGTTGTGCTTAATCCAAATCCTGCACGTTGTGCTATCGCATTTACAGTATACTGTGTAATACCTGCATCAGTACTTATTCCATCTCCAAGTTGTAGTGTATGGTTGGTCCAGTTGGCATTAGTTGCTCCATTGTTATAGTTTAATGCAAGACCAGCAATGCCAAACGGAGGATCAACAATTAATAATGTACCACCAGTTACGTTAAATGTTGTTGCAGTAAGTTGTACCAAATTGGTACCTGAAAGCACACTACCTGCAGCAGTGTTATTATTTCCATCAACACGAATTAATCCACCGCTTTGTTGCCAAGTACCTGCAGTAAAGTTAATGTTTCCATCAACGCTTACCGTTCCACCAGCAACGTTAAATGTACCGCCACCAATTGTTAATGTTCTGTTGTTTAAACCACTTGCACTTATTGCTAAAACACCAGAAGTAATATTTACACTTCCTAAGCTATTAAATCCGTTACCAATACCTGCAATATTTGCCGATACATTTACAGTACCCCCATTAACAGAAAGAACAGATGATGCTGCGCCAGTTAAAACATTATTTATAGTTAGCGTATTTGCACTAACAGTTAAGCTTCCAAAACCTGCAATACTTAAACTGCGTACAGTTGCATTTCCATCTAAGTTAATGTAGTGGTTGGCATTAATAATAACACTATCAGTTGCCGATGGAACAGCTCCTGTACTCCAAACAGCAGGGTTGGTCCAGCTGCCGCCAGCTGTGCTAAACACCGCTCCAACAAAGTTGGCCGATGGTGCTGCAACATAAATATCAGGATTACTTGCTATGCCTGCAAAGGTTACAGCAGTTCTTACTAATTGTGGCGAAGCTTGTGTGCCAATAGTAGTACCAATAGTACCTGTCATAGCACCAGTAACTGTGCTCATGGTTGTGTTAGCAAGCACACTTGGAGAAATAATACCATTTGCAATAGCATTAATGGTTAATGTTCCTGCAGATGTAATACCATTGTTTGTTACAGTCCAGTATGTGTTTGATCTTGTATCTACGTTGGCTACAGCACCATCAGGATATGATGTAAGTGCAGTTGTACCTGCAACAGGTGTATGCGCAACAGTAATGGTACCACCAGCAGTTAATGCTGCAGTACTTGATGCAACATATAAATCCCTGCGTAATAAGGTTCCGTTAGACAATAATCCAAGAGGGAATTGAGATGCTGCAGCAATAGTTGTAGGCGCAGCCGTTGCAGAATACCAGCGTTTAAAACCTCCACCTGCACTGTGCACAATTGCCCCACTTGTAAATGTTAAAGTACCAGTAAGGGTAGGAGCAGTACCTAAAGTAAGGGTGTTGCCACCAATATTTAAAATACCTGCTAATGTTAATGTTCCACTTACAGTTGCATTGCCACCAATAGTTATGTTGCCAATGTTTAAATTAACTCCAGTAACACTTGTATTGGTTATGTTTAAGTTGTTAATGTTTGATGAAATTGCTCCTAAAGTATCTACTTTAAATACACCTGTTCCATTTACATTTACTTGTGATGCGCCTGATAAAGTTAAGGTGTTATTTATGGCAGATGTAAGTGTACCATTATTGGTTAAAAAGCCAGTAATGTTAAGCGTACTTGCGGTGGTTGTGTTGGCTGCCGACCTAAACTCTGAACCTGCGTTAATAGTTAAAGATGTAGCCAATAAGGTAGAACCACTTATAGTAACCCAACGGTTTGTACCATTACCATTAACAATAATATTACCCAAGTTAGCACTTGTTGAGGCGACTCCAAAACCCGCAGTTTGTTGTGATGCAGGAGCTGTTATGGTATATGCAACAGCACTTGTTGCTGTGCTAGCACCATCACCAAAACGTAGGATATTGTTTGTCCATGTTGCAGTTGCTGTATTACTAAAACTTAGTGCGCTTCCTGCAAATGGTGGATCGATAATATTAATAGTACCACCAGTTACATTTTGTGTGCCCGATAGCGAAACTAATACTGTTCCGTTGGCAACACTTCCTGTTGCAGTGTTATCATTTCCATCAACAGATAGTGTGCCGCTTACCATGTTAAAAGTACCCGATGAAATTAAATTTCCATTTAGATTAAATGTACCTGCATTAATGGCAAGAGTTCCTGTATTGGTAACAGTAGTTTTACCACCCGCAGTAGGACCAACCTGCAAGGTTCCTCCATTTAAGGTTAAGGTAGCACCTGTGTTGTTTAATATACCAATGCTTGCCGTATTACTATTGTTAATGGTTAAGCTTGCTCCACCTAAAGTGATAGTGCCCGAGTTAACTATTTGCCCAGTTATGGTTAGTGCATTGTTATTTGCAATTAAAGTTCCACCTGCATTTACTGTAATGTTGTTTGCATTGTTTGTGCTTGCAGCACCAACTACAACGGTATATGGAGCAGGTATTTGTACGTTATCGGAAGCTGATGGAACTGCATTTGCACTCCATGTATTTGGGTTATTCCATTCACCATTTGCTACAGCAATAAAATTACCTCCAGTGTTTACACTGCTACTACTACCGCCATAGTAATTTATGTTTGTAATATCTGTAACTGCTAACCCCGTTCTGTTAAAATCAGGAGCTACTAAGTTTGATAAAAAGTTTGAACCTGCAGCGTATGATCCATTAGCAATACCCGATGCTAACATTAAGGTGGTGTTTGCTGTATTTAAAGCATTGGTTGCTATGCCCGCATTTTCGCCAATTGCTTTTATAAGCATTGTAGCACCGCCACCTAACACTAAATTAGCGTTGGTAAAATTCCAGTAGCTATTGGTGCGGGTATCAACATTGGTTAACGTACCATCTGTAAATGGTGTTGCAGCTGAAAATCCGTTTGCGTAAGTTGGTGTTAAGGTAATTGTACCTCCAGTGCTTAAGCCCGTAGCACTCGAAAAGGATACAAATACATCGCGTCTTTCTACCGAGTTGTTCAATGTGTTAAATCTTCCAAGCGGGAATTGCCCCATAGAGCTTGTTGCAGCAGCAGTTGGTAAACCTGTTGTAGGGAATACGCGCGTTACTGAACCGCCAGCGCTGGTTAATATTTGTGAGCCTGCAGTATGTGTTAAAGTTGCAGCTGTGTTGGTACTTACAGTTCCAAGTATAAAGTTGTTAGATCCAATATCTAATTGTCCGCTAGTTAAAGTTAAAGTACCAGTAACACTTAAGTTATTTGGCGAGATAATAGCACGGTAGGCAGCACCTCCAAGTTGTAATGTTACTGCGGTAAATGAACCTGTTGGTGATGCTGTTAAGTTTCTGAAAACACCTGTACCAGATATTGTTACATTACCAAGAGGTAATGAACTGGTAACTAAGCCTAATGTTAGCGGAGTTGCGCTAGCTTGAGTAAACGTACCGTTGTTAATTAAATTCCCACCAATTTGTACAACATTTAAATTAAGGTGTCTAAACTCCGAACCAGCGTTCACTAAAAAGTTGCCTTTAACATGTAAACCGTATGCCGTGCTGTTGTTGTTGCCTGTTTCCGTATGTCTGTTAGCCGTACTTCCACCATTAATGGTTAAATTTTGGATTGGAGTCATTGATGAATAGTATGTCTCACATCTAAATGGATTACCATTTGTTGCGGTACTTACGCCATCACCCATAATAAATGTGTGCGTATTTGTAAATACAAAGTTACCAGAGGTTCCAATTTGAATACTATGTGCTGTTGTACCTGTTGCAAATGGAGGGTCAACAACTGTAATAGTTCCGGCTGAGTATTGGCTTAATGTGTTTGTAGATTGGAAAGAGTGACCAGTAGCAGATGCTGCCGCAGTATACGGTCCCCCAATTGGGCCAAGTGGATAAATATTCATTGCCCCACCTAATTGATTTACTGTACCTCCAAAAACTACCGAACCATACACATTAATTGTACCGCTGGTAAAGCTTAAAATTGCTCCACTTACTAAGTTTAATATTTTACTACAATCGGTTCCATTTCCAATGGTAAATGTACCTCCAGTAATATTTGTTATGGTGTTTGCCGATGGAATAAAGCCACCTTGCAGCGCATCACCAACTACAGTTAAACTACCACCACTTATATTTAGTTTTGCAAACGTTTCAAAATTGTTTGCTAAACCATTTAAGTAGTAGTTTCTGTTTATGGTTAATGAGTTTGCAGTAATATTTAATATTGATGTGTGTTGTTGAATTAATGTATTAGCCACACATGCAACTCCCGAATCAATAGCAAGTGTTACACCTAGAGGTATAATTACATTATCTGATGATGTTGGAACTACACCTGTAGACCAAACCGTTGGATTGTTCCATTGGCCTGATTTGGTAGCCGATACAACACCATTTGCATTTGCGGTTGGCGCTCCAATATAAATTGGGCCATTGGTTATTGCTGATAGGGTTGAAATTGCAGTACGTGTTGTTAACGGACTTTGTACTATACCACTTGTAACAGTACCCGAACCGGCACTAAATGTACCTGCAAATGCAGCACCCGATGCATCAGTTATTGTTAAATTGGTTGCCGCTGTTAAACCTAAAATTGCACCATCTCCTCTTAGCTGCATAGATACAGTTCCGGTGCCAAGTGCCAAACCATTTCCTGTTGTTACAACCCAATTAGCATTGGTACGTGTATCCATGTTAACTGCGTTTTCTACATAAGGAGTCATGGTTGTTAAACCAGCGGTATTTACATGTTTAACACTAATTGTACCAGCAGATGAAAGTGCAGTGGCAGTATTAAAATATATCCATGCGTGGCGTACATCGCTTATTCCACCAACAGGGTATTGCGATGTAGCAGCAGCAGATGTAGGTGCAGCAGTTGTATTTACCCAACGGGTAAAAGTTCCGTTAGCACCACAAATAATATTACCCGAAGTGTAAGTTAGTGCACCTAAATTACTTAAACCTGTACCTAAAGTTAAGTTGTAGTTGCCTAGGTTAATGTTACCCAAAGTCATGGTAAGTGTGCCCACAACATTTAAGTTGCGGTTAATGGTAATACCACGTTGGGTGTTTATTAGTAAATTGTTAATCGTGTTGGTTGATGCCGGAATTTCATTAAGCGCACCCATTACATAGGCTGTATTCGAGTTCACATAATTGTAAGCCGTAGCAAAAGATGTATTATCAAAATTAGGCACCGTAGCAAACATACCTGGAGATGCAATTGGCGAACCAGTTCCTATTTGTAGAGTTGGAGTAACTGCTGGTCGGCCAACGGTTAATTTACCATTGTGAGTTAATGTACCCGAACCAAGTAATACTGAATTTACAACCAAAGGGTTTGTTTGGTTAAAAATAATATTATTGGTTGAACTTATGGTGCTCGATACAGCAGCAAGTGTTACTTGGGCTAAGTTATAAAACGTACCTGTTCCACTTACAGTTTGTGTGCCAACCGAATCAATAAATTGCAATATACCTAATGTTGTTGTTGCACCAGGTTCAACACCTGCAATAGTTCCGTTGTTAATAATGTTTTCGTACACAGCTAAAGTACCCGTAGTACCTCCGGTCGATAACATTAAATATGCATTACTATTTACAGTTACATTATTCAAAACCAAATTTGTTGTTGATGCAGCAACACGACAAATACGCGTGTTACTCAAATCTGTTCTATTATTTATAACTAAATTCCAAACTGGAGTTATCAAACTAATTAAATAGCCTGTAGTATTTCCTAAAGGCGCACTAGCTGTTCCCGAAACACCATCACCAATTTGTAATGTACCACCAGTAACTAATTTTTGTCCTCCCGTAGGAATGGTAACGATCGCTGTGGTTCCTGCTGCTGCATAGGGGTCAACAATGGTAACAGTACCTCCACTCCAATTTACAGTGGTGGCCGCTCCAATATTAAAAGCCGAAGTTGCAGATGATAATAAGTTAGCCGATTGCACATCAATATTAATAGCACCTCCACTAATTACAAACTGTACTGTTGTTGATGAAGTAAATGCCATTGCACCAAACATATTTAAGGTACCACCGTTCATTACCAAACGCGAACCAAATGTGGTTGATACGCCATTAAACACAACTGCAGTAGTACCAAATGTCATGGTGTTATTTCCACTACCATAAGCAAATGTTCCGTTATCAATGCGCAGTTCTCCATTTATGGTTGGAGATCCAGCACCTGTTAGTGTACCAACACTCATTTGCGAAACAGAACACGCTGCATGGTTTAACCATAACCTTCCGCCTGTGCTTACTAATGTTTGCGATCCATTGTATGGAGTAAGTGTAGATGCACTGCTTAGTTTAAATGTTCCTGATGTAATGTTTAATCTAGAGTTACTTACTGTAGGTGTGCTAATGGTAATAACACGTGTAACGTCTAAAATTGGGTTTTGAAGTGGGTTAGGGAAAATACCTTTGTTAACTGTTATTGAAAAAAAGTTACAAGTAGATCCTGTACCCGATAGGGTTGCATTACCTGCCCCACCAAATGTGGTAATAACGCCCGAACCTGATGTTGGTGATGTAGCACCACTTAAATTAAGTGTGCCATTAACTGTTAAATTTCCAGTAGCACCACTGTTGTTAAATCCACCAATAGTTAATGCATGTGTTTGAATATTGCTGGTGCCCGATGTAAATGATGCACCTGCAGCAATAGTTAAATTTCCGTTTACAAACAATGCAGCTTGATTGCTTGATGAATAAGCTAAAATTCCACTTGCACCTTGGCCAACAGTTAAGTTGTTACAAGTTGCATTTAAATTGTCAATTACCACTGTTGCACCATCGGCAATTGTAACGTTTGATGTTAGCGAAGGCACCACACCACCAACCCAAGTGTTAGGGTCGCTCCAGTTGCCGCCTGTAATGGTAGATGCAATATTTGTTGCAGCTGTTGTAGTTTGATTTCCTGTTAAAGTACTGCTATTTCCTCCTTCAGATACAGCAATTACACGATACAGATAATTGGTACCCGAGTTTAATAATGTTTGAGTAAATGTATTGATGTTTTGCGGAACTAAAGTGATGTAATTATAGGTAGAACCACCATCATCAGAGCGGTAAATGGCAAAGCCAACTTCATTGTTCGAGTTGTCAGTCCAGTTTAATGTCATGCTGTTGTTGCTAACACCCGAAAAGGTTAAACTTGTTGGAGCTAAAGGCAACGATGGGCTATATCTAAAATATCTACCACCTGTAAAGCCTGCAATAGTGCCGCTACGTTGTTGCGATACAACTGCGTTGTTTACACTGTTTGCGCTAAAAGTGTTAGTATAAGTTGTTAAATCAGTAACACTAGCCAAGCGGTTATCCAAGTTGGTATTCATGGTTAAGCCAATTGCGGCTTGGGTAACAGTAGTTGAAACATTACCTGCAGTAAGTGCCATGTTACCATAAACATATTCAACAATTCCAGATGTTTCGTAAAGTCTTGTTTGAAAAACTAAATCGCCACCAGTAAAGTAACCACTGTTTGTTGATATTAATCGCCATTCAAATACAAAGCAACGGTTTGGTGCGGTACCCACAACGGTACTTCTTAAATTGGGTCCAGTAGCAGGCGAAAACGCGTTGTTGTTCCAAAATGGAGCAAGCAATGGTGCGTTTGATGCAGCAATTTGGTTTAAATTAACTGTTCCTACAGATGGAGCTAATGGTCCTAAACCAATTACACCTCTTGTGGCGGGAGTTAACTGAAAATACCTTGTTCCCATAAAGTAAAAATCAAACCCAATATCCATGGTGGCTAAAGTGGTTGATAGTAACGGAACCTGTAGGTTAGGGGCAGCACTCAAATTAATGGGATTACCATTCATGTCTTGAGTTAAAGTAGCGCCTGTGCCAGTGCTAAATGTGTAATTAGCAGTTGAAGCAACTTGGGCATTTAAGCCAATGCTGTAAAAAAGCAGTAATAGCAAAGTCAATGCTTTGCAACCCCTGTTAATGAGGGGCTTTAGGTGTAGTAGTGTACGCATAAAGATGTTTGTGGTTTATTATTGTGTTTGCTTTTATGATTTTTATCAATTAATCCATACAGATTTCATAAAAAATTCTTAAAAAGCAAAACATGCTAACATGCGCGTTGTTTTCTGTCTAGTATTTTGGTCTATAATTTTTATCTTAATTAAATGTTTTTTAAATCCGATTTATTTGAGTTGTTGTTTTACGGTATAAGGCTTGTCTCTTTTTCTTACGTATGTGTTTAGTTAAAAAAACTTAAATTTTTTTAAGGTGCTGATATTTATACTTTAACCCAACAAAAAAGCCACCTCGAAAAGATATTCGAGGTGGCTTTTTGGGGTGTATTACCTATTTATTACCTAGTAATTTTTTCTGTTTTGTAACCAATTACTTTCTTGGTTACTTGCCGCATTTTGGGTTGATTGATTGTTGGCCTTTTTACCTTCTTTATTAAACAATAAACCAGCCGCTAATGCTGCTACATCTGCGTGTGTGTAGTTTGGCTGAAGTTGATCTGGGGTATAATATTTTTCAATAAATTTAGTATCAAAATGCCCTTCAATAAATGCAGGGTGTTGCATTACATACTTACCAAATTGTAATGTGGTTTCAATACCTGTAATTTGATAGTCATCAATGGCTCTAATCATACGTGCAATAGCTTCTTCGCGGGTTTTACCAAAAGTAATTAACTTGGCAATCATCGGGTCGTAATGAATGGGAATTTCCATGCCTGCTTCAAAACTATCATCAACCCTAACACCATAACCTTGTGGCGTTTTATAGGTATGTAATTTCCCAATATCAGGTAAAAAGTTATTCAATGGATCTTCGGCACAAACACGTAATTCCATCGCATGTCCGTGTATTGTTAAATCATCTTGGCCGTAACCTAATTTTTCGCCACGTGCCACTCTAATTTGCTCTTTCACTAAATCAAGTCCAACAATTTGTTCGGTTACTGGGTGCTCAACTTGTAGGCGCGTGTTCATTTCTAAAAAGTAGAAATTTAATTGTTCATCAACCAAAAACTCTACTGTGCCTGCACCTGTGTAATTACAAGCTTTAGCTACATTTACTGCCGCCTCGCCCATAGCTTGGCGTATTTCTGGTGTTAAACAACTTGATGGCGCTTCTTCCACTAGTTTTTGATGCCTGCGTTGTATGCTGCATTCGCGCTCAAATAAATACACAATATTGCCGTAGTTATCGCCCAATACCTGTATTTCAATATGCTTTGGCGAGCCTACAAATTTTTCAATAAACACAGCATCATCACCAAATGCCGAGCGAGCTTCGCCCTGAGCCATTTTTATTTGTTCTTCAAATTCGGCTTCGTTTTCAACCACGCGCATACCCTTACCACCTCCACCAGCCGATGCTTTTATTAAAACCGGATAGCCAATTTCAGCGGCAATGTGTTTTCCTTCTTCCATATCTCTAAGTGCCTCTTGGGTACCAGGTACCATGGGTACATTAAACTTTGATACGGCTTGTTTTGCACCAATTTTACTTCCCATAGTACGCATAGCATCACCAGTTGGGCCAATAAAAGTAATTCCTGCTGCAGCTACTTTATCAGCAAAAACAGCGTTTTCACTCAAAAATCCATAACCCGGATGTATGCCATCAACACCTAAATTTTTACATACCTCTAAAATGGTATCCATTTTTAAGTATGATTCTGAAGAGGCCGCAGGGCCAATGCATACTGCTTCATCTGCATAACGTACATGTAGTGCATTTCTGTCGGCTTCGCTATATACGGCTACTGTTTTTATACCCATTTCTTTTGCCGTACGCATTACGCGTAAGGCAATTTCTCCACGGTTTGCTACTAATATTTTTTTCATGTTAAAGCTTGCTTCTATTTAATAAGAAAGGCGCAAATATATGCGCCTGAGTGTGTATTGCTAAATTAGTTGTTTTGTTTTTTTAGCTCGCCCCAAACTAAGTTAAAGCCAAATCTAAAGGTTATTACTTGTGCGTTTGCAGGCGCAAAAAATGCTAACAAATTATCTTGAATAATATACCACTGAAAGGCCCCAGTTTTAGCGGCTAATCCAAGCCCCCAATTAGCATAGGTTTTTCCTATAATGCTGTAGTTGGTTGTTACATCTACCTTTTTACCAAATTTGTGTGTAAAGTTTACCGTATAGGCTTGTTGCATGGTACCAAGCGAGTAACGACCTTGTATGATGGCCCCAACAGTGTTTTTGGTATTAAGTTTATAATTGGCGGTAATAAAGTAACGCCAAGGTAAGTATGTTGTAAAGGTTTTGTTATCGCCTGTGGGTT
Source organism: uncultured Chitinophaga sp. (assembly GCA_964545895.1). Classification (GTDB taxonomy): domain Bacteria; phylum Bacteroidota; class Bacteroidia; order UKL13-3; family UKL13-3; genus UBA6183. Next base: position 8,887 of record CAZJHS010000025.1, on the reverse strand, counting down.
TAATCAAATTCAACAAGCTATCAGCGTAGTTGTCAAGTGCTCCTTTTGTATCAATTTGTTGGTAGCTCATTCCACTAAATTTTACTGTAGTTGGGTTTGATGTGTAGTTGTAAGTTTCGTTGGTCCATTTAATGTATCCAAAATCAATAAGCGATGCTCCTAATGTTAACTTGTTATTTACATCGTAAGTAGCACCCAAATCAAAACCCAAACCCAAACCTTTGTTTTTAAAACCTAAAAACGAACCCACAGTTGGGCTAGCCGATTTGTATGGTTGGCCATTTAACGAGTCGAACAAATAAGGAACGTTTGCAGTGTTTAATTTAGCTTCAGTACTTATTATAATTTCATCGGTAGAGTTGTTGGGTTGTTGCCATTTAAATTGCATTTTTTGTAATTGTGCAGTGGCTATACCTTGGTACATTTTACCTCTAAAACCAAAGTTAAATTTCTTGTAATTACGTGCAACACTAAACCCTAATTCGTTAAATGCAAGTGCGTTTATAGTAGTTGATGATGCGTCCATGGCTCGGCCAGCAAAATAATCATTACCATAAGCAGCAAAGCCTACTAATTCTTTTGATATGCCAATTTGTGTACTTACACGTGTGGTTAAATGTATACCGTAGTAATATTTTTTACTTTTAAAACGTACATGCAGTAATTCAATATTGGTATTTAAACCAATACCCAAATTGGCATCATTCATTTTGTCGTAAACCTTGTTTAGGTTAATGTTGCCGCTATCTAAACTTTTTATAATTGTATTGGCATTTAAAGCCGTAAGATTAAGGTTAATAGCAATGCCCGACAAGGCCGGTATGCCAATTGAAGTTTTATATGACGGTATAATTGCCGGATTACAGTATGATGCTTGATGTAAGCGAGTAAGCGAAGGAAGGGTGGTTTCTAATTGAGCTAAAGCCAATAGGGGCAAACACCAAACCGCAAGTATTAATGCTATTTTTCTCATGGTGTTTACTTGGTTATAAAGGTGGTATTCGCTTTAACGCCCAACTTAAGTTTAATTTTATCGGTTGCATAAAACTTTACAAAAGGGGAGTTATTGTTGTTTTGCGAGGTACTAAAGTTTATTTGCAAACGGTATTGATTGGCTTTTTTAAAGTTTTCCAATCGGTCTTTATCTACCATTACAGTTGTTACGGCATTTGATGGTGTTACCATTTCGCCATTTGCATCAACATTACAACCTGCCAGTAAAAAGTAAGGATTGTAAATACTATCGTAAACTTGTTGGGTTACCGAATCTTCAAGATAAACTTGAACTTTTGCATTCAACGGCATTTCGCTTGTAAAGTCGGAGCGAACTTCGGCCCAATTCACAAAGAAATTTCCCGAATCGTTATTAAAGGAATTTCCCATGCTAAAGTCACCCTTAGTTTCTACGGTGTATTTTATAATTTTTAAATCAAACGGAAGTTCAATTTTTGAAGTTTGTTTAACAGTGGTATAATCATATAAAACATTGGTTTGTATGATATCGTTGTTGTTGGCATAAAACGTTACTTCGTATACGATTTCTTGTGGTGCCGAACTTAAAACCTCATCAATGTTGGAGTTGGTTTTATCAATGGTATAATTGGTTGTGCGGCTCTGGCCAATGCTTGATGTGTACTCAAGTGTAAAGGTGTCTTTAAATAAATCAACATCAATAGGAACAATATTGCCAGATCCCGATACAGCATACAAATCGGTTATTTTTGCAGTAATAGGTAAGCCAAAGGTATTTTCAATAGCTAGTTTAAGTTTTGGATCGTTTACATATACATTACCATCAATAGATTTATCAAACACGCCAAGCTCACTGGTTTCTTTAAATGATGCAATGGTAAATTTACCAAAATAACCTTCCATGCGGCTGTACTTTGTTACACTAAGGTTTTGCGAAAACGAAATTTTATCTGTTGACTGTACATCGTTTGCGGGATTACGAATGATGTCAACTTTTACTTGGTAAGGAAACACATTATAGGTAGAACCATTATTGGTAAAATCAACTTCGTAACCTGAAATGTTTATGTTACGATTTACTTGTGGTGCTGGACTTCCGTTATAAATAAACTCAAAACTATCAACCAAGGCGTTTCCGTTTTTAGTAATACCAGGGTAAGTTAGCTTTACATATACATTATGTTTAAACGATGATGATGCATTAAAACTCATTATACCATCTTTTACTAAGATACGCTCCAAACGTGTGTTACCACTCATGTTTATTGGGGTGGTATTGTTTTGCTCAATGTTAAACGAGCCTGTAGCTTCAAACACCGGTATAGCAGGAGCTGGCATACTCAAATCAATTGCAGCATTAACATTAGGTATGGTTATGTACTGTTTTTCGGGCAAACTATCTTTGGCATCAAAAACTAAAATTAACAGTTTGTTATCGTCTGTAATAACATGAGAATTGGTAGATACCTTGCCCACTAGATCAGTTATAGTGGCTTCGGCATTAACAAGCGGAAACGAGAAGGTTGGATTGGCGGAAACGCCTTTAATGTTGCCCAATTCTTCCACATCTTTTAAGCATGATGTGCCCAGTACTGAAATTAGTACCAACAATAAAATTAAATGGTTTTTCATAATAGTTTTAGGAATAAAACCTAAAACCAAAAGTACATAAAAAAACGTTATTTTAGTTTGTACACAAAAATATTGTTTTGCAAATCGCCACCTATTAAATAATTGTTTTTATCCAGCATTAAATTGGCTGTATTAAACGGTGTGTTTCCATTAATAGGGAAATCAATGTAAAGTTTTCCCATCATATCGTACCAATAGTATTGGGCTTGTGCTGCCCTATAATTGGCTAACATTACTTTGCCAGTTGCATCGGTTGTAAAATAGGTTTGTTGTAATATACTATCGGTGTAGTTTACCTCTGTTATTTTTGCAAAATCAGTATTAAGTAAAGTCCAATTATTTTTTGCCGATAACAAGTAATAATCTTTTTGAGTTACTACATCGCGCTGTATTTTTATGTTATCAAAAGCTGGTAGTTTACCTATGCTCACGTTTTCTGTTTGTTTAAATACCGAATCTAGCAATAGTTTTGATGTATTGCCTGCTGTATCAATTACATAAAACTGAGTTGTCATACTATCTGCATCAGTCAAGTAATTAAATAGTTTGGCTTTAATATCAAGTTGTACTTTTATGCTTTTTCCTTTTAAATCAAACAGGCATAAATTGCCATTGGCCGATGTGGTGTATACGTATTTTTTACTGCCTTTTTCAAAGTACATGATAGGGCTTACAGGCTTACTATCTAGTACTTTTGGCATAAAGCCAGCAAGTGGTTGTCCGTTAATTTTGTAGGCTACAATTCTGTTGTTTTCAAGTGGTACAAAAAACTGTTGGTTGCTATCGTTATAAAAATCAAACAAGGTAAATGGCAGTATTGCTTTGCCCGGATAACGTACCGGGAAGTTGTATAAACTTACTCCTTTTTCATCAATTAAATTAGCTTGTTTATCGGTGCTAAATAAGTAGCATAACGAACCATTTTTTTGCACATCAATACTTATAAATTGGCCCATTAGTTTGCCATTTAATTTACTTCGCCAAATAAGGTTACCTGTAGTTGATAAACAGTACAACGTGTTTTTTACATCTTGTACAAAAATTACATTTTGCTTAAGTCCAGTGTTGTATACAACTTGTGGTGCAACATCAAATGTGGTATCTAATTTACTAGCCCAAAGCAATTGTGTTTCGTTGGTGTTTACTGTATTAAACTTATACTGAACTTGCGTGTAAAAGGCTTTGTTGTTGGTATTGGCAAACTGAATATTAATAAATTCAAACTTTTTAAAATCGTATTGATTTGAGTTAAGCGTACTAAAGAATGTATCGGTTACAAAATTTGCGGGTAATAAAAAGTTACGCGATGGGCTGATAAAAATACTTACGTTGTTGTTTTGTGCTAATGTTTTTTCGTATTGTTTATACTTTTCATCGTTAGCTAAAGTGTTGCCTTTTTGGTACTCATCAATAATGAACTTTAAGGTGTTTTCATTATTAGCAAAAACAAAAACATCGTTTATTTGGGTAAAGTAAGGCGAGGTAATGTTTTCCATTATTTCGCCATAGTACAATTTTAAAAAGTTACCAAGTTTTATACGCTCAATAGTATAACCTTGGTAGCTGTATGTTACCGAGTCCGTTTCGCCTTTTTTATCCAACGCATTTACCATGTTTTTTAACGATTCGGCCATGGCGGGTGCATCTTTAAAACGAATAAATGCACTTAAATTATTTAAGTATTCGCTGCCTGCAGGTTCTGTCATTACCAAAGCAGCTTCACCATCAATATAAGGAATAACCTTTTGTGTTAAATCAATGTCATAACGGTTTTCAACGCTATCGGTAAACTTGCTGTACTCGTTGTTTTTTTGATGTATTTGCAGGTAATCGTTTAGCTCGGTATTAAACTTTAAATAATCACTAAAACCCATCTGAAAAGCCATAGATGTATTTTTAGGCATAAACTGCTGCAATTGCAATTGTTTCGGTGTTTGATTTTTAAACAAATCTAAAAACTGAAATACAGAATCATCAGTATAAGTTACACCCGTAAATTTAAATTGATCTTGATTTAACTCCACATCAAGCATACTCCAATTAGCAAACTTTTTAAAGTAACTAAACAAGCCATTGTATTCACTTTTTATAAAGTGGTTAAACATTAATGGCAGTTTTTGATAGTTTACATACAAGTTAGCATCAGCACCTGTTTCGGCTAATAGCTGCACTTGTTCAAAGCCTTTGGTTGTGTTGGGAATGTGGTATTTTATTTTACGTAAAGCTTCTTCAATCAGGTTTGCATCGGGCGAGCAAAGCAATAAATTTTCTTTAAAACTAAAACTCACTAAATTATTTCCTACTCCATCAGTAACATCAAAAACTGGCGTTTTTTCAAAATTACGTTTCATCATTCGGCCATTTAATTTAGTGGCCATGTACTTGGCTATATCGCTTGCATTAATTTCGGTTCCGGTTTCAACAATGGCTAAAAAATTAATTAAGTTATTGCTGTTGTGCAACGAAATTACCGAAGTGTTTTCTGAAAGTAATTCTTTTATATCATCATTCTCTTCAATGTTTTTGATGAGTGATGCGATGCTTTGTTGTGCAGGTTTTAGTTGTGCATTTTGTTTTAAATCACTCCACAACATTGATTTACTAAAATTATCCCACGATGCTAAAATATCTCTTGATTGAAAAATCAAAAATGCATCATTAGGTATAGCCTCGGTTGCGGGCTTGTTTTTAGCCTTAATGTTATTAAGGTAAAAGTATATAGCAATGCCCGAAAACAATGCAAGTGTGGCAATAATGCCTATTAATAGCGAACGGTTCATTGGTAATTTCTACGTTTATCAAATTTAATTCTATGTACGGGTTGGTAATTGTGATTTTTACACACTATAATTGTTAACCATATGACAAACTCTACACTTCAAAAACAAATTATTCAGGCTGGAGCAGCCTTTGCCGCCTTAGCTGTAATTTTCGGGGCATTTGGCTCGCACGGGCTAAAGGATAGCATAGAACCAGTTAACTTAGAAATATACGAAACAGCAGTTACCTATCAGTTTTATCATGCATTAGCATTACTTATTATAGGCTTTGGTATTAGGCGCATGAAAGAAAATGTTGCACGTACCTGCTTTATATTTTTTGTAATTGGTATTATCTTTTTTTCGGGCAGTTTATATTTACTATCAACCAGCAGACTTTGGGCTGGTGTAAAATTGCGTTGGTTTGGGGCATTGGCTCCGGTAGGTGGAGTTAGTTTTGTAGCAGGTTGGTTATACCTTTTGTTTAAAGGATATAAAGCCGATACGCATTCACGCTCTGCTGATCAAATTAAAGAAATGCACAAGCGCAAAAGCTAATTATTACGGTTACTATTTAATCGAATCTTTAGCAACAAAAACGAATACATCTTCGTCATCTTTTTTCATTAAGTACTTTTCGCGCGCAAACTTTTCTAGGTTTTTATCACTGGTAAAAAGTTCGTCACGCTCGGCTTTTGCTTTTTCAATTTGCTCTAAGTAAAAGGCGTGCTCGGCTTGTTGTTTGTTGTATTGTTTGCGCAATTTGTATTGATCAAGCACACTGTTTCGGTCCGAAAAAAACAACAGCGCAATAAATGCAGCAGTAGCAATAATGTATTTGTTTGTAATTAATTTGGTCCAATTCATTTTCAACATCAAAAATAAACTAAAATGTGCTGGAGGTTATTTTAGTTAATCACAATTTTTAAAACAGTGTTGTTTAATGTATACCATAAAAAAAAGCGGCCCCGAGTGAAACCTCGAGACCGCTTTTACTTTATAAAATCAGGTATTATTTTATAAACTTAAAATCGTTACCTGGGTAGTAAGCATTTTTACCCAACTCTTCTTCAATACGAAGTAATTGGTTGTATTTAGCAATCCTATCAGTACGGCTGGCCGAACCTGTTTTTATTTGACCACTGTTTAAAGCTACTGCTAAATCAGCAATAGTAGTATCTTCAGTTTCACCACTTCTGTGGCTCATAATATTGGTGTAAGCATTACGCGTAGCTAAGTTTACTGCTTCAATAGTTTCTGTTAAACTACCAATTTGGTTTACCTTAACTAGTATTGAGTTGGCAACACCTTTGTCAATACCTTTTTGTAAGCGTTTGCTGTTGGTTACAAACAAATCATCGCCAACTAACTGTACATTGCTACCAATAGATTTAGTTAATTCAGCCCAACCTTTCCAATCATCTTCAGCCATACCATCTTCAATAGAAATAATCGGGTATTTATCGGTCCATTGTTTCCAATAAGCTACCATTCCGGCCGAATCCATTTCACGTTTATCCGATTTTTTAAAGGTATATAAACCAGTTTTTTCATCGTAAAACTCGGTAGTAGCAGCATCCATAGCAATGTAAATATCTTTACCTGGTTTGTATCCTGCTTCTTCAATAGCTTTTAATACGGTTTCAATCGCTTCTTCGTTTGATGGAATGTTTGGCGCAAAACCTCCTTCATCACCCACATTAGTGCTGTAACCTTTTTTCTTCAATACATTTTTTAGGTGATGAAATACTTCGGTACCCATACGTAATGCTTGGCTAAAGCTATCAGCTTTAACAGGCACAATCATAAACTCTTGAAAATCGATTGAGTTATCAGCGTGCGAACCTCCGTTTAAAATATTCATTAACGGAATAGGCAAAGTGTTTGCATTTACACCACCTACATAACGATATAAAGGCATGTTGGCTTCAATAGCAGCAGCTTTTGCACAAGCTAACGATACTGCTAAAATAGCATTTGCACCAAGTTTAGCTTTGTTATCAGTGCCATCTAATTTAAGCATTAAACGATCTAAATCGTTTTGCTCAAATACATCACGACCAATTAGTTTTTCAGCAATTTCATTGTTTACATGTTCAACGGCTTTTAAAACGCCTTTACCCATGTATACTTTTTTATCACCATCACGTAACTCAACAGCCTCGTGAGCACCAGTACTAGCACCGCTTGGTACTGCAGCACGGCCCATTGCGCCTTCTTCAGTTATTACTTCTACTTCAACGGTTGGATTACCGCGCGAATCTAAAATCTGTCTAGCGTGAATGTCAATTATTGAACTCATATTATTAGTGGTTAATTTTTTATAATCTATTTTTAGTGACTAAGTTTAGTTCATCAGTTTAATAAAATCATCAAAAAGATATTGGCTATCATGCGGGCCAGGAGCAGCTTCGGGGTGATATTGTACCGAAAATGCTTTTTTATCTTTCAATCTAATTCCTTCTACTGTATTATCGTTTAGGTTTATATGTGTAACCTCCACGTTTGTATTTTTAGCTACATCTTCAGCTCGTACACTAAAGCCATGGTTTTGCGAGGTAACTTCGCACAAGCCAGTAATTAAGTTTTTTACTGGGTGATTTAAGCCTCGGTGTCCGTTGTGCATTTTAAAGGTAGAGATGCCATTAGCTTCGGCCAAAATTTGATGACCCAAGCAAATACCAAATGTAGGTACATTATTAGCCAAGATGGTTTTTACTGTATCAACTGCGTAGGTCATGGTGGCAGGGTCGCCAGGTCCATTACTTAGCATAATACCATCGGGTTTAAATTTCATTAACTCGTCAAAGCTTGTTTTGCCATTAAATACAGCTAAGTAACAATCTCTTTGTAGCAAATTACGAAGGATATTCTTTTTAATACCAAAATCTAATACCGCCACACGTTTGCTAGCCTCGGGGTTACCAAGGTAGTAAGTTTCTTGGGTCGATACTTTTGATGAAAGTTCTAAGCCTTCCATTGATGGTACATTGTTTAACTCATGAAGCAACTCTTCAACCGTTTTGTTTTCGGCCGATATAATTGCATTCATGGCACCTTTACTACGTACATGGCGAACCACTTCACGTGTATCAATATCGGCAATACCTACCAAGTTATTAAGCGTAAAATACTCTTGTACACTCATGCTAGCCTCCTTGCGCGAAAAGGGTACATTAAATTGCTTACAAACTAATCCGGCAATTTTAATATCTTCAGATTCTACCTCATCGGTATGAATGCCGTAATTACCAATGTGTACATTGGTTTCAATTAAAATTTGTCCGTAATAAGATGGGTCGGTAAATACTTCTTGATAACCGGTCATTCCGGTATTGAAACAAATTTCGCCTGTGGTGGTGCCAATTTTTCCAATAGAAGTGCCTTTGAATACTGTACCGTCTGCTAATACTAAAACAGCGGGGAATTTATTGATTGACTTATTCAAGGTTGTTTAGATTTTGGCAAATATAGGGAAAGGCAGTTTACAGGAAAATAATTTTTTTAAACCAACTGATTTCAAG
>CAZJHS010000024.1:0-33718 GCA_964545895.1 uncultured Chitinophaga sp. | reverse complement strand
AATGCGATCAAGGCAAACCATCGCATTGTTGAGATTCCTTCTTCTCGTTTGAAGAAAGAAATGACCAAAGTTCTCTTCGACAAAGGTTACATCCTTAATTACAAGTTCGAAGATTCAACTACTCACCAAGGCTCTATTAAGATTGCTTTGAAGTACCATCCGGTAACCAAAACTCCAGCTATTAAAAAACTAGAGCGCGTAAGTACACCAGGTTTACGTCAGTACGTAGGTACTGGTAACATGCCACGTGTTATTAACGGCTTAGGTATAGCTATTTTAACTACCTCAAAAGGTGTAATGACTGATAAAGAGGCACGCGCTAACAATGTTGGCGGTGAAGTATTATGTTACATTTATTAATCAACAGGAGGTAGTAAAATGTCACGTATAGGAAAAGCACCGATTAAATTGCCTGCCGGAGTTGATGTGAAAATATCAAGCGGTAATTTGGTTACTGTAAAAGGACCAAAAGGCGAATTGACTCAACAAGTAGATGTTGAGATAAATGTAGCAGTAGAGAATGGCGAAATTATTGTAACCCGCCCTACTGAACAAAAAAGACACCGCGCAATGCATGGTTTATACCGTTCATTGTTAAACAACATGGTTTTTGGTGTTACAACTGGTTACACAGTAAAACAAGAATTAGTGGGTGTAGGTTATAAAGCTACAAACGAAGGAAATATTCTTGATCTTACCTTAGGTTTCTCACATCATATTTACTTCCAGGTTCCTGGTGAGTTAAAAGTGAAAACTGAAACAGAAAAAGGTAAAAATCCAATTATTACCCTTGAAGGTTGTGATAAACAACTTATAGGACAGGTTGCTGCTAAAATTCGTAGCTTACGCAAACCTGAGCCATACAAAGGTAAAGGTATCAAATTTGTTGGTGAAGTACTTAGAAGAAAAGCTGGTAAAACGGCATCTAAATAATAAGAGAAAGCTATGTCAGTACTTAGAAAAAAAGTTCAAAGAAGACTTAAAATCAAAAAGGGAATACGCAGTCGTATTTTCGGTACACCTGAAAGCCCACGCTTATCAGTATTTAGAAGCAATAAAGATATTTATGTACAACTTATCGATGATGTACACGGTAAAACGTTAGCATCAGCTTCATCTAAATCAATTAAAGACAAAATGACCAAAATCGAGCAATCGGCATTAGTTGGTAAAGCGTTAGCAGAAAAAGCAATTGCTGCTGGAGTTACTACTTGCGTGTTTGATCGTAATGGTTACTTGTACCATGGCCGCGTAAAAAGCTTAGCCGAAGGCGCAAGAGAAGGTGGTTTAAAATTCTAAAATAACCAATCAAAAGTTATGTCAACAGCAAACGTAAAAAGAGTAAAATCTAGCGATATAGAATTAAAAGAAAAGGTTGTGTCTATCAACCGTGTTGCGAAAGTAACCAAAGGTGGACGTACCTTTAGCTTTTCGGCCCTAGTTGTAGTGGGTGATGGAAATGGCATTGTAGGTTATGGTTTAGGTAAAGCTAACGAGGTAACTGATGCAATTTCTAAAGGAATTGATGATGCTAAGAAAAATTTGGTTAAAGTTCCAATTTTAAAAGGAACTGTACCACATGATCAATTAGGCAAATTTGGTGGAGGACGTGTTTATCTTCAACCAGCGTCACATGGTACTGGTGTTATTGCGGGTGGTGCGATGCGTGCCGTTCTTGAGAGTGCCGGTGTTACAGACGTTTTGGCTAAATCAAAAGGTTCATCTAACCCTCACAATGTGGTAAAAGCAACTATCCATGCTTTATTAAGTATGCGTGATGCATTTACAATTGCACAAACTAGAGGTATTAGTTTAAAGAAAGTATTTAATGGTTAATACAATGGCTAAAGTAAAAATTACACTCGTTAAAAGCACCATCGACAGGGTTGAGGGTCAAAAAAGAACTGTAAGAGCATTGGGATTTACCAAATTAAATCAAACAGTTGAAAAAGAAGCAACTCCCCAAGTTTTGGGTATGATAAAACAAGTTGCTCACTTGCTTAAAATTGAAAACATTTAATTAGCCAGTAACAACAATGAAATTACATACATTACGCCCTGCTAAAGGGGCTACACATAGAGAAGGTAAACGCGTTGGTCGCGGTGAAGGTTCTGGAAAAGGTGGAACTGCTGCACGTGGTCACAAAGGTGCGGGCTCTCGTTCTGGTACTTCAACTAAACGTGGTTTTGAAGGTGGTCAAATGCCTTTATACAGACGTGTACCTAAGTTTGGTTTCAAAAACTTAAACAGAGTTGAGTTTGTTCCAGTTAACTTAGACCGTTTACAAACGTTAGCCGATGAAAAAGGCTTAACCTCATTCGATTTCCAAACTTTTATTGACAACGGTTTTGTTTCTAAAAACGGTGTCATTAAAGTATTAGGTCGTGGTGAGTTAAAATCAGCTATTCAAGTAAAAGCTCATGCTTTCTCTGCTTCAGCAATCAAAGCTATTGAAGCTGCAGGTGGAAAAGCAGAAACAATCTAATACCAATGAAGAAACTGATCGAAACCATAAAAAATATTTATCGCATTGAAGATTTACGCTACAAGTTAGTGTTTACCTTCTGGATGTTGGTTATCTACCGAGTTGGTACTTATGTTACATTACCCGGTGTTGACCCTAACCAACTTCAAGGCTCTGCAAACCAGGCTTCAGGTGGTATTTTTGGGTTGATCAATATGTTTGCGGGTGGAGCTTTTGCAAGGGGATCAATCTTTGCATTAGGCATTATGCCTTACATTTCTGCATCAATTGTAGTACAGTTATTAACTATGGCTGTTCCTACTTTCCAAAAGATGCAAAAGGAAGGCGAAGACGGAAGAAGAAAGATCAACCAAATTACCCGCTACTTAACCATTGCTATTACAGCGGTACAATCAATAGGTTTCTTAGTAAATTTAAAATCAGAAAATCCAGGAGCTATTATCTCATCATTGGATGGTAGTGGAATTTCAGACTTCATGTTTATGTTAACCTCTGTTGTTGTTTTAACAGCTAGTACAATGTTTGTACTTTGGTTAGGCGAACGCATTACTGATAAAGGAATTGGAAACGGTGTTTCATTAATCATCATGATTGGAATCATCGCTCGCTTACCTTTCGCTTTAAAAGATGAATTTGTTTTCAAATTCACTGAGTCGGGTGGGGGATTAGTAATATTCCTTGTTGAGTTAGCAGCATTGTTTGCTATTATAATGGGTGTTATTATGTTGGTACAAGGTACACGTAAAATTCCGGTACAGTACGCTAAACGTATTGTTGGAAATCGTACTACCGAAGGTGCTCGCCAGTACTTACCTTTAAAAGTAAATACTGCAGGTGTAATGCCAATTATTTTTGCTCAAGCATTAATGTTTATTCCATCAACAATAGCACAATTCTTTCCAGAGTCTGGTGCAATGCAAAGCTTAATGACGTTTGCTGATCCAACATCGTTTGGTTATAATGCAACCTTCGCTATTCTTATTGTATTGTTTACCTACTTCTACACAGCTATTACAGTTAACTCAACACAAATTGCTGATGAGTTAAAACGTAACGGTGGCTTTGTTCCTGGTATTAAGCCTGGACAAGCAACTGCAAGCTTTATTGATAATATCATGTCGCATATAACTTTGCCAGGCTCGTTATTTTTAGCAGCTGTAGCAATTTTACCATCGCTAGCAGGTATATTAAATATCAATAGCCAGTTTGCTCAATTCTACGGAGGAACATCATTATTGATTTTAGTAGGTGTTGTATTGGATACTTTACAACAAATCGAAAGTCACTTATTGATGAGACATTACGATGGATTGATGAAGTCAGGAAAGATGCGTGGACGTAGTGCAGTTGGAGCCGCATAAAATAAAAATTGCAATTTAAAAACAATCTGCTATTTTTGCAGCCCTTATAAACGCAAATATGTCAAAACAGTCACTGATAAAACAGGACGGAGTAATTATAGAAGCATTGAGTAATGCAATGTTTAGAGTGCGACTTGAAAATGGTCATGAGATCATTGCCCACATATCGGGAAAAATGAGAATGCACTACATAAAAATATTACCAGGAGATAAGATATCGGTGGAAATGTCGCCATATGATTTATCAAAAGGTAGAATTATTTACAGATATAAGTAAACGAAACGCGATGAAAGTTAGAACATCTGTTAAGAAACGCAGTGAGGACTGTGTTTTAGTTAAACGTAAAGGAAGAATTTACGTAATTAACAAAAAGAATCCAAAGTTTAAACAACGTCAAGGATAATAAAGAACTATGGCTCGTATATCAGGTATAGATTTGCCTAAAAACAAGAGAGGTGAGATAGGACTTACCTACATTTATGGCATCGGAAGATCAACCGCTCAGCACATTTTAACTGAGTGTGGTATTGATTTTAGTAAAAAGGTTAACGAATGGAATGACGATGAGTTAGGCAAAATTCGTAAGTACATAACCGAAGGTTTAACTGTTGAGGGTGAACTACGCTCTGAAAAACAACTTAACATCAAACGTTTGATGGATATAGGTTGCTATCGTGGTTTACGTCATCGTAAAGGCTTGCCTTTAAGAGGTCAACGTACCCGTACAAATGCACGTACCCGTAAAGGAAAACGTAAAACTGTTGCAGGTAAGAAAAAAGTAACCAAGTAATAGGTAAATAATAACATTAAAATGGCTACACCAAATAAAAAAGTAAGCAAAAAAAGAGTAGTAGCGATTGACGCGAATGGTCAAGCGCATATTAAAGCTAGCTTTAACAATATTATTATCTCCATCACCAATTCAACTGGTCAGGTGGTATCTTGGGCCTCAGCAGGTAAAATGGGATTCCGTGGTTCTAAAAAGAACACTCCATACGCTGCACAAATGGCTGCACAAGATTGCGCCAAAGTTGCTGTGGATGCAGGAATGAAAAAGGTAGACGTGTTTGTAAAAGGACCTGGATCAGGACGTGAGTCTGCAATCCGTACTTTGCAAGCAGCAGGATTAGATGTATTATCAATTAGAGATATTACTCCACTTCCGCACAACGGTTGCCGCCCTCCTAAAAAGAGAAGAGTGTAATTATTGGTACGATTAAGAAAAAAGAACAATGGCAAGATATATTGGACCAAAAACCAAAATTGCTCGTAGATTTAAAGAAGCAATTTACGGACCGGATAAAAACTTCGAGAAAAGAGGTACACCTCCTGGTCAGCATGGTAATTCTCGTAAGAGAACAAAATTAACTGAATATGCTATTCAGTTATACGAAAAGCAAAAAGCAAAATACACTTACGGTGTATTAGAGCGTCAGTTTTATAAAACTTTTGAAACAGCTGCACGTAAAAAAGGTATCACTGGTGAAAACTTGTTAAAATACCTAGAGGCTCGTTTAGATAATACCGTATATCGTATGGGTATTGCTAAAACTCGCTCTGCTGCGCGTCAGTTAGTAAGTCACTGCCACATTACTGTTAATGGTGCAATGGTTAACATTCCTTCGTATACTTTACGCCCAGGTGATGTTATTGAAGTTAGAGAGAAATCAAAATCTTTAGAAGTTATTGCTGATTCTTTAGCTCACAATAGTGCTTCGAAATTTAACTGGATTAATTGGGACGGTAAAGCGATGAAAGGTACTTTCTTAGCAATGCCTGAAAGAGATCAAATTCCTGAGAATATCAAGGAACAATTAATCGTTGAATTGTACTCAAAATAATAATTAAAAATACAACATGGCCATTCTCGCTTTTCAAAAACCGGATAAAGTTATTATGCATAAAGAAACTGACTTTTTTGGTCAGTTTGAATTCCGCCCTTTGGAAAAAGGATACGGTGTTACCATTGGTAACGCTTTAAGAAGAATTCTTCTTTCATCTTTAGAAGGTTTTGCCATCACTTCGGTAAAAATTACTGGAGCTGATCACGAATTCTCTACCATAAAAGGAGTAATTGAGGATGTAGTTGAGATCATTTTGAACCTTAAACAAGTTCGTTTCAAACGTATTATTGACGGTGTTGATAACGAAAAAATCTTTATCAATGTTAAAGGCCAAGATCAATTTTTGGCTGGTGAAATTGGTAAACACACCAACACTTTCAAAGTATTAAATCCTGAGTTAGTTGTTTGCAGAATGGATCCTTCGGTTCATTTAGAACTTGAAATTACCGTTGAAAAAGGTAGAGGCTACGTTCCTGCTGACGAGAATAAACCTAAAGATGCACCAATTGGTTTAATCCCAATGGATGCTGTTTACACTCCAATTAAAAATGTAAAATATAGCGTTGAAGATTTTCGCGTTGAGCAAAAAACTGATTACGAAAAACTTTTAATTGAGATTGCTACCGATGGTTCTATTCATCCAGAAGAAGCTTTAAAAGAGGCAGCGAAAATATTAATTCAACACTTCATGTTATTCTCTGATGAGTTAATAACAATGGATACTCAAGTTAAAGAAGTTATTCAAGAAGTTGATGAAAACGTATTACATATTCGTAAAATCTTAAAAACCCCTTTATCTGACCTTGATTTATCAGTACGTGCATACAACTGCTTAAAAGCTGCTGATATTAAAACTCTTGGCGATTTAGTAAGCTACGAAATTGGTGACTTATTGAAGTTCCGTAACTTTGGTAAAAAATCATTATCAGAGCTTGAAGAACTTGCTAGAGAAAAAGGTTTAGTATTTGGTATGGATGTAGCTAAGTATTTAGGCAACGAAGAATAATAAAGAAACTGTTGTTGTGGGCATTCCGAGCCGATAATAACTAATAATTAAAGAGATGAGACACGGTAAAACATTTAATCATTTAGGAAGAACAGCTCCGCATCGTAAGTCGATGTTATCAAACATGGCTGGTTCATTAATATTGCACAAGCGTATTACTACAACTTTGGCTAAAGCTAAAGAATTAAGAAAATACGTTGAGCCTCTAATTAGCAAGTCGAAAGATGACAACACTCACTCGAGAAGGACTGCATTTAGCTACTTAAAAAGTAAAGAAGTAGTTAAAGAACTTTTTGGCCCAGTTGCTCAAAAAGTTGGTGATCGTCCAGGTGGGTACACTAGAATTTTAAAACTAGCTAATCGTAAGGGTGATAATGCTGAAATGAGTATTATTGAATTAGTTGATTTTAACGAAGCAATGTTAGCTGAAAAAGCTACCAAAGCTGAAGCTAAGAAAACAACTCGTAGAGGTCGTAAGCCAGCTGCTAAAAAAGAAGATACAGCTGCTGCACCTGAAGCTCCTGCAACAGAAGAAAATTAATTGATAGCGATATCATAAACTAAACGGCTTGGTGAATAACCTAGCCGTTTTTTTGTTTTTATAAGGATGATTATTCACGAAAATACACTGTTATCAGAGGATTTATTTGACAAGCATTTTATCTGCGATTTAAACGCTTGTAAAGGCGCTTGTTGTGTGGAAGGAGATTTTGGTGCTCCAATTACAGAGGAAGACATAGTTGTTTTAAACGAAATCTTGCCAGCTATTAAGCCGTATTTGTCGGCTGATGGCTTAAAGGTAATAAATAGCCGTGGGGTGAGTGAGGTTGATAAAGATGGCGATTTAGTAACTACATGCTTACCTACTGGTGAATGTAGTTTTGCTGTTTATGAAAACGGTATACTTAGTTGTGGAATTGAAAAGGCATGGAAAGCAGGTGTAATTTCCTATCAAAAACCACTGTCATGTCATCTATATCCTATAAGAGTAAATAAGGTGGGTGATTATGATGCCCTAAATTATCATAAATGGGATGTATGCAAGCCTGCATGCGAGCTTGGTAATCAACATCAAGTGCCAGTGTATAAGTTCTTAAAAATGCCTTTAATTAGAGCCTACGGTCAATCGTGGTATAATGAGTTAGAAGGTATTGCTGATGCCTTGAATGAATAGCAGCGAATGATTACTGTTGCACATCAAAATCAGCATATCTAATTAACCTACTATTTAGTTTTTTTACCATTCTATCAAAAGGCATGGTAGTAAAGTTTTGTTTACGCGTTTTAAAGTAATTAGCAGGATCACCATCACTGTATAATCCAAACATTTGCGATGGTACTGTAAATGGTTTACCTAGTTGTATAAGCTTAGCATCGTACACAAATAATCCATAACTTATACGTTGGCTATACCCATACAAATCGTTACAAAAGCTTGCAATAAAGTAATTGTTGGGTGTAGGAAGCACAATTGTACTATCGGGTTCTTGATTTTTATTTATAAATATTCCGTTAACCTGTCCCATCGATACTTTACTCGCATTACTATCTAAAAAGAAATAGACAGGAGTAAAAGTAAAGTGTTTTAAAAACTCTGTAATTACGCGGTGATTGCGCAGTTTAAGTTCATTAATCACGTATTGTTTATCTCCCTCTAAATTGTATTTAGCCAATTCTTTTTCTGTTACAGTCGGTAGCATTACTAATAGCGCACCTTTGCGTAATTCTTGAATTTGAGTTTTTAGCGAAATTTCTTTGCTATCAAGTAGTTGTTTTAAATCTACTGCATTTAGTTTTAAGGTAGCTTCAACTAATGAGTTTCGGCCTTTTATTTGGCTATTATCTGTTTGGTTGGTAAGGCTCCACATGTAACCAAGCTCAAAACTAACTACTGGTGATAGTTGAACTGCAAATCCGGTGTTAATACCGAAATCAAGTTGGTTATTGGTGTTTTTATTGGCGGCCACATCTGTTTTAACGTAGTTACCATTAAGCAATGTTTCTGCTTTAAAATTTAATAACATACTTGGTCTTATGCCAAGGTAAAATCTTATCACATCATCATCTTTAAATAACGAAAAGTAGCTGTTTAGGTTTAAATCTATGTTTGAGTAAGTAAATTGATTATCGGCTTGGCGCTCTTTAAAACTACTCATGGTAAAAGTAGGTTCTGCGGCAAGTGTAATTCTCTTTTTTATTTTATATGTTCCAAATACCCCTGCACTGTAATAGCTACCTCCGTTGTATTTGGCAATTTCGGTACCAATGGTACTAAAGTTTAATGTACCACGAACCCCAAAATTAAACTTATGGTTAATTTGGGCTTGACTGCTGTTAAGCATTAAGGCGCAAAAAATAATGGAAAGTATAGTGCGTATTAATTTCATGAATATGTTATTTGTTAATGTAGTCAATATTTCTTTTTAAACCGTTGTATTTGGTTCGCATAATTGGCGAATTTTTAAATGTTTTTTTGAAAACATCTTCAGTTAATTCAATCCAATCTTGCGTATTGTAATTTGATATGGCTTGATTGGGCAAAAAAGCACGCTCATGGTGAGGCTTAACAAATCTGTTCCATGGGCAAACATCTTGACAAGTGTCGCAACCAAAAATCCAGTCATCAAACTTACCTTTCATTTCGTTAGGAATAGCATCTTTCAATTCAATGGTGTAATACGAAATGCATTTACTGCCATTTATAATTGCCGGACTTTCTATAGCCTGAGTTGGGCAAGCATCTATGCATGCTGTGCAAGTACCACAATGGTTTGTAGGTATGGCTTGGTCGGGTTCTAAGGTTAAATCAATAATTAGTTCGCTTAAAAAATAAAACGAACCACTGCCTTTATTAATTAAATTTCCGTTTTTTCCTATCCAGCCTAATCCGCTTTTGCTGGCCCAAGCTCTTTCTAAAACTGGAGCCGAATCAACAAAAGCCCTACCGCTTACTTCACCAATATTTTCGCTTATCCATTGCATTAATTCCATCAGTTTGTTTTTTACCACTGTATGGTAATCATCGCCATAGGCATATTTGCTTACTTTAAATTGGCTTGTATTGGTTTGCTTTATTGGTGGATAGTAATTATACAGTAACGAAATAACTGTTTGTGCACCATCTACAAGTAATCTTGGGTCTAAGCGTTTATCAAAATGGTTTTCCATGTATGCCATTTTACCCTGCATATTATTTAGTAGCCATTTTTCAAGTTTAGGCGCTTCTGTTTCAAGAAACGAAGCTTTGCTTATACCAACATCAAAAAAGCCTAGCTCTTTAGCCTTAGCTTTAATTGCTGATGTGTATGTAGATGGGCTTAAAACCATGTTGCGCAAATATAAGATTATATCATCCTAAAAAGGTGTCAATATTTTAGCCAAAAATTATTAATTTACGTCACTATGCGCCCAGTAATTTTTATACTTCTAATACTTGTTGTTGTATGTAGCAATTCTAATTTGTGTGCGCAAAATTTAATTCCTAACCCAGGGTTTGAAGAAAGTACCAACGGACGCGTAAACCTCTGGATTCAGCCTCAGGGCGAGTATTATCATTACAGTTCAAACTTGTTTATAATTGATGGTGCACCAACTTTGGTTAGCACCAATGCCCTGCACATTGGCAATACGCTACGCGGTACCGAGTATATGTATATTAGGTTAACTAAACCACTAAAGAAAGGTGTTACATACTGTGCCAAAATGAAGGTGAAAATGCCTTCGTTAAATAAATCAGAAGCCGAGGTTATTAAATCATTGGGATGGAGTTGGTTTGATGAAGAGCCAGATGTGGTTACAAGAACATTTTTAAATCAGATACCAGATATAGATTTTACGGTTGCAGGTTTAAATATATACGATGATTTTATAGAACTATCTCAACCATACACCGCAGTTGGTGGCGAGCAATTGTTGGTAATAGGAAAGTTTTTTGGCAACGCAGACCACAACTCTATCGATGCGGCTAAAGCCATGTTGTTTGAATGGCAGGCAACCTACGCACAAATTAAACAACAAAGTGCTGATAGTTTTATGCAGTTGTATCCACCCTTGCCAGATTATACTCAAATAAAATCAGAACGTAAAATACGTAAATTGTTTGCAGGAATTACTAGTCAAATTTCGGCCATATCATACCAAAAGCAATTGTTTGATGATAGCCTTAAAGTGGTTTATCAGCCTACCATTGATAGTTTAAATGCCCTCTTATTTAAGTCAGTAAAACCAGTAGATATACTTACCTATTTTGATGATTTTTGCCTAACACCACAAACCATAAATGGGAGTTGTGCTTGTTCGGATAAACCTCAGGTTGGTGCCTTTGCCATTGGCGAAACTTACCGATTAAATGGTGTTAATTTTGAAACTGATAAGTATAATTTAAATCGTGAGGCAATGCGTGAGTTAGATATTTTGCTGGCTTTACTTATTAAAAATCCTACATTTAAAGTAAGCATTTTAGGTCATACAGATAATAGGGCTAAAGATGATTACAATCAAAAATTATCTGAAAACAGGAGCAAGGCCTGTGCGGATTATTTAATAGCAAAAGGAGTTGCAGCCAATAGAGTAAGTTGGCAAGGATTTGGGGCTAGCAAACCATTGGCAAGCAATGATAGCGAAGAGGGACAAGCCATTAATAGGCGCGTAGAGTTTGTGTTAGATAATTAGCTTAATTTATCAATCCTATCTTGTATTTTCGCCTCAAATTATTCGTAATACATGAAAAAATTACTACTGCTATTTTGCCTAGCACTAAGTGGTGTTGTGCTTACATCACACACTACAAAAAAAATGGAAGAAGGCATGTTTCCGCTTTCTGAACTTAAGAATATTGATGTGAAAAAAGCGGGTTTAAAGATTAAACCCGAAGAGCTTTATAACCCAAGTGGTACAAGTTTAATTGATGCCATTGTGCGCGTAGGTGGTTGTACTGGATCTTTTTTAAGTAACGAAGGATTAATAGTAACCAATCATCACTGTGCATTTAGCTTTGTACAAGCTATAAGTGATGTAAAGAATGATTATATAAAATACGGTTTTTTAGCTCAAAATAAAGAGCAAGAAGTTCCTGCAAAAGGTTTGGTGTGTAAAATTACAGCATCGTATAAAGATGTAAGTGCTGATGTATTAAACGGGACGCAAGAATTAGATGCCGTAAATCGTTTGAAAAAAATTGCCGAAAACATTAAAGCAATTACCAAAAAAGAAAACGAAGCCAATCCAACTTTGCAATGCGAAATTTCTGAAATGTTTACTGGTAAAACCTATGTTTTGTTTCGTTATAAATTGCTTAAAGATGTAAGATTAGTATACGTACCACCAGTTAGTATTGGAAGTTATGGTGGCGAAATTGACAACTGGGTTTGGCCACGCCATAGCGGTGATTTTGCCTTTTTACGTGCCTACGTTGCACCCGATGGAAGTGCTGCAGAGTATAGCGATAAAAATGTGCCTTATAAACCTGTGAAGTTTTTAACTGTAAATCCTAAAGGTGTTAAAGAAAACGATTTTGTGTTTGTGTTAGGTTATCCTGGTCGCACATTCCGTAATCAACCGGCAGGCTTTTTTGAGTATCACGAAAAATACTTCCTTAGTTACATTAGTAATTTGTTTGATTGGCAAATAAATCAAATGGAGCAGTTAGGTAAAAAGGATTACGCTTTAAGTATTAAGTATGCTGCACGCATAAAAAGTTTAGCTAACACCGCAAAAAACTTTAAAGGCAAATTACAAGGTTTTAATCGTGCGAGTTTAAGTGCTAAAAAACGTGCTGAAGAAAATCAATTGCAACAATTTATTGAAGCCAATACAAGTTTAAATACTAAGTACGGAAAAGTAATTCCGCGTATTAACGAATTGTATACCGACTTGCAAAAAGTGGCACCGCGAAACATGTGGTTAGATCAAATTTACAATGTATCGCCTCAGGTGTTTGCAGCTGCAACACTTTCTAATTTTAGTGTATCATACCAAGCATTAACTACCGATGCCGAGCGCAAAGCGTTTATAGAAAACCAACGTGATATTATTAAGAAAGCTATGGCAAAACCATTAGGTATGTATGATGCCAATTTAGATAAGCCAGCATTAATTAAAATGCTAAGCGATGCTATTGGGTTTAATCAAACCAATGCCTTACCATCACTTACTAAGTTTTTAAATAACCGCAGTAGTTTAGATCAACTGCAAATGTTGGCCGATGAGGTTTTTATGAAATCGAAATTAGCAAATGCTAAAGAGGTAAATCAGCTTATAGATAACGACCTTCATACCTTGTTAAGCTACAATGATGAGCTTATAACATTTGCAGGAGAGTTAAACAAAGAAATGATGCGTTATGATGTAGAAGATCAAAAACGCGATAGCGAATTAAATCAATTAATGGCTAGTTTAATTGAAGTAAAACAGCAATGGAAACAACGTTCGTTTATACCTGATGCAAACTCAACCTTACGTTTTACTTATGGTTATGTTAAAGGATACGAACCTAATGATGGTGTGTATGCTAAGCCATTTACTACTTTAAAAGGTGTGATTGAAAAAAGCGATTCGTTAGAGTTTATGTTGCTTGATGCCATAAGACAATTGTATGCAGCGAACGATATTGGCGAGTACATGCACCCAGGACTTAATGATTTACCTGTTGATTTGCTGTATAATTTAGATACTACAGGTGGTAATAGTGGTAGCCCAGTAATGAATGCAAAAGGGCAGCTAATAGCTGTTAATTTTGATAGGGCATTTACAGCTACCATTAATGATTATGCTTGGAATGAAACTTATAGCCGAAGTGTTGGCGTTGATATTAGATATGTGTTGTGGGTACTGCAAAAAGTAGCCAAAGCCAACCATGTAATTAATGAGTTAAGCATGGCTAAGTAAATTACTTACGGCCCTAAAACAAAAAAGCCGATGTTGATAGTAAATCAGCATCGGCTTTTTTAGTTAGTATTATTTTAATAAGCTAAACCTATGGTAATACCTGCACGTATACTGTACCCAGAAATATATCTATCAGGAATAGCATTACTTAATACACTGCCAACATTTATTTCGTGAGCTGGGCGGTAATCTCTTTTATCTTGTATTAAAATTTGGTAAGCAGGGCCAGCAAAAAAATCAATTAAAATATTGTTTTTAATGATGAATTGTTTGCCCACCACAAATCCAATACCAATACTTTGAAATTGACCTTTACCAAAACTTGTAACTGTTCCATTAAAGTCCTTTCTGTCGTAATTGGTTTTATAAAACATGTAGCGCAAAAATGGCGCAGCATAAAAACCATTTAATCCGTATCCTGTATAGTTTGTTCTATATTCAGGTATTATACTGAATCCTGTTGTGTTCCAAGTATTGTATTTATCGTTGCCATTAAAATCATTAAAATCCATGTATGCAGCCGTAATATTAATTGATTTGGTAGGCGTAATTAAATGCTGGCTCGCAATGCTTAGGTTTTTATAAATAGGGCTAAGTAAGTTAAACTTAATTCCATTTCGTTTAACAGGAGTAAATCCACCATACTGGGCAAAAAGCATGTTTGAGGCCAATAATAAAGCCGTTGTATAAAGTAATTTTCTCATGGTGTTAAAATAATAAGCCTAAGGTAATACCTGCACGCAAGCCATATCCTTCTAAATATCTGTTGTTAATTGTTTTTGATAGCTTAGCGCTATTACTTGGTTTAAGTTGTGTATTTGTATTTCTATCAACCAAAGAGCGATACTCATCAACCAATATTTGATAAGCAGGGCCAGCAAATAAATCCAACGTTATTTTGTTATTAAATACAAACTGACGGCCAAAAATAAATCCAACGCCAATGCTTGTGTATTTACTTAACTCATCTGTTGCAATTGGGTAAATAGGCATTTGTGATGAGGTGTAATCATATATTTGATTGATTGCTTTTTTTTGATAGTGCATAGCTCTAAAAAACGGAGCAATATAGGTGTTGTTAAATCCTTTTTCTGAAAACAAAATGCGGTATTCAAAAGTAGCAGCAACGCCCTTTACATTTTCTTCGTAACCGTAGCCATAACCATAGTCATAGTTGGTTTCTGAACTTAGATAGCCATTGTAATTCATGAATGATAAACCAAATTGAATTGATTTATCGTTAGGTTTTAGTACTTCGTAGCTAATGTTAAGCGTGTTTAAAAATGGGCTAAGTAAATTGGTTTTAATGTTATGTTTAGCTTCTTGTGCAAACGATGTTAAACCCACGCACAACAATATATATACAACTGATATCTTTTTCATACTTGTTAATTAATTAAACAACATACCTATAGAAATACCTCCACGCATCCAGTAACCACTTACAATTGGCGGAATATCTCTTGGATTAACCGTGTTGCCGCCATCTCTAATACTGCCAAAGTTGTATGCAGGGCCGTAGTACGCATCTACAATTATATTTTTTACAATGCGTTTTTGGAAACCAAATAATAAACCAACACCAGGTATTGTTGCATCAGCATCTACCAGCTTGGTATCTTTATAATATTGGTAACGTGCATAGGGTTGAAAATAAAAACCATCCATATCTGCATTTCCGCCATAATACCTGTACTCAAGGCAAGCGCCAAAACCGGTAACATTATTAAAGCCTTGGTCTGATTGGCCTTTAAAGTAATTGCCCGTGATAACAAGAGAAGCGTCTTTATTTAATTTTGATTCGTATTGAATAGAAAGTGAGCCAATGAATGGGCCTAATAAATTAAATTTTAAGGCTTTGCTCATGCCTAAATTTCGGTTGTTTTGTGCCTGACTTGCCGATATCCATATAAAGCAAATAATAAGCCCAAGGCTGTGTTTTAATTTCATAAAATTGAGTTTACCTATGCACAAGTTATATGCTTTAGTGCTAATATCAAAAAAAAAGTTGGGTACATTTTTTGTAACCAACTTTTTTAATCATAACGTTAAAAAAAACTAAGCAGCTTTAATGTTCTTAAACTTTACTAACTCAAGCTTATCCTTAGCCGATTCGGCTGAGATAATTAATTCTTTTAAATTGTTAGAAGGCGCATCATACATATAGTCAACCATAATTGCTTCGCAAATACTGCGCAAGCCACGTGCACCAAGTTTTAATTCAACTGCGGTGTCAACAATTAGGTTTATTACATCATCAGTAATGGTAAGTTTTATACCTTCTAATTCAAACATTTTATGGTATTGTTTAATTAGTGCATTTTTAGGTTCAACCAAAATACGATGTAGTGCTTCTCTATCAAGCGGATTTAAATGGCAAAGCACTGGTAACCTACCAATAATTTCGGGTATTAAACCAAAGCTGCGCAAATCAGCAGCCGATAGATATTGTAAGTAATTACTTTCATCGGCTTTAACCGAGGCTATGTTTTTAAATCCAATTGCCTGTGATTGCATTCTGCGTGCAATTTGTTTATCAATACCCTCAAATGCACCACCACAAATAAACAAGATGTTTTCTGTGTTAATGGCAATCATTTTTTGGTCGGGGTGTTTACGTCCTCCTTGTGGTGGAACGTTGGCTGTAGTACCTTCTAAAATTTTAAGTAAAGCCTGTTGTACACCCTCGCCACTTACATCGCGTGTTATACTTGGGTTATCGCTTTTTCTGCTAATTTTATCAATTTCATCAATGTATACAATACCTCTTTCTGCAGCAGTTACATCATAATTGGCCGATTGTAACAAACGTGTTAAAACACTTTCAACATCTTCGCCCACGTAACCAGCCTCAGTTAATACTGTTGCATCTGCAATACAAAATGGTACATTTAGCAACTTGGCTAATGTTTTAGCCAATAGTGTTTTTCCTGTACCGGTTTCGCCAACCAATAATATGTTTGATTTTTCTAACTCAACATCATTGGTTTTATTTTTATTGTTCAATCGTTTAAAATGATTGTACACGGCTACACTTAGCACTTTTTTGGCTTCATCCTGACCAATTACATATTGATCAAGGTGTTTTTTTATTTCGGCAGGCTTAAGTAATTTACCAGTAAACTCTGCTGTTGTAGTTTTAGCAGTATTAGGTTGATCTTCGTTAACAATACGGTAGGCTTGGTCAACGCAGTTTTCGCATATCAACGCATCAAGCCCTGATATTAAATATTGTGTTTGACTTTTTGGTCGTCCGCAGAACGAACAAACCTCTTCTTTTTTCTTACTCATTGGTGCGCAAATATCAACAAAAAAAACAAGCCAACCATATAATTTGGTTGGCTTGTGTAAAGATTGTTTTATGTAGATTAATTCCCTATTTTTTGGTTTTAGTTAACACATCATCCAACATACCGTAAGCCTTAGCTTCTTCAGCAGTCATCCAGTAATCACGGTCGCTATCTTGTTGTACTTTTTCAAAAGGTTGGCCGCTATGTTCTGAAATAATATCGTACAATTCTTTTTTCAGTTTTTGAATTTCGCGAGCAGTAATTTCAATATCACTAGCCTGGCCTTGTGCACCACCTAAAGGTTGATGAATCATGATGCGGGCATGAGGTAATGCTGTACGTTTGCCTTTAGCACCTGCGCATTGTAAAACGGCACCCATACTTGCAGCTAAACCTGTACAAATAGTTGCTACATCAGGGTTAATCCATTGCATGGTATCGTAAATGCCTAAGCCTGCGTATACACTTCCGCCTGGCGAGTTAATGTACATTTGCACATCTCTACGCGCATCCATCGAATCTAAAAAAAGCAATTGTGCTTGCACAATGTTTGCTACATAATCATCAATAGGCATACCCATAAATATAATACGGTCGGCCATTAAGCGAGAGAATACATCAATCTCTCTAAAATTCATCGGACGTTCTTCAATAACCGTACGGGTCATGTTTTCAACAGAACTTTCCATGTATGCATCAACTGCAAGGCTGCTAATACCTTTATGTTTAACAGCGTATTTTCTAAATTCTCTTCCGTGGTCCATCATAAAATGTTTATGTTATTTGTTTGCAATATATAAAGTTGCTTTAAAGTTTCAACTGTTATGCCAATTGATTTTACTGACATAAAACCTGCCAATTGTTGATTAAGTTATCGGTTAGTGTACACACCGCTTAGGTTAACGTATTTTGATGTCAGTTTATTGGCGGTGGCAGGGCGTTTTATTGCTGTTTGTTTGTGCGAGGAGTTTCACAACCTCGCAATAATATTTCGCGCTTTCAGCGCTTGCAAAAAAAAAGACGCAAACCATGTTGCGTCTTTTTATATTATAAACTAAAATTTTAGTGGTGATGCTCTTCGTTGTGTGTAGCCACAATTTTAAAGAACTCTTCAGTGCTTACTTCTTTTTCGGCAATGGTAATTTTGCTTTTAATTACCTCGCGTACTTTTTGCGATACAGCAAGATTAATCATGCGGCTGCGGTAATCTTCTTTTTTCATGCTAGGCTCAATAATGCCTTCTAGCATTTCATCGCTAATACCAGCGCTACCGTATGCACCAAACATGCTGCGGGTATGGTTTAAAGCAGCAGCTTTAATATCAGCTTCTTCAACCTTAACACCAGCTTCGCTTAATACCTTTTCTTCAAACAAATGATTTTTTAAGTAGTTAGCTTCGTTGCTGTAGTTTTCGTCAACGTTTTCGGTAGTAAATTTATCAGCATGACGATCGATTAACCAACGCTTTAAAAATGCATCAGGTAACTCTATGTTATGTTTTGCTACTAAAGTATCAAGCATTTCGTGCTCAACTAAATGGTCTGCTTGGCCACCAAAGTATTCTTCTAACTCATTTTTAATACGAGCGCGTAATTCCTCTACAGAGTTAATTACACCTTCGCCATACATTTTGTCGAAAGTTTCTTGGTTAAGTTCAGCTTTCTCGTTGCGTTTTACTTCTTTAACAACAACTCTAAAGTTTTTGCTAATATCGGCAACGGTAAGTTTGTTGATGTTTAATGCGTGCGACATTTCAGTTTGGTCGTTATCAAACAAATCAAACACGTTTACATCAAATTCTTTTCCTTTTACTGAGCCTAAAAACTCATTTTTAATGGCTTCGTTTTTTATTGATTGAATTAAGATTGGAGTGCTATCTGAGTGTACGCCACCTTCAATAACGTTACCATTCTCGTCTAATTCAGTCATAGTAGTGTATACAATATCCTCTTCGGTAGTTGTATCTACTTCAATTAAATTACCCGAGCGTTTTTGTAAACGATCAACTTCTTCGTCAATTTGTTTTTCGTCAACAACTACTTTGTATTTAGTAAACACATCTTTATCAGATATGTTTAAAGTAAACTCAGGAGCTAAGCCAACATCAAATTTAAATACGTAATCGTTGCCTTTTACTAATTCGTCAACCTTAGTTTCTTCGTTTAAAACTGGTTGGCCTAAAATGTTTAATTTATTGTTTTCAATATACTCAAACAAACCTTGGCTTGCCGAGCTGTTAATAGCTTCAAGCAAAACGGTTGTTCCGTACATTTTTTCAATCATGCCTTTAGGAGCCATACCCGGGCGGAAGCCTGGTATGTTAGCACGTTTTTGATATTCTTTTAATTTGTTATCAATTTCTTTAGCGTAATCAGCGCCAGAAATATTTACGGTGATGGTGCCGTTTAGGGCATCTTTTTTATCGAAAGTAACGTTCATAATCAAAAAGTGTATTAAGAAAAAAAGACTGATTTTAGGTCAGTCTTTTTTAAGTTGTTGTTGTGCGCATGGAGGGACTCGAACCCCCACGCCTCTCGGCACCAGATCCTAAGTCTGGCACGGCTACCAATTACGCCACATGCGCCTTTAAAGGACTGCAAATGTAAGCCTAAATTTATTTTATGCAAATTTTTTTTGCACTTTGTTTTTAGGTTTAAAGCAAGCCTTGTCCAACTGTATTATTTTAAGTGATAGTAACCAATATTACTGTTGATATCGTGGTGGGTTGGCTAAGGGGCAATCAACCAAAAGCCATACATTTGCCTTGTATAGCAATACGTATTTTATATGCAGCCTGTAATTGATATTGAAAAAGAGAATAAAGAAATTGTTAAAGCCTATCGCAATGTAATAAAAGCGTGCAGGCGCAATTTAGATAATAACGATCGTAAGCAAATTCGTAAGGCCTTTGAAATGGCTGTTGATGCGCACAAAACCATGCGCAGGAAATCGGGCGAACCTTATATTTTTCATCCGTTAGCTGTTGCCCAAATTTGTGGCGAAGAAATTGGTTTGGGGGCAACTTCTATTATTTGTGCTTTGTTGCATGATGTAGTAGAGGATACCGATGTAACGCTTGATGTAATTGAACTTAATTTTGGCAAAAAGGTATCAACCATTATTGATGGCTTAACCAAAATATCGGGTGTGTTTGAGCAACAAGACAAATCGATACAAGCCGAAAACTTTAAAAAACTACTGTTAACTTTAAGTGATGATGTTAGGGTTATTTTAATAAAGCTTGCCGATAGGTTGCACAATATGCGCACTTTGGATTCGATGAGTCCTAAATCGCAACTTAAAATTGCCAGCGAAACACAATATGTGTATGCGCCACTTGCACATCGTTTGGGTTTATATGCTATAAAAACAGAGTTGGAAGATTTGGCTACCAAGTACCTTGAGCCCGATAAATACAGTTTTGTAAAGCACAAATTACAAGAAACCAAAACACAGCGTAACCGCTACATTAAGCAGTTTATTGAACCGTTGTTGGAAGAGTTGGATGCCGAAGGTTTTAAATATGAGGTAAAAGGACGACCTAAATCAATACATTCTATTTTAAATAAAATGAAAAAACAAAACATCCCTTTTGAAGAGGTGTATGATTTGTTTGCTATCCGTATTATTATCGACTCGGAGTACGAAAATGAAAAATCGGATTGCTGGAATGTGTATTCAATTGTAACCAATCATTATCGTCCAAATCCTGATAGGTTGCGCGATTGGGTAAGTACGCCAAAAGCCAATGGTTACGAGAGTTTGCATACTACCGTAATGGGACCAAAAGGTAAATGGGTTGAGGTGCAAGTGCGTACCCGAAGAATGGATGAAATTGCTGAAAAAGGTTATGCCGCCCATTGGAAATATAAGGATAGTAATACGGCTAAACAAGAGGCAGGATTAGAAGAATGGCTTGCCCGTGTGCGCGAAATTTTAGAAAACACGGAGCAAAACGCACTCGACTTTTTAGACGATTTTAAAATGAACTTTTTTGCCGATGAGATTTTTGTGTTTACTCCTAAAGGAGATTTACGCAAGCTTCCGGCAAGTGCTACCATTTTAGATTTTGCCTTTGATGTGCACTCGCAACTTGGCGAAACCTGTATTGGTGGTAAGGTAAATAATAAATTGGTGCCACTTAATTATGCCTTGCAAAATGGCGATCAGGTTGAGATTTTAACATCAACTAAACAAGCGCCTAAAGAAGAGTGGATAAACTACGTAGTAACAGCCAAAGCAAAAAGTAAAATACGCGATTGGCAAAAGCAAGTAAAAATGCGTGCTGCTGCTATGGGTAAAGAAATATTAGAGCGAAAGTTTACCCAAGAAAAAATAAACTTCAACAGCGAGGCTTTGCAAGATATTATTGCCTATTACAAATTGCCAACTGTTACCGAGTTATATGCACAAATTGCTGATGAAAAAATTGATAAAACCAAAATTCATATTGCTGAAATATTAGAGTATGTTAAGCAACAAAAGTTAGAACATCAGCAAGAGGTAAAACAACAAAAAGAGCACAAAGCAGCCCAAAAGGATATACCCAAAGATGGTGTAATTATTGGCGATGATACTGATTTGCCTTATAGCTTTAGTAAGTGTTGTAACCCAATACCAGGTGACGAAATTTTTGGATTTATTACCGTTGGCGAAGGCGTAAAAATACATAGAACTAATTGCGCTAACGCCATAAGTTTAATGAGTAATTATGGTTACCGTGTAATTAAAGCCAAGTGGGCCAATCAGGTGTTTGAAAAAGCACGTGCATTTACTACACACATAAAAGTTCAGGGTATTGATAGCGTAGGTATTGTGAGTATAATTACTGATATTATAAGTAAGCAATTACAAATTAATATGCATGCCATACAAATAGGTTCAAAGGCTGGTATGTTTGAAGGAAATATTGAGTTGGAAGTATACGATACAGCCCAGTTAGAAGAGTTGATGAATAAGATTAAAGCTGCAAGCCCCTTGATTAAGGTAAGTAGGGAAGATATGGTTTAGCTGTTTTTTATATTTTGTACCTTCAAAATTAGTGGTGACTTGTTTTTCAGTTAATTAGGTGACTTAGCTTAGTTGGTGCGTAATTATTGCATAACTTATTCACTAAAATTTTATTTCCGTTAAAATGTGTGTTATTTTGCCGCTTTGTTTACGTAAGCTATGCAAGCCAACCAAAGTACCGAAAGTATTAAAGATGAGGTTAAAAAACTGTTTATCGCGTTTTTAGAGCAAAAACAGCAACGTAAAACGCCAGAACGTTTTGCTATTTTAGATGAAATTTACAGCAGCAAAGAACACTTTGATGTAGAAACCTTGTACGTACACATGAAAAATCGTAACTACCGTGTTAGTCGTGCTACGGTGTACAATACCTTAGATTTATTACTTGATGCGGGTTTGGTTACTAAACATCAGTTTGGTAAAAACTTGGCCAGATACGAGGGCGCTTATGGTCATAAACAACACGACCACATGATTTGTAATCATTGCAATAAAATTTTGGAGTTTTGCGATCCGCGCATTCAACAAATTAAAAGCATGATGGGAGAGTTGTTAGATTTTACAGTAACTGAACACTCGTTACATTTATTCGGTAACCCTAAAACTAAAGATGGTAAATGCAACATTTGCAGTAAGGTTATACCAGAACAAGCGTAACAAAAACTTAAATAGCAAATTAATTAAATACTTGTAAGGCTAACTTAGGTTAGTTGTACTAACTAAAAATATAATGATAGACGTAGTATTAGGCCTCCAATGGGGCGATGAAGGAAAAGGGAAAATTGTGGATGTATTAACCCCACAATACGATGTAGTAGCAAGATTTCAAGGTGGCCCCAATGCTGGTCACTCGCTTGAGTTTAATGGCCAAAAACATGTATTAAATACCATTCCATCAGGTATTTTTCATCAACATACCATTAATGTTATTGGTAATGGTGTAGTAATTGACCCCGTTACTTTAAAAAAGGAAATTGAAAAAGTAATGGCCAGTGGTGTTGATCCACGTAAAAACTTATACATATCAGAAAAGGCGCATTTAATTATCCCTACGCATCGTTTGGTTGATGCTGCAAGCGAAGCACAAAAAGGCGAACATAAAATTGGTTCAACCTTACGTGGAATTAGCCCAACTTACCAAGATAAAATTGGCAGAAGCGGTTTGCGTATTGGCGATATTTTAACACCTAACTTTAAAGAAAAATATCAAACAGCAGTAGCTAACCACAAGCTGTTATTAGATAGATTTAATTTTACCTATAACTTAGCTGAGCACGAGCCAGCATTTTTTGAAGCTGTTGAGTTTTTAAAACAGTTTCAAATTATTAGTTCGGAATATTTTATTAATAAGCTACTTAACGAAGGCAAAAAAATATTAGCAGAGGGAGCTCAAGGTACTTTGTTGGATATTGATTTTGGTACTTATCCATTTGTTACTTCATCAAACACCATAACTGGTGGCGTATGCAGTGGCTTGGGTGTTGCACCTCAAAAAGTAAACAAAGTATACGGTATTTTTAAAGCATACTGTACACGTGTTGGTAGTGGTCCTTTCCCTACTGAGTTGCACGATGAAACAGGCGAGCAATTACGTAAGCAAGGTTTTGAGTTTGGTGCAACAACAGGTCGCCCGCGCAGAACTGGTTGGTTAGATTTACCAACGCTTAAATATGCTATTATGCTTAATGGTGTTACCGATTTAATTTGTACCAAAAGCGATGTGTTAAGTGGGTTTGATGTAGTGCCAGTTTGCGATGCGTACGATATTGATGGTACACGTGTAACCGAAATACCTTACAACTTTAACGAGGCTCCAATAGCACCATTGTTTAAAGAGTTTAAAGGATGGAGTGAAGATTTAACCAGCATGCGTAAGTTTGATGAATTACCTGCAAGCTTTAAAGCATACATGGAGTATGTAGAAGAGCATGTAGGTTTAAAAATGAGTGTAATTTCGGTAGGCCCCGATAGGGAACAAACTATTGTAAGATAAAATACGAAAGTCGGGCTTGCCCGACTTTTTTTATGGGTTTTAAATTTTGTCTTGATACCTAAGTTAATTTTCTTTCTTGGGGTTGCACCCCAAACCGCCTAACTTTTTAACTCGTAGTTGCTTATTGTTTTTTTGTCTCGTTGATTGCTATGCAGTTGTCTTGAAACAAAAAGTTAGCAAAAAATTCAAGGCTTATGAAATTTGTGCTATAAGTTGCGCTTGTTATATGCTACGCAATCCAAGCCATTACGCTACGCTTCATTTCTGGATTGCTTCCTTATTCCCAACGCAAATACAACTGCACTTACTTATTACGCACAAATTTCATGTGCCGCAAAGAGTCCTTCAAATATGGTTCAACAATCAAGCATGAGAATTTGTATTCTTAATAATTAATGTTACTCAACAAAGCAATATCTGAAAATCAAAAAGTACTGTAGGGAAGTGTTGCTCACCCTTTAGGGGAGCTGTCATGCAGAGCCATTGCTTGGCCGTGACTGAGGGGTGTTTTACAAGGTATTTAAAAAGAAAACGTAGTTAAAAAAGTGCGAAAAAAACTCATTGCTAGCGCATTTTATTTTCTGTGTTTGTTCTGTTTTAAAATTAAAATTATTTTGTTAGAGGATATAAAGACCCAATAAAATGTTTAACTAAATCAGAAAGTGTAGCAACACGCGCGCGTGAACTTGGTAACATTTGGATAATCCAAAAGTGACGAAAGAAATTCGTGCTGCAATGACTAAAAAGTATGCTTGCATTTACCAATACAAAAGGTTTATTTAGTTATGTATAATTATAGCCAACCGCATGAAAAGAAAAAGATTACCAAACGTACCTGAACTTCGCCAATACACCCAAATTTGGGGTGATAAGCGAAGAAAACCTTCGTCTATAAACTAGTTAGCCGCAAGGCTGACAAGACACAAATGAAATGACAGACGATAAATTGAAAATAGAATTTGAACAATTAAAGAAAGATGTTTTTTCAGACGACTGGGAGTTAGTTAAATCATCAGCTGATAGACTTGGACAAATTGGTGGTGGAGAAGTTGTTGATTTTTTAATAACTCTAATTGCTTCAGACAATTCAAGTATTAGAAATCGAGCTGCCTTAGCATTAGAAGACATCAAGGACAATAGAGCTTTAGAACCTCTTCTGACAGCTATTTTTAAAAAGGAAAACCACAATTATAACGGGACTATGGTTTTTGCATTGGAGTCTTTGGACTGTAGTCAAAAACTTAAAGAAATTTTCAGAATTCTATTTTATGAAACTTACGAATCTAAAATAAGTGCATATGCTATACTTTCAGACCAAATATTTGACTTTACAAAAGAAGACTTACTTGAAATAAAAAATATGTGGGAAGACTGCAAACAGCACCCAGACAAATGTCCTGGCTATGACGACTTAGAAACTAGAGAAATGATGCAAGATGCAGTTGATGGCTTTATGAGTTACTTAAAACTAAAGAAGCAACCAAAAACGACAGACAATGGTAAGACGAAAAAAAAGCCCCGCAGTTAACAGCCGTCTGCCGTAATTGGCGGTAATCTTCAGTGTTTTAACATTTCGTTTACGTAATTTTATTATCTTGACATGACAGTTAAACGTTCGCAATCGCCACCAGCGGCAGGTGCGGGAAAGTTACATCCTATTCATTATCGCTTATTTATCCCAACACAAATACAACTGCACTTTCTTATACGCATAAATTTCATGTGCAGCAAAGAGTCCTTTATAAATTGTTCAACAATATTAGATGGTAAGCGCTTATGTAAATTAATACTTAACAACTAACTGCTAAAAGCGAATAGCTAAAAAGCCACTCACTAAAAAGGCATAAAAAAAAGAGGCTGTTTCATGAATTGAAACAGCCTCTTTTGGGTTATAAAAAACAAACTAGTGTTTGCACTCTTCTTTTGCTTCGCCACCTTTAGCGCAGCAATCTTTTTTAGTATCAGCTTTGTGCGAATCTACACATTTGTCATCGCAGCTTTTTTTGCATGCTTCTTCATCTGTGCAGCCTTTATCGCAACCTTCTATGCAAGCGCCTTTCATATCAGCGTGGCACATTTCTTTGCATTTAGCTTCGTCAAATTTGCCATCAGCACCATACATACTCAAGCATTTTTCTTTTTGCTCAGGAGTGCATTTCATTTCATCGCAATAAGCAGCGCACTCATCTTTAGTCATGGTCATGCATTTGCTTAAATCGCAGTTGCCCATTTTCATATCGCAATGGCTCATGTCCATATCGCCACAAGCAGCCATATCTGCATGACATTCCATTTTTTCGCCATGCATCATCATCATTTTATCTGCTTTCATACCACCTTCTACAGCAATATATGGAGCAATAACTAACGATACAATTGACATTAATTTAATTAAGATATTCATTGATGGGCCTGAAGTATCTTTAAAAGGATCACCTACAGTATCACCAGTAACAGATGCTTTATGTGGCTCTGATTTTTTGTAGAACATTTCGCCATTAATTTCAACACCTTTTTCGAATGATTTTTTAGCGTTATCCCAAGCACCACCTGCATTACTTTGGAAAATTCCCATTAATACACCGCTTACAGTAACACCTGCTAATAAACCACCTAATACTTCTGGTCCAAATAGGAAACCAACAATTACTGGAGTAATTAAAGCAATTGCACCTGGCAACATCATTTCACGAATAGAAGCTTGAGTTGAAATAGCAACGCATTTTTCGTACTCTGGTTTAGCTTTGTATTCCATAATACCTGGGATATCGCGGAATTGGCGTCTAACTTCTTGTACCATATCCATAGCCGCTTTACCAACTGCTTGTATACATAATGCCGAGAAAATAAATGGAATCATACCACCAACAAATAAACCAGCTAATACATTAGCTTTATAAATATCAATTGCATCAATTCCGGCAATACCCACAAATGCAGCAAATAATGCCAACGATGTTAATGCTGCTGAAGCGATAGCAAAACCTTTACCAGTAGCAGCAGTTGTATTACCTACAGCATCTAAGTTATCAGTACGCTCGCGAACTTCAGGAGGTAATTGGCTCATTTCTGCAATACCACCTGCGTTATCTGCAATTGGTCCAAATGCATCAATAGCTAATTGCATAGCAGTTGTTGCCATCATGCCAGCAGCAGCAATAGCCACACCGTATAAACCAGCAAAGTAATATGAAGCCATAATACCACCAGCTAAAGTTAAAATAGGAATAACAGTTGATTTCATACCCACTGATAAACCACCAATAATATTAGTCGCGTGGCCAGTTGATGATTGTTGAATAATAGATAAAACTGGTGCTTTACCCATAGCTGTGTAATACTCGGTAACAATACTCATAATAGCACCTACAACGGTACCTACTACAATAGCTAAAAATACGTTTAGTTTAGAAAACTCATAACCACGTAAGTTTAAAGTATCAGGTAACATCCAGTTTACAATAAAGTACGAAGCCACAACGGTTAAAATCATTGACGACCAGTTACCCAAGTTTAATGCATTTTGTACGTTTGATTTATCATCTTTAATGGTAACAAACCAAGTTCCTACAATAGAGAAAACAATACCTAATCCACAAATTACCATTGGTAATAAAATGGGCGACATGCCACCAAAATTATCGGTAACTTTAATTTCTTGACCCAATACCATTGTTGCTAAAATAGTAGCCACGTACGAGCCAAATAAATCGGCACCCATACCCGCTACGTCACCTACGTTATCACCTACGTTATCTGCAATAGTTGCAGGATTACGCACGTCATCTTCAGGTATACCTGCTTCAACTTTACCTACAAGGTCAGCTCCAACATCGGCTGCTTTAGTATAAATACCACCGCCAACACGTGCAAACAATGCAATTGATTCAGCACCTAAAGAGAAACCAGTTAATACTTCAATAGCAGTAATAACGGTGTTTTCGCCCATGTAGCCAAAAATGTTTAAGAACGCAATAAACAATCCGCCTAAACCTAATACCGCTAAACCAGCAACACCTAAGCCCATTACAGTACCGCCCGTAAACGAAACTTTTAGTGCTTGTTTTAGGCTAGTACGTGCAGCTTGTGTTGTACGTACGTTGGCTTTTGTTGCCACTTTCATACCAATATAACCAGCAGTTGCCGAGAATACAGCACCTATAATAAATGCAATAGATATAATCCAGCTTGAGTGGATAGGCTTACCATTAACTTCGTGAATTGTGCCCGAGTATGCTAATAAAGCCGCAGCAATAGCAACGAAAATACTTAACACTTTCCATTCGGCTTTTAAAAAGGCCATTGCACCATCGGCAATGTATCCAGCAAGTTCTTGCATGTTTTTATCACCAGCATCTTGTTTGCTTACCCAAGCACTTTTAATGGCCATTACCACCAGGCCCAAAATCCCTAATGCGGGAACTAAGTAAATTACGTTTTCCATGTATTAATTTTATGTGATTAAATAAATTTTATAAAACAAAAATATAATTAAATTCCATTTTTGAAAGTATTGTTTATCAAGCAGCAAACATGAAGAAACTTTGTATCTGTTTATTAATTACATGCGGCATATTAAAATTGGTTAATGCGCAGCAAATACATGGGGTTGTAGGTGCCGATGTGGCCATGTTAGGTGGCGCAAGTGTCACAGCATCAGGTGTTTTTTCGGTGTTAAATAACCCGGCCCAAGTAAGCAGTGTTACCCAATGGCAAGGAGGTATTTATAGTGCTCAGCGTTTTGGACAAAAAGAGTTAACACTATCTAATGTTAGTTTTATTTTGCCCACTAAGGCGGTAAACTTTGGTTTTGGCATCAATCATTATGGCTTTAGTACCTTTAATCAGCAACGATTTGTGGTAAGTGCGGGCAAAAAATTATCCGAAACAGTGGCATTGGGTGTGCAGTTAAATTATGCTCAAACTACTATTGTTGATTATGGCAATGCCGGTGCTTTTGTTTTAGGAATGGGCATTACTTATAAACCCATTACTAAGTTACAATTAGGCTTTATGGTTTACAATCCTACCCAACAAAAAATGAGTAATTTAGTTAGCGATAAAATTCCTTCGTATGCAAGGTTAGGTGTAAACTATCAGGTAAACGAAAAGGTTCATGTACTTGCCGAAACCGAACAACAGCTTACGCAAAAAACAATACTTCGTGCAGGTATACGCTATCAGTTAAATCCTAAATTTATATTGGGTATGGGCGTATCAACACAGCCCGTATGCTTTACATTTGGCGCAACAGTAAAGGCCAATAAATTAGCCATTGATTTGGCTGCTGGTGTGCATCAAGTGTTAGGCGTATTGCCACAAGTTAGTTTACGTTTACCCATAGCTAAATTAAACTAAGCATGTTGTTAAACCATTTACGTGTTTTACTATTTTTGGGGTTGATGATGTTGATGTGGCCGGCAATTGCACAACAACAGCGCGAAAGCGATGAGAAAGTTATTTCTGATTTAATTGAACGATTAATAGAAAACACCGAAGTAACTACTGATTATACCGATTTGCAAGATCAGTTGGCACAATACAACCGTAATAAATTAAACTTAAATAAGGCTACCCGCGAGCAATTACAACGTTTAATTTTTTTAGATGATGTGCACATCAATGCCATTATCAATCATCGCGAAAAATTTGGCGATTTTATTTCGCTGTACGAGCTTCAAACCATTGAAGCATTGGATGAGTTAACCATTTATTACCTTACTTATTTTGCAACGGTTGATGAAGATTGGACACAAGATCAAACCAAGTTTTTGCAAATGCTTGGTAAAGGCAAACACGAAATTATTGGATTGCTTGATACCGAAATGCAGCCGCGTGCAGGCTATAATACTGAACTAAAAGATGCAGGTAAAAGTTATTACATGGGCAACCAGCAACGCTATGTATTTAGGTACAGATTTAACTATGGCAACAGGTTAAATTTTGGCTACAATGCCGAAACCGATATGGGCGAAGCGCTTCGCAATCCAAAGGGTAATTATGCGTTTGATTTTAACTCCATACATTTTTATTACCGCCCTCGTAAAGGAGTAATTAAAACCATTGCCTTGGGCGATTATCAAGTTAATTTTGGACAAGGTTTAACTTTTGGTTCGGGCATGTCATCGCGCAAAAGTGCGTTTGTTTTAAATGCACGCAGAAGCTATTTGCCTATTAGGCCATATCGCTCGTTAAACGAGAACGAATTTTTACGCGGAGCTGCAATTGGTTTAGGCAAAAAGAATGTTTTACTTACCCTATTTGTTAGTGCAAAATATTT
This sequence comes from uncultured Chitinophaga sp., assembly GCA_964545895.1. Classification (GTDB taxonomy): domain Bacteria; phylum Bacteroidota; class Bacteroidia; order UKL13-3; family UKL13-3; genus UBA6183. The sequence goes on along the minus strand of CAZJHS010000024.1, from coordinate 3,562 downwards.
AAGCACAACCTACACATCAGGCACCGATACGTTGGCTTCGCAAGATTATTTTAGCAGCATTAATTTAGGTGGTTTTCATCGTACAGCAACCGAGTGGGCCACTAAAGATAATGTGTTTCAAACCATTTATGGAGGTAACGCACAATGGCAATTTAAAAACGGAAACATTGGTTTTACACATTTACAAACCCGTTACAATGTTACCTTTTTGCCAGGTTCGCAACCATTTCAGTTGTATAATTTTACAGGTAAATATTTGGCAAATACAGGCGTTAATTATCAATACCAATGGCGCAATGCAAATTTTTTTGGTGAGTTTTCGCACAGCAGTAATCAAGCCTTTGCGTTTACATCAGGGTTAAATGTTTCGCTCGATGCTAATTTAGATGTGATGGTATTGTATCGTAATTTTGCTAAAAATTATCAAGCCACATTTAATAACCCATTTGCCGAAAACAGCGATGGTCGAAATGAAGAAGGCGTATACACAGGAGCCAGTTTGCGCTTTAATAGAAAATGGATTTTAAATACCTATGTTGATATTTACAAAAGTGCATGGTTACGTTATTTGGTTGATGGGCCAAGTAATGGGGTTGATGCTTTAGGAGAGTTGCAATTTAATCCTACTAAAACAGCTCAGTTTTATATTAGGTTAAGGCACGAGTATAAAACCAAAAATCAATCGTTAAATACCGAAAAAGTAGATTACCTCAGTTATCAAAACAGAACAGTATTTAGGTTTAATGCGCAATATAAAATGGCGTTAAATTTTACAGCCAAAAGTAGGGTAGAGCATACTGTTTTTAGTGATGATATTGCCCCAAATAAAACGGGTACAGTTATTTTTCAAGATATAAATTGGAGTGCACCGCGCAAAAGTATAAGTGCCATTTTTAGGTTAGCTTATTTTACTGTTGAGGATTATAATGCCCGTGTTTACGCTGCCGAAAACGATGTGTTATACCAATATTCGGTACCCATGTATCAAAATAGTGGCGTACGTTACTATTTGGTGGCGCGTATTAAGTTAAGTCGTAAAACAGAGCTTTGGGCCAAATACAGCAGTACCATTTATAGCAATGTAAATACCATAAGCAGTGGCCTTGAGCAAATTAACGGAAATAAAATTACCGATTTACGCTTGCAAATAAGGTGCTTGTTTTAAGCCGCTATGCACAAGGTGTGTGATTAAAATTAGTTATAAAATGTCGTTGATTAAATTAGATTTGCGGCCAATTATTACCAATATAACATGGATATTTTTGAAAAGCTACAAAAGAAAGCCGGCCCACTTGGCCAACATGCTGATGACGCATACGGCTATTATATGTTCCCTAAATTAGAAGGTCCAATTGGTCCGCGAATGATTTTTCGTGGCAAACAAGTTTTAAATTGGAGTTTAAATAATTACTTAGGCCTAGCTAACCATCCAGAAGTGCGTAAGGCTGATGCCGAAGCTTCTGCAGAGTTTGGTTTAGCTTACCCTATGGGTGCTCGTATGATGAGCGGAAACTCTACTTTTCACGAACAATTAGATCGCGAATTAGCAGATTTTGTAGGTAAAGAAGATGCAGTGTTATTAAACTACGGTTACCAAGGTATGTTAAGTGCCATTGATGCTTTAGTTGATAGACATGATGTGATTGTATACGATGCCGAAAGTCATGCTTGTATTGTAGATGGTGTGCGCTTACACATGGGCAAACGCTTTTTGTACAAACACAACGATGCGGCTAGTTTAGAGCAACAATTAGTACGTGCTAAAAAAATAACTGACGAAACAGGAGGAGGTATTTTAGTAATTACCGAAGGTGTTTTTGGCATGACAGGTTCGCAAGGAAATATTGCTGAAATTGTAGCCTTAAAATCAAAATACGATTTCCGTTTATTTGTTGATGATGCGCATGGTTTTGGTGCAATTGGTACAGGCGGAAGAGGTGTAGGTTTTGAGCAAAATTGCAACGATGGTATAGATTTATACTTTGGCACATTTGCTAAAAGTATGGCCTTAATTGGTGGTTTTATTGCGGGTAAAAAAGAAGTAGTTAAATATTTACGCTACAACTTACGCTCACAAATTTATGCCAAGTCGGTTCCAATGCCAATTGTAAAAGGTGCATTAAAACGTTTAGAGTTAATTCGCAATCACCCAGAATATAAAGAGCAATTATGGACTATTGTTCGTGCATTGCAAGGCGGTTTAAAAGAGAACGGTTTTGATATTGGACATACCAACACCATGGTTACTCCTGTAATGTTAAAAGGAACTGTTGGTGAAGCCACAGGTGTTGTGCAAGATTTGCGCGAGAATTTCAGCTTATTTTGCTCAGTAGTGGTTTATCCAGTTATACCAAAAGGTATGATATTATTGCGTTTAATTCCTACAGCATCACACAGTTTAGAAGATGTAAAAGAAACCATTAATGCATTTAGTGCAATACGCAGTAAATTAGAAAGTGGTGCTTACCACATGGAGCAAGGAATTGTAGCCATGGGCGAAAAGCAATAAGCAACAAAAAATACTAAAAGTAAAAAGCCCAGACTAAAACGTCTGGGCTTTTTTGTGCAATCAAAAAATGTAAATACCTATTGTACTTGGGGAGTGTAATCAACCAAATAAATATGCTTGCAAGTTTACCAATAAATTTAGTATTATTGTGCTAATAATTTTAGTATGAGCAAAATTTCAAACAATATCAGGCATTTACGTTCGCTAAAAGGCTGGAGTCAACAGCAGTTAGCCGACAAGTTAAATATTACACGTGCACGCATTGGTTCGTACGAAGAAGAACGGGCCGATCCTCCTGTAGATATTTTAATCAGATTAAGCAGCATGTTTCATGTAGCTATTGATGCTTTACTTAAATGCGATTTAAGCAAGGTTGATACCGCATCATTATTAAAAGTAGGGCAAAACCGTATTTTATTTCCAATTATGGTTGATGCCAATAATAATGATTTGGTTGAAGTAGTAACAGCACGTGCATCGGCTGGTTATTTAAATGGCTACAGCGACCCCGAGTATTTTGAGAGTTTACCTAATATGAATTTGCCATTTAAAATTACCGGAAAACATCGTGCGTTTCCTATTAAAGGTGATTCGATGCCACCACTGCAAGATGGCAGTTATGTGGTTGGTAAATTTGTGGAATCGCCAAGCGAAATTGCCAACGGTACAACTTATGTTTTAATAACCAAAGACGAAGGTATTGTATACAAACGTGTGTTTAAAAAAGGTAATATACTGGAGCTTCACTCTGATAATAAAAACTACGATGCTTACACAGTTCCGTTGGTTGATGTGTTAGAGATTTGGCAGTTTGTATGCACCTTAAACGTATCTGATAAAAAAGAAGAAGAATTAAACTTAGAAAGCATCATGAATATGCTAAAAAGCATGCGTGTTGAAATGGAAAGTATTAAGCAAAGAATTAAGGCCTAACTTGTAATTCAATCAGAAAAAAGCCCCGTACTATCAAAGTAGTAAGGGGCTTTTTTGTGTTGGTTATTAAAGCACCCGCTTTAGCCAAGCGCCAATTAAAAGAGAGGTAGTCATGCCAAC
>CAZJHS010000023.1:30211-34151 GCA_964545895.1 uncultured Chitinophaga sp. | reverse complement strand
ACTTCAAAACCATCCATAGCCGCTTGTAAAGCACAAATTGGATCAATTTCAGTAACCAAAACGCGTGCACCTGCACCACGTAACGATTCTGCCGAACCTTTACCTACATCACCGTAACCAGCAACAACAGCAACTTTACCTGCCATCATAATATCAGTTGCTCTACGAATAGCATCAACTAATGATTCTTTACAACCGTATTTGTTATCAAATTTAGATTTAGTAACAGAATCGTTTACGTTTATTGCAGGCATAACTAAAGTACCTTTTTTCATACGCTCGTATAAACGATGAACACCAGTAGTAGTTTCTTCTGATAAACCTTTGATATCTTTAGTTAACTCAGGGTAACGATCAAAAACCATGTTGGTTAAATCACCACCATCATCTAAAATCATGTTTAATGCTTTACCACCTTCAAAAGCAGTTAAAGTTTGTTCGATACACCAGTCAAATTCTTCTTCGTTCTGACCTTTCCATGCGTAAACAGGAATACCAGCAGCAGCAATTGCAGCAGCAGCGTGATCTTGAGTTGAGAAGATATTGCATGAACTCCAGGTAACTTCAGCACCTAAAGCTTTCAATGTTTCTATTAAAACTGCAGTTTGGATGGTCATGTGTAAACAGCCAGCAATACGTGCGCCTTTTAATGGTTGTTGTGGGCCATACTCTTTTCTGATGGCCATTAAGCCTGGCATTTCTGCTTCGGCAAGTGTAATTTCTTTACGGCCCCACTCTGATAGTGAGATGTCTTTTACTTTGTAAGGTAAACGTGTTGTTGATTCAGACATAAATATTTAAATCTTAAAGGATTGCGAAAGTAGTATTTATAACTATATAATGAAAATTTATTTTACGTTAACAAAGGTTCTTTTACCTTTGCGTGTAGTAATGACAATTATGCAGGCCAAGTTGTTTTGGCTTAATGGTTGATTTACCAAAATACATTCATCAAAAAAATAAAAAAGATATGCCATATCCAGAAATGTTAGTTGCGCCAATGCGCCAACAATTAGAGAACGTAGGATTTAAAAGTTTAATGACAGCAACAGAAGTAGAATCTGAATTAACTAACCAAGAAGGAACTAAGTTATTAGTTTTTAACTCGGTATGTGGATGTGCTGCTGGAACTTGCCGCCCAGGTGTTATTAAAGCTGTTGAAAATGCTGCCAAAAAACCAAGTAGCTTACTTACGGTATTTGCTGGTCAAGAAACTGAAGCTGTTGCCAAAGCACGCGAGTTTACTGCACCATTCCCGCCATCAAGCCCAAGTATTGCTTTATACAAAAATGGCGAGTTGGTTCATTTTATTGAGCGCCACAACATTGAAGGGCGTAGCGCAGAGATGATTGCAGCTAATTTAGAAGCTGCCTTCAACGAGTTTTGCTAAGCCTCTTAAATTATGATTAAAAAGCCCCGAGAATACAACTTCGGGGCTTTTTTTTGGGTCTGAGTTAAGGTTATTTGTTAAGGATTTTTATAGGATGCTTAAATGGTTTTGTGCGTTGTTAATACTTTTGGGTGTGGCCAATTTGGCTCAAGCACAAAACCTTGTTCAAAATCCTAGTTTTGAAATTTACCCGCAATGTCCTACATCCAGAAATGATGGACGTTTGCCTTTTAATTGGGTACAAGCCACGTTAGGTACTGCTGATTATTTTAACGCTTGTGTTGCAAATGGCCCAGGATTACCTGATGTGCCATCTAATTTTGTAGGTACGCAAAGTGCACATACTGGCGATGCCTACATTGGCGTATACATGAATATTGAATCTAGCGGACAATATGCTGGATACAGAGAATACATGCAAAGTATGCTCAGCACTAACCTTATTGCGGGTAAAACTTATCAGTTTGAAATGTATGTAAGCCTTGCGGATGAAAGCCAATTTGCCGCTAATAATTTAGGTGTGTATATTTCGGCATCACAAGTTACATCAACCAATAGCAACGTACTAAACTTTACCCCACAAATAACATTTACAGGATATGTAACCGATAAAAACAATTGGACTAAAATTAGTGCCAATTATGTTGCAACGGGGGGCGAGCGCTATATTACCATTGGATGCTTTTCGGCAAATAACAATACCCATTTACAAAGTGTTGCTGGAGGAAGCGGAGGCGGATGGAATAAAATGAGCTATTATTATATTGATGATGTTTCATTAATCCCTGATTGCACAGATTATGATACCATACAAAATCAAAATATAACAGTGTGTGCAAGCCCAAGTACCGCAACGGTTTTGTCTCCCACGCTATCGGGTTCATCATACCAATGGAGTAATGGCTCAAACACCAAAACAATAAGTGTTAACCAATCGGGCATGTACACTGTAAAAACTTGGATTGCTCCATGCTATGTTTACGACACGATTTATTTAACACGCAATCCTCTTCCAATTCCAAATATACCTGCTGATACTGCCATATGTAGCAACACCAAACAACCAATTGTGTTACAAGCCAACTTGGTTGCTTCGCAAAAATATTTATGGAACAAAGGCCAAACAAGTGCGGCAATAAATATAGATACTGCAGGCATTTATATTGTAACAGCAACCGACACCATAACCAATTGTGTTAACACCGATACAACAATTGTTAGAACCAAGTATCCACCTAATATATCTTTAGGCCCCGATTCTTTTATCTGTTATCAATCTGTATACACCATGAATGTGCAAACTGCACAAGCAAGCTATGCTTGGAGTACTGGAAGTACACAACAAAGTATTACAGTTCCCGAGGGTGTTTATTGGGTAAAAGTAACTGTTAATGGTTGCTCTACTTCCGACAGTATTACGCTTACCTATAAACCCAATCCGAATTTAAACATTGGCCCTGATACAAGTTTATGCCCATATGATTTTCATATAATAGATGCATCAAATACCAACGCACAATCTTACACTTGGAATGATGGCTCTCATCAACCAACCTTAACACATACGGGTGGTGGTAAATTTTGGGTTGAAATTTTGAAACAAGGCTGCTTGTATTACGACACGGTTATGATTGATAACAAAATACTACCTACCGTAAACCTAGGACCTAACCAAACTTTTTGCAAAGAAAACTCGGTTACACTTACATCAAACCTAACCAATGCAATAAATAATTTATGGAGTACTAACGAGCAAACACCTAATATTACAGTTAAGAATGCAGGCAATTATTGGCTAAAAGCTACCGATCAAAATGGTTGCTATAATTCCGACACTATAACTATTGATACCTTTACAAGCCCAGCTGTTTTTATTGGTGATGATGCTACCTTTTGCGATGGAACTTCGTACACCATAATTACCGATAAAGTATTTGCTAGTTATACTTGGCAAGACCAATCTATTAACCCAACATTTACCACAACTGAAGCGGGCAAATTTTACGTGCAGGTTACTGATAATAATAACTGCAAAGCAACAGACACAATTGTGCTGAGCAAATGGGCTAAACCAATTGTAAATACATTTCCGCTAATAAAAGTTTGCCGAAAAGACACCATGCTTTACATAACAGGTAATTTTAACCAAGCATTATGGAATGATGGTTCTACTTTAAACCAGGTATTGGCCAGAGATATTGGACTATTTAGTGTGGAAGTAACTGATACGCATGGTTGCAAAAACAATACTACCATTGAAGTAGCTACAAGTTGCCCTGCAAGCATATTTGTACCCAATGTATTTACACCTAACAACGATGGCTACAATGATGTATTTGCTGCACATGTTTATGATGTAAAACAATACAGTTTAAAAATATATTCGCGCTGGGGGCAATTGATGTTTGAAACAACCAACACCAAATCGTTTTGGGATGGCACTTACCTCAACAAACCTGCGGTTGATGATGTGTATGTATACGTAATAACATACACAGGTGGCAATGATGTTAGCGGAACATTAAGCGGCAATGTAACGCTGTTGCGATA